>JAYVXO010000001.1:0-26729 GCA_043785105.1 Fimbriiglobus sp.
GCAACGTGCCGGGACAGGACGATGACCCCCAACATCACGCGGGTCAGAACGGGAGTTCTCGAACGCGGTTTTTTGGTCGTGTGTATGGGGTCCACTGTAACAAGTCTGAATTTCCAAAACGAAAGAGCCACGACACCGCGAAGAAACCCTGCAACGATTTGCCGGGTGAAATAGCCGCCAACTGCATCCGCGAACTGCTTAACGACACCGCGAAGAACCCCGGCAACAATTTGCCGGGGTTCTTCGTATGCCGTTCGACTGTGTCACCCGAATACTGTTGCAATCGCGGCTTGTGAAACGGCCGGAATCAGGTGCCGGTAACGGCGTCGCATGGCTTCGGTCTGATGGCCGACCCAGGCGTCAATCATCCGCTGATCGACGCCCCGTGCCGCACAGTTCGAGATGAACGAGTGTCGAAAACAGTGCCACCCCGGCAGGATGCTCCACGCTGACTGCTTCAAAACGTTGACGATCAGCTTCGTGGAATAATGCTCGGTGATCGGGCTTCCGGCGGCAGTACAGACCGTGTGTTGCCCGCCAGGGTGGTCCGCGAACCAGTCCCGCATCACGGTTTCGAGCGTGGTTGACATGGGCACCGTCCGGTACGTTTCCCTTTTATCGTGTTCCTTCTTTTTCTCACGAATCAGCACCGTCTTGTTCTCGAAGTCGAAGTCGGTGATGAGCGAGCGGCGGATTTCGCTCCGCCTCGCGCCCGTGTGAGCCGCGAAGAGGAACATCGGATATGCCGTTCGGATTCGTGCTCGCGCATTCGCAATTTCCAAAACCGCTTCGATCTCAGGAATTGTCAGGAACAGGCAGCCCCACAACTCAGTCTGCTCCTCTGGCAGCAAGGCTCGTTTCTTGAGTTGTCGTTCGATCTGTTCCCGCGTCTGGAACGGGGGTTTCGTCCGCGACTTGGGATAGACCAACCCGCCGGTCGGAGCGGGCGTCGGAATCATCCTTTGGGGGACCGCTCACTTGTTCCAAACCGACGCGAACGTCCCGATCTCATTACGAATGGTTTCAGGGACGACGTGTTGGGATCGGGCATCGACGTAGGACTGCATCATCTGCGTGGTGAATTCGATGAGGCGGGTTCGGGAGTCCAACAAACGACGAAAGTGCGCGAGATAGATCCGTTCCGTTTTCAGCGTCGTCGCTTCTTTCGAGCCTTTCGGGTAATCTCGTAGATAGCTGTCGAACAGGTCGGCGAGCTTTCCGCCCGAGAGGATGTAAGTCCCCAGGTCGGCCTCGTCCGGGGGCGCGTCAAGTATACCTTGTTCGATCAGTTGAAAATTCGACTCGAACCGGCCAAGCGTTGCTTCGGCCTCTCGTCGATCGAAAGTTTTGAGATGGAAGTAGTGTTTGCTTCCCGAAAATCGGAAGCCGATCCGAAACGAACTGCCTTTCTCTTCAAGCCAAGCCATCGTTGACCCTCCAACAGAATTCTTCGGAGAGGGTCCAGCGACACAACCGCAATACAATTGCTATGGTGTCCCCTGGTTGCCCCCGTTCTGCAGAGAGTGGAAACAGAACAAGCCCTTGCGGAATTCGCAAGGGCTTGTTCTGTTTGGGTTTACGTCGATTGTATGGTCTAGAAAAACAAGTTGCGGCGGTAGGATTTGAACCTACGACCTCCAGGTTATGAGCCTGGCGAGCTAACCGGGCTGCTCCACGCCGCGATGCCTAGAATCCTAGTCTTTTCCGCACGTTGCCACTCCTTGCGATGGTCGCAGGGCAGTGAATTCGGGCAGTGAATTCGGTCTCGCCGGGGTTCCCGGCATGGCACGGCAAAGCGATGGGGCGTGGTATCGGACTGGAAAAGATTGCTGGTATGCGACGGTCAACGGCAACTCTGTTTCACTGGGCGTGAAGGGGAAGCAGAACAAGAAGGCGGCTCAAGAAGCTTGGCATCGGTTGATGGCGAACATTTCAGTGCTGACACCCGCTTCCAATCCACATGCGGTAGAAAACCCACATACTCCTACAGCTAAAAGCGTGGCCTATGGCTTCCTGGCTGATGCTCGGGTGCGGGTGAAGGCGAACACCCTGGCCGCCTACGTTGGCCTCTTGAAACCGTTTGTTGAACACTTCGGTGAAGTCCCCGCAACGGAATTGACCGCGACGAAACTCATCGCCTTCACCCACCGACCGGACTGGGGGTCGAGTCACCGGCACAACCTGATTGGCGCGGTGGCTACTGCGTTCAAGTGGGCGATGGAAGCGGGGTTGATTGCACACAACCCGTTCCATGCCGTTAAACGTCCTGCAAAGGCTTCCCGTGGCACGAAGGCGGTTGTCGATGAAGAGACTCACCTTCGGCTTCTCAACGCCGCTACGCCCTCATTGCGGCTGTTACTGGTGTTGCTCCACGAAACCGGCGCTCGACCGTCCGAATTGTCACGGTTGACCGCGTCCGATTTGGATTTGAAGAACGGGGTCGTGTTGCTCTGCGATCACAAGACGGCGGACAGTTCCGGCAAGCCCCGTCTCATCATCCTGACACCGACGGCGAAGGAACTGTTGGCCGCGAAGGTTGCGGAGTTCCCCACCGGCGAATTGCTGCGGAACGCCCGTGGCTCGAAGTGGACGAAAGACGGGATCGGACTTGCCGTTCGCCGGGCTTGTCAGAGGGCAGGGGTGTCCGCCATCGCTTACGGCTACCGCCACACTTACGCCACCAACGCGCTTGCCAAGGGTGTGCCCGATGCGACCGTTGCGGCGCTGTTGGGGCATTCCTCGACTACGATGCTTCACAAGCACTACTCGCACCTGACCAGCCAAGCGGGAGTTCTGCGAAACGCTTCGGCACTGGTGCGACCGGGAGCAACTCCCGAACCTATCGAAGTGTGAGCAACCGTACCTGTGGGAAGAAGTACAAGACTGAAGAAAGTAGACTGGGCGGGTGTGCCGCGAATGACGCACCACACGGGCCATCCGTGGCACACCCGCCATGCCGGGAGATTAACCGACGCGCTTACTTGTGATCCTAGCTCGCATCTTCGGCGTCGTCCCTTGCTTCCCGGACCGCGACTTCGACCGCCCGCTGAACGTCGCTCTTGGCCAGGAACGGCATGAGGAGGATCAGCGGGCCGAGCAAACAGGTGAAGAACCCGATGACCGCGATGATCCAGCACACCGCCGATGGCTTGACCACGTAACTAATCCGCAGGGTCCACTCCCCGACTTTACGACCTTGCGACAACTTCCCGTCCATGTCCACGTCCGTTGCGAACGTGCTGAACTTCCGGGCCGAGACGCGGAACTCACCGCGCCCGAGGAACTCGACCATGCCCAGTCGGGATAAAGAGTCTTCGATTAGGGGGTGGAGTTCGTTGCGGGGGAGTTGTGACTTGATCCGCACCGACTCTTCGCCGTTGAACATGGGCCGGACTCCTGACTTTATTTCGTGGATACTCAATCCCAAAGGCGGTAGTCTATGCTTCGTGATGGAAAGAAGCAAAAGGCAAAGCACGAGGAATGCGGGATGCCCAGCAAGAACGACCCGCTGATGATTTTCGTCGCTGCTATTTTCGGCGTCCTGGCCATCACGGTGGGCGGCGGCGTGGGCCTGCTGGTGTCGCAGTATTCGCCCGTCATCAACGTCGATTGGATGATTCGACTGGCCCAGCCGTGGTCCCCCGGACGACTCGAAAACGCCTTACCGCACGTGATCGCCGGAGTCATGGCTGGCGGTTTCGCAGCGGCGGGGTTGATCGGGGCTGCCATCGCGTACCAATCCCAACACAAAAAAACAGTGAAGGTTGTGAAAAATCGCCAGACCAAGGTTGTTGATGAAGATGAAGATGATATTGTACTCCGCCGAATTCGTACCGCTCGGCGGGCGAAGGACCGCAACAGCATGCTGTTAAGTTTTGCGTGTGTTATTTTCGCAGCCATGTTGATGGCGTGTGTTATTACGGCGATCGTTGTTACACGGGAAAGCCGTGCCCCTGATATATCACCGGAGGGTCCGGCAAAAAGTCCAGCGCGGCGTCCGGCGGCGTCCGCCGCCAATAAGCCGAGCGTTTTCACCGGCAGGCTAGAAATGATCACGCAAGATATAAAGAGTGTCACCTCGGCGTTTGATAAAAATCCATCACCAGAGAAAACCATTCTTATTCTGAGGCTGGATAGTGGGAACAAAGTCTACTGCTACTTCAAAGACAATGCGGTTCTTGGGCATGACTTCTCGATCCTTAAACTGCACGGCCAACAGATTTCAGTCAAAGGGATTTACGAGACCGAGGCGGCAGGGATCATCATCATCAACAATTGTGAAATGATTTCTCCACGTATCAAGTGAACTCTACCCTTGAATAATCGGGAACCCAATTCGCGGCGATTGATTCGGGGGGTGACGCCATCTTCAGGTAGCCCAGTCGCGTTGTGAATCGTGCTGAGCACATGGAATCCATATGATTTTGGCAAAAGATTACGGAGGATGTCCAGAGTGGGAAAACGGAGGATGTCCAGAGTGGGAAATGGGCACTGGACTCGATTCGACACGAAACAAACCGTCGAAGAATCATTGGTTCTTCCGATTGGATCGTTACGGAAGATTTTCCGTCTGCGCTCATCAGGGATAATCACCTGGACTAAAACGAACGCCAAGCCATCCTCGATCCGATACGACCTCACTCAAGAACTCGGAAAGGCATTCATCACTTTGAAATATAGCTGGCATGAGAAACAGGACATTTCGATTCCCGTTAGAGTTCAGATGACAGCTACACAATTCGGCGGACAACGGTGGTGGTTCACATGCCCGATCACGATCAACGGAGTTGCGTGTAATCACAGGGTTGGCAAGCTCTACCTACCGCCCTATGCGAAATACTTTGGGTGCCGTCATTGCCACCGGCTCAGCTATCGAAGTTGCCAAGAAGCCCATCAGGATGAGCGTATGTTTTACCTGATAACAGGTAGCAGAGAATTTGATCCCGAGTTCTACAAAAGGTTGATCGAACAGTTACGTGGGGGGTGAGTCGTACAGGCCCGTATTCCGCAGGGAATAACAATTTGACCAGGTTTGATTGCCCACCAGTTCTATTCTCGATCCGCTTGAAGATGCAATCAATTCCCACAACTAAGATAGACCTTTGTTAGAAGCGGAACGCTGACGGGAGACTTAGTTGGCTAAGTGCCTGCGTGTGCAGATGTGGAAATTTGTGCAAATCGCATTCCTCAAGTTTTGAATGCCCCGTAAAATTCTTGTCATGGCCGGGGAAGTAATTACCCCCGATAAAGCTGGTGTGCCGAGCTTGCTTCCCCTAGTGGCAAGTGAGGCACACCGGCCCGCCGAACACACTAGGGGAAGCATCAATGAGCAAAGCACCTCGCCGCCCTGTTCCGTCTGCACAGCCGACCGCCATTTCGCCTGAAGTTCAAAACCGCATCACAAATTCCTTAGCAAACTATGCCAAGCACCTTCGTGAACTACTCGGTTTAACCAGACAAGCCCCGCGAAGATACCGAACTGGCAACCTCGTTGCCAGTTTGTTGAACAAGCTTGACGATCAATCGACCGCGTTCCGGACTGCAATGGCCGAGGCGGGTGGACATTGGCCTACTGACGATTCGGTTGAAGGGCTGTACGAAGTGAACCTTTTTCTCTTCAGAAGCTACCGACGAGCCTTCGAGTTGTTCGTCCTGATAACCAACAAGAAGCGGGGCGAAACGGAAGCAACTCAAGAAACCCATCTAGCTGAACTCATCGACCTGGATGTACTGTTTTTTGACGAAATAGTCGGCATGGTGCGAGACCAAAAAACAGGTCCGTGGGGGCCATCGAATGTCGCTGATGAAAATTGGGTAGCGATGTACGACGTGAACGCAACCCTAGGTCGAATTACTTGCGAGGCTGCAAGGGAATTCAACAGAGCAGGGGTTCGACAAAGTGGGGGATCGAATCAAGCTGCGGTAAAGAAAGGTGAAAAGGGGAAGTCCCCGCGAAGTGGTGGGCGACCCAAGCTATGCGATTCAAAGGCCCCAGCCGATGTCGCAAAACACAACGTGCATGAATTGATTCGGGCAGAGAAGGAAAAGAACCCGTGTTCGGGGCCGAAAACACTGCACAAACACTTCAAAAAAAATCCAGGCTGCAAGGACTTCAGAGAACAAGTAGCAGCAGCAGGACTAGATTTGAGTGAGGGATTAATCAAGAACGCCTTGTACAACTAAATGCCAAAATCCGCAACAGTCGTCGGGAAACTCATTCGGGAAACCCCGATTTTTGTTTGCCGACGAAATACTTACACGCTTCTTCCGCTCCATTGTTCCTGGTTCAATCTGATTCTGTAAATTGCTGAGGTTTAGTCGGGAAACCGGCAGCCGACGACTTCCCGTTCAGATCACGCATCTATTACCGTGTGCGACGAGAGTTTTTCTCGTCCATCTCACACACGGGGTCAACATGGTCACTGCAACCGACGCCCACGAAAAGCATCAGGCAATTGAAGCTGGCACTTACGACGTGCCGGAAATGGCCAGGATGTTGAAGTGTTCCGAACGCCACATTCGCAACATGACAGACGCCAAGCAGATTCCCGGCATCATTCGGTTGGGGCGCCTCGTTCGCTTCCATCGTGGGATCGTGAACGACTGGCTCAACGAGCAAGGCAAAGGGGATCACACCAGTGGTTGATTCTCTTCCCACCCCACGCCCACGACAAGCGCCGCAAGCAACACAACCCGCAGTCGGCACACAGCAAACTGCACCCGGTTCGTAACCCCTTGATCTGTTGCCACTCTGCTGAAACGCACACGGGCCAGCCCTTGCATGGCTAGCCCGTGTGGTGGCAACGCATTGCCCAAAAGGTACTTTGAAATGGTAATTGACAACAACAAGAAGTTCAACGGCAGTCCCCCCGATCCCGATGATTCACGACGGGATCGAGTGCCCCTCGACCCGACGTTCGTCGTCCGCGTCTATTTGGTGCTGCGGGCGGCATCGGTTCAAACCGTGTTGAGTAGCGACGACGCCCTTCTACCCGAGGAGCTTCACAACCGAAGGCTCGGGAACCCCAAGCTCGTCGGGAGAGCGGTGGCGTTCTGCAAGTTCAAGGGCTGGATTCAACCCGTCCACGACTACAACGGGTGTCGCCTCTCCATCAAATCCGCACGGCGAACCCGGTCGCGTAGCAGCATCGAACTTTGGAAGAAGACCGAACTCACCATCCAAGGGCTGAACTGGGCCAAGCGTTCCATGACCGCGAAGCCTGCGGCCAAGACGTTGTTCGACGAAATCGACGGCGATCAAAATCCCGATTCACTCGCCAACTAATTTCCCCTGCGGCCAGCCAACACTGGCCGCATTCACCCAACAACGGTCGGTACTCCCGACCGCCGGAGGATTTATGCTTCATTCCGCTGCTAATTCTGACGCCATCCCCGACGCCCCGGACCCGTTCGACGTGACTCGACTTCGGCTTGAACCCGACGACGATGCGGCGCTGGGCGTGCGGGAGCTTCTCGTCAACGTTCCGTACCGCAAGCCGTCGAAGGAGCAATTTATCCGCGTCCACCCGGATGCCGCGTACCGTTGCACGGGCGGCTTGATTGAGTTGAAGGATGACGATAGTGAAAGTTACTGGGTGGACCCGAGCTTGTGGCCGTACCTTGCCGACGAACCGACGTTCGGGAAGCGGTTGATAGTGACTGGGGTCACCCGACAAGGCTCACCGTTTCTGTGGGGCTTGCGACTTCCCGGCGCTGATGGCAAAGTTCCCGTCTGGGTGAGCATCCCACTCGAAGCGGCAAAGAACGCCGAAACCAAGTGGACGAAACTCTTCTGGGACCAGTCACAACGACGGCACCGCATCAAGGTGAGCGAGTACCTTGCCGACGAACCCAATTGGCCCGAACTCCCGTTCTCCGAGTTGTTGCGGTTGGCGTTCAAGGACCGGGTGATTTCATCACTCGATCACCCCGATCCTCATGCGGTTGCGTGGGGAACATTAACGTGAACGCCCTCGCCTGTTACCGCGAAATCTGGTGCGTGGATTTTGAATTCCATGCACCAGACGGGCACCGTCCGGAACCGCTTTGCATTGCGGCCAGAGAAGTACGCTCTGGCCGCGTTGTCAGGCGATGGCTCACGGATGCGCCACCAGAAGCACCACCGTTTTCCGTCGGTCCCGACGTGCTGTTCGTGGCCTACTACGCCAGTGCGGAATTCGGTTGCTTCCTGGCACTCGATTGGGCGATGCCGCAACGGGTTCTCGACCTGTTCGCCGAGTTCCGCAACCTCACGAATGGTCAATCACCGGCACACGGAAGCGGCCTGCTGGGTGCGCTTACGTATTTCGGTCTTGATGCTCTGGATGCGACCGAGAAAGAAGTAATGCGGTCACTGGCGATGCGCGGTGGGCCGCACAACCATGCGGAGCGGGTCGCACTGCTCGACTACTGCCAAACCGATGCCGATGCCCTTGCCAAGCTGCTGCCACGGATGGTGCCGTACTTGGATTTACCCCGTGCGTTGCTACGCGGTCGATACATGGTTGCGGCTGCGCGGATGGAGTGGACCGGGGTTCCGCTCGACACCGAAGCTCTGGCCGCGATGCAAGCGAACTGGGACCGCATCAAGGCACGATTGGTGCGCGAACTCGACCAAAAATATCGGGTGTTCGTCCCGACGGGGCGACGGCTCGACCACTCGACAAAGTTCGGCGCCGCGATCCTCACCACGGCGCACGAATGGAACCTCGACCCGGACACCCTGGCCGACGCTGCGGAGTACGTCCACAAGATGGACAGGGAAGCCAACACGGAGCGATTGAATGCGATCCGTCACGCCCGAAAGGCAACCGGGTTGACCGAAGCCCGAATCGGGAAGTTGCTCGATGCCGGTCAAGATTATCTCGACGTTCTGGGGTTGGACGTACAAGCCCGCGAACTGGCTGGCACGTACCCGGACCTCGGCATCGGCATCGGCTATGACCCTGACGGCGTTGATGAAGATTATGCCCCGAAACTTTGGGACGTGTTGGCCAAACCGGACCCGGTTCCGCTGCCGAAGCATCATCACAAAACGATACGCCGCGCCGCCGAGATGGTCGGAACTGGCGAGCGGTACGTCAGTGACGGGCCACTAACATTTTCGGCATCGCGGTGGGGTGAGTACCTGCGCAAGCGGTCGATCCCGTGGCCGCGACTCCCGAGCGGTGCGCTGGCCCTTGATGACGACACGTTCAAAGAAATGGCGCGGCAACACCCGGCAGAGGTCGGACCGATGCGGGAACTCCGGCACACCCTTGGTCAATTGCGGCTGAACGAATTGCCAGTCGGACCCGACGGACGGAACCGTTGTCTACTATCCGCCTTTCGGTCCCGCACGGGCCGCAACCAGCCGAGCAACTCCCGGTTCATCTTCGGCCCGTCGTGCTGGTTGCGGTCGCTGATAAAACCGGAACCCGGTCGGAGCCTCGCCTACGTGGACTGGTCGCAACAGGAACTCGGCATCGCCGCGGCGCTCTCCAACGACCGGGCCATGATGGATGCGTACCAGTCCGGCGACTTCTACATGACCTTTGCCAAGATGGCGAACGCGGTGCCACCGGACGCCACCAAACAAACGCACGGGGCGATTCGGGACCAGTTCAAAACCGTGGCGCTGGGTGTTCTGTACGGACTCAGTGCCGACGGTCTCAGCCGCAAACTCGGGGTTCAACCGTGTCGGGGCCGCGAACTCCTCCAGATGCACCGGCGAACTTTCCGACGGTTCTGGGAGTGGTCCGACGCAACGGAAGAGCGGGCGATTCTCACGGGCGAGTTGCGGACGGTGTTCGGGTGGACGATCCGGGTGGGGTCGGACGTGAACCCGAGGTCGCTGCGGAACTTTGCCATGCAGTCGAACGGCGCGGAGATGATGCGGCTAGCGGCCTGCATCGCCACCGAACACGGGTTGCGGGTGTGTTGCCCGGTTCACGATGCGTTCCTGATCGAAGCCCCGACCGACGACATCGAAGCCGATAGCCACCGGATGCAAGAAGCGATGAAGGACGCTTCCGAGTTCGTGCTACCCGGCTTCCCGCTCAAGACGGACGTGAAGATCATCCGTCACCCCGACCGTCACACCGACCCACGGGGCGAAACCATGTGGGCCACCGTGAACCGGATTGTCGAGAGCATCACCGCGGCGGACGTGTGCCACTGGTGACGCACGACCTGTGCCACCTGTGGCACACCCGCCCAGTCTTATTTCTTATGTCTTGTACTTACTCAAGAGTGGGGTAGGGTTGTGTCCAAGCCGTTCGACTTCACTCGATTGGAACCCGCGCCAGTTGTGATCCCCACCGGACGGGAGAAACAACCACCCCGTCACAAGCCCGGTGAGAAGTTCCTCAAGGGTCCAATTCCGTGGCCGTGGCTTGAAGTGGCCAGCGTACTTCCGGGCAAAGCGTTAGCGATTGGGTTGGCGGTCTGGAGAGAAGCGGGTTGTCGGAACGAACGGTCTGTACCACTCAATTTATCAAACCAGTGTATCCCCCGTCGGACGGCACAACGGGCGTTACAGTGTCTCGAATCATCCGGGTTGGTTTCAGTCGAACATCGGGACGGACGACCGCCCTTGGTGACACTGCTTTCAGTCCCGATCGAGAGTCATTCCGAACCCGAGGGCAGTGAAAGGGCAGTGAATTATTTTTCCAAGGGCAGTGAATAGGGTGTAAAATGGAATTAGCTCATCTACCCCTGCGAGACCGGGTAGGTGAGCTAAGTGCTTGAAATACAAGGCTTTCTAGCGAAATCTAAAGTTGCGGCGGTAGGATTTGAACCTACGACCTCCAGGTTATGAGCCTGGCGAGCTAACCGGGCTGCTCCACGCCGCGTTCTGTATTGGAAGTTTATCAGGCGGGGCGGGGATGGGAAGGGGAATTTCCTGACGTTTGCAGAATGCTGGCTGCGTTTCGGTTGCAGTTCGTGCCAATTGATTGACCTCGTTGCTTCGTCGTGCGACACTTCCGGGACTGCTTGCTTGGCTCTTCGCGCTTCGAGGTGATTTGATGTTTGCTCCGACTTGGCATTTTGTGCGGTGTGTTTTGTCTCTTTCGGGCTTTTTCGTGGTCGCGGGGTTCGTGGGTATTCAGGGTCAGTCATTGCCGCCTCTCTTGCCGTCGAAGGTACTCAAAGGGCATACCGATCCGATTTACGCTGTTGCGGTTAGCTCGGACGGTAAACTCATTGCGACGGGGAGTTTTGACAAGTCGATCAAACTTTGGAATGCCACAACGGGTCAAGAGTTACGGACATTTAGCGGGAAGGGCGGTCATCAAAATCAAATCTTGACGGTGGCGTTTTCGCCGAATAACAACCTCATGGCATCGGGCGGTTCGGATAACGTGGTGAAGATTTGGGAACGCTCAGCTTTCAAGGCCATTGGTACAAAAAAAGACGAACCGCCTCAGCCAGCGCCGTCGGCTCATACTGCCTTGATTGGGGTCGGGTTGGATACGGTTGTTCAACAGTGGAAATTCTGGGCGGACGAACCGACGAAGTCCCTCGCCCACCCGAATTTGGTCGATTCGGTGGCGTTTGACAACACCGGGAACCTGTTAGCAACGGGGTGTCACGATGGCGTCTTGCGTGTTTGGGACGTGACGAAGGGTCAAGCAACGAAGACGATCAACGCCCACACCCTGCCGCAGCCAAACCCGATTTACTGCGTGGCTTGGTCGCCGGATTTTAAGCAAATCTTGACCGCGAGTTTCGACAAGTCCATCAAGGTCTGGGATGCCACGACTGGCAATCTGGTGCGTCAAATCCAACCGGGTGCGGACAAGGCCCCTGTCAAACCGGAGATCAGCAAATTGGCACCCGCCCTAATCGGTTCGATCGGGGCAGCGTGGTTGAACGCCCCGCCGGAACGGGGTCATCGGGATCAGGTTTTCACGTTGGCTTTTCACAAAGATGGCAAGTTGCTGGCGTCGGGTTCGAGCGATCGCACGGTGAAGTTGTGGGACTTCGCATCGGGACAACTGGTGCGGGAATTCCCGAATCCGACGTTGCCTGCTCCTGTGCCCGGTCAAACGGCGTTTTCGCATCCGGGGTTCGTTCATGCGGTGAAGTTTACCCCGGATGGCACGAAGCTGGTGTCGGTTGGCACAGCGCCGCGTAACCAAGGTTATGTTGCGGTGTGGAACGTTGCGGATGGAAAATTGCTGCTGGGCCAAGAGTTGGTGATCGGGCCGATTTATTCACTGGACATTATGTCAAACGCGATGATTCTGGGCTGTGGTGCGAAGGTGCGGCTGCAGTCGGAGTCCGAGGCGGTCGTGATCCCGTTTCCGGGGAAATGAATGCAGTATCACCACGAATAACACGAATCGAACGAATCAAGATTGGGTCGAATCATTTTGGGATTGATGTGCTTGATTACTTTGCATTTCGGCTTCGGATCAATTCGTTTGGTTCGTGTTATTCGTGGTTCCTTGTATTCTCGGTCTAAACTATGTGCATCGCGGTCGATTCTCTCTGGCGACCGCGACACGGGGTGCGAATGAAGACGATTTTTATTGATTTCGGCAACGTAATTGGGTTCTTTGACCACTTCCGTGCGATCCGACAATTGACTGCTTTCACGGATCTTTCAGCTGTGGAATTGGAACGCACCCTTTATGCTGGGAAGATTGAAGACGATTACGAAGCGGGTAAAATCACCACGGCGGAGTACGTGCGAAGTGCCAAGGAACTGGGGCGGTTGCGTTGCACGGACGAACAGTTTCTCGCCGCCTACACGGACATCTTTTGGCGTAACGATGACGTGTGCGAATTGATTCCCCTGCTGAAACCGCACTTCCGGCTTGTGTTGGCGAGCAACACCAACGAAGCCCATTACACCACGTACATGCACCAGTATGCGGACGTGATGCAACACTTTGATGCGCTGTGCCCGTCTCACCACGCGGGAGTACGAAAACCGCATCAGCCGTACTATGAATACTGTCAGCAGTTCGCCGACGCCGAACCTCGGGAATGTCTGTTTCTGGATGACCTCACACGGAACATTGTTGCTGCGGAATCGCACGGGTGGAAAGGCCTTCATTACCAGACCGGCGATAAGATTCTCGATAAACTCCGCACACTCGGGGTTCAGCTTGGCTGAGCGTTTCGGTAAATCATGTGAATGATGTCTGCGTCGAGATGATCCACGGAGTGAATTCATGAACGTTTTGCAACACGCCGACCCCGCAATCTGGCACGCGATTCAAGGCGAGCGGTCGCGGCAGCGGTTCGGCCTGGAGATGATCGCGTCGGAGAATTACACCAGCGCCGCAGTCATGGCCGCACAAGGTTCGGTTCTCACGAACAAATACGCCGAAGGCTACCCAGGTAAACGGTACTACGGCGGCTGTGAATTCGTCGATGAAGCGGAGCGGATTGCGATTGATCGGGCGAAGCAATTGTTCGGTGCTGTCCACGTCAATGTGCAACCGCATTCTGGTGCGCAGGCCAACATGGCGGTGTTTCTCGCGGCGCTGCAACCGGGCGACATGATCTTGGGTCTGGACTTGGCGCACGGCGGCCACCTGACGCACGGCATGAAGTTGAACTTCTCCGGCAAGTACTTTCGCGTCTCCAGTTACGGCGTTACGAAGGACACGCACCGAATTGACTTCGATCAAGTTGTGGCACAAGCCCGCGAACACAAGCCGAAGATGATTATCGCCGGGGCGAGTGCCTATCCGCGGTTGTACGACTTTGCTAAATTCGCGGAGATTAGCCACGAAGTCGGCGCGATGTTGATGGTGGACATGGCCCACGTCGCCGGTCTCGTGGCAGCGAAACTGCATCCGGACCCGGTGCCGCACGCCGACTTCGTCACATCGACAACGCACAAGACTCTGCGCGGGCCGCGTGGCGGGATCATTCTATGTGGCGAGAAGTGGGCGAAGCCGATCGACTCCGCCGTCTTCCCAGGGATTCAAGGTGGCCCGCTCATGCACGTTGTCGCGGCCAAGGCGATCGCGTTCGGCGAAGCCCTACGACGAGAATTTCGGACCTACCAAAGTCAGGTCTTGTCGAACGCCCGAACGCTGGCGGCGGAACTGGCCGCCGCCGGGTATCGCATCATTTCCGGCGGGACGGACAACCACTTGATGCTCGTGGATGTGTTCTCCAAAAACGGCGTCACCGGCAAAGTCGCCGAACTGGCACTGGATCAATCGGGGATCACCGTCAACAAGAACATGATTCCCTACGACCCGCGCAAGCCGATGGACCCGTCCGGTGTTCGCATCGGCACGCCGGCACTCACTACGCGCGGGATGAAAGACGCGGAGATGAAACAAATTGCCAAGTGGATCGTCGAAGTCTTGGGCAAGCCGACCGATGATGACCTGATCTCGCGGGTGCGTGGCAGTGTCCGCGAACTCTGCGAACAGTTTCCAGCCCCGTGCGAAGCAGCATAACGAAGTAAGAGTTTCACCACAGAGGGCACGGAGAGCCACAGAGAAAACCATGTATATTCGAGTCTGGTCAAGTTTCGGGCGGTTACGTTCGATCGGTTTTCAACCCCGGTGGGGTTGAAAGGCAACTCGGCCCGATTTATCTAGTCGTGTGTGGTGAATCCGGTTTTGTTTGGATCATAACCTAGGAACATCGACGTGAACGGTGGTCAGGTTTTCGCTACGCTCATCTGCTTCGCTGGCGTACTCTTCGTGCTTCTCGGCTTCGAGATCACGGTGTTCCGCATCGCGTGCTTGGCCTGCCGTGTCCCGCAGCCGGGGTTCTTTCGCAGTATCGGTATGGTGATGGTGCTACTGGTCGTGCCCGCCATCGTGGACGGGATCGTCGGCAGCGTTTTACTTGAACTTTACAAAGCCAGCAACTATCCGCTCTGGGAAGCGGGGCTGGTACAATTCTTCCTCGCCTTGCCGATTCACATGGCGATTTGCTCCACCATTCACGCCAAAATGATGAGCCTGCGATTGGGTCAGGGCATCGAAGTTTGGTTCGTGGAGAAGGTGATGAAGTTTACTCTGTTGCTCCTGATCGTCGGGGCCGTGGCGTTAGTCTTTTTCTTCAAGCAGGCCAAGGGATGATCCGTTACTTTGCGACCTGTGCTCGTGGGATCGAACCCGTTCTAGCCCGCGAATTGACCGCCCTCCAAGCCAATGACATTACGTTGGGTCGCGGCGGCGTGGCGTTCACCGGCGACATCGAACTGGCGTACCGTGCCAACCTGTGGCTACGGACTGCGGTTCGTGTGTTACGGCCGGTGCTGGAAGAGATTGTGCGCACTTCGGACGAACTGTACGAAGCCGTCCGGACGATTGATTGGTCGCAGTACATGACTCCGGAGCAAACTCTTGCCGTTGATTGCAACGTTAAAAACTCGGGCATCACGCACTCTCAATACGCTGCCCGCCGTGTGAAGGACGCGATTTGCGACCAGTTCCGCGACAACATCGGGATCCGACCGAGTGTGGACACCGAAACGCCCAGCATCGGGTTGAACCTCCACATTGCGAACGACAAAGCGATTCTCAGCCTGGATAGTTCGTGGGATTCACTCCACAAACGCGGCTATCGACCGATCCAAAGTCGGGCGCCGCTGAACGAAGCCTTGGCGGCAGGACTGTTATTGCACTTGGGCTATGACGGCACCCAACCGCTGTTCGATCCGCTGTGCGGCTCCGGCACTTTCCCGATCGAAGCCGCCTGGATTGCGATGAATCGCCCACCTGGGCTGACGCGAAAATGGTTCGGATTCTACGGGTGGCGTGAGTTTGATAAGGGTCTCTGGTCGTCGATGCGCGAAGAAGCCAGAAAAGGTGTGTTAACAACGTTGCCCGTCACCATCGGTGGTTCGGACATCCGCGACGACGCGATCTACTTCGCCAACGAAAACGCCAAAGGGGCTGGGATCGGGAACCTGCTCACGTTTGCCAAACGAGACATCCGCATGGCCCGCCCCCCGGCAGGTCCGTGCGGCCTCATCATCTGCAACCCGCCCTACGGCGAACGACTCGGCGAAGAAGAAGAATGGGACGAACTGTACCGCACCATCGGCGACGTGGTCAAAGCGCACTGGGGTGGCTGGCAACTCGCGGTGTTCACGTCGAATGATTTGCTGGCACGCAAAGTCAAGTTGCCGGTGAAAACTTCAACGCCCTACTTCAACGGCAGCTTGAACTGTAAACTCTGGCAATACCGCACCCCACCCGTAAAGACCGGCTGACAGGGTCTGGCAAATCTTTTTTGGCCGCCTGATTTTGCAGGATTTGTAGGTCGCGGTCGAGGCTTTGCGAGGCCCGACAGTGCTACTGACAAGTGGTTAGAGCTATCGATCAGACTTTTAGACAGGATTGAACAGGATTCAAATCCGATCCTAAATCCTGTTCAATCCTGTTAATCCTGTCTAAAGTCGGATGTCGGGCCTCGTCGCAAAGCCTCCTCGACCGCGACCTACAAGACTCCGTCTGGCATCACGGTGTCATCGGTACGCGGGCATGTCGTTGACCCGCTTGCGGATTTGTTCGAGTAAATCCAGAAACCGTTTGTCGGCAGTGGTGCCGAAATCTGCCTCGAACCGCTTGGCGTTGAGGCCCTCCCGCAATCCACTGAAAGCGGGCATGTGAGCCTCGGTGGTGAACTCGTCGCGGACTTTCGTTAACGCACCGGCGTCCCGTTTTAGCTTGTTCGCAAAGGCGATCCCCGCGAGATCGGCGGTCAGGTCGATGAAACTAAACCCACTCTCACCCATCATGTCTTGAAGCTCTTTCGTAACGCCCGCCGTCTCCGCGAGTGTCGAGCCGACGATTTCCGTGAGTGTCACGGATACCACGAAGTGTTGGCACAAATCCCGGCGACCGCGCACCGTCGGCACCCCCAAAGCGCCGAGCCGATCCCGCCGTTCTTCTTCGGATTCCGCCGCCCGGCATAGTTCACGGGTCACGATGTTTTTTCTCAGAATCGTTGAGTCATCGAGTCCGATTCCGATCCCAATCAAAAATGCCGGAACCCGGAGGTCGTCTTCCAGTGTCAGCGCGGTGTCAGCGGCCGCCCGGATCAATTCGTTGGTAAGGTGATCGTTTTTGGGGCGCTCATTCAGTGGCATCCGTTTAATGTCACCGGCACGGATCGCAATCGCGCGAACGACTTTTCGCACGCCGTTTTGTCTCGGCGACAACTTCACTACTGTGGTCGCAGCCGGGTCGTCATTGGGTGGGACGACCGCATTTTCTGCAGCCTCCGCTTTCGGCATCTCTTTCGGAACGACCTTGGGAATCACCTTCGGTGCGGCGGCTTCCGGTTCGGCCACGGCCACGCGGTTGGCCGCTTTGTCGATCGCATTAACATGGTCGGCGGCGAGGTTATCATCGGGGTAGATTTTCGCAAGCGTCTTGTAAAGGATCAGCAATCGACCCTGGTTCGGTTCCGAAAGTGCCGCATAGGTTTTGGCTTTTCCGGCGCGAAGTTGTTCCGACCAGATGTTGACTACCACCATGTTGAGCGGATCGAACTGGATTTTGAACTTCGCGGCAGCAGCCCGGCCATCCCCGAGTTTCGCCCGCATGACGGATTGGGAATCGGGCGAGTGGGTCGCACCGAGCCACCGGCCGATTTCTTGAACCAGCACTTCAAGCCGTTCGCTTTCCGTGCGTGGAACCCCTTCTCGGATCAGAATGTGATGCGCTAACAACCCACGACCGATGCCGAACGTTGCGATTGGCCCTTTGCGGTCGCCCTCCTCGGGCTTCAGTGGCCGACTGGTGAAGCCGATGACGAGCATCGCCGGTGCGGGCTTGATCTTGCGTTCCAGATCACGCAGGGCGCTGGCCAAATCTTCCGTGGACTGTTCCGCAGACCACGTGCCAGTTCCCACAACTTCCAGTGTGATTCCTGCCTGTTTTTCAAAGAGTGCCGACGCTTCCGCGAGCCGTCGTCGCAACGCGGGTTCCCACACGGCCTTCGTGCGGGCTTCGGATTCATCAACGAGAATTCGCACGGTCACGGGGTGGGGCTTCGGGTTGTAGTCCGGCTGAACGGGTAGATCGGTCACTTTCGGAAGATCGCCCAAAAGTTCGATCCCCTGAAAAGCCACTTCCTCGCCGTTGGGTGCAAAGGCATAAGCGGTGTACGGATCCAGTCGAAATCGCACGGCCGCGCCACCCAGGGTGAACGCAATCTCCGGTTGTTGGCCCACAGGGTACGTCCGGCATTCTTTGGCCGCCAGTTGTTCTTTCCGCACCTCCCCCTTCGGATGAGAGAGTTCAAACGAAATGGTTTGGTCCGTTGTGTTGGAAATGACAACCACAGCGGCTTGTGAGGTGTTGGAAAAACTCAGCACGGTGCCAAGCACGAGGCACGCAAAACAACGAGACAGCGGCATTCGGGGTCTCCGGGTGCTGATGGTAACGGCAGCCCAGCCAAGAAATCAGTGAAAACACTGTTAGATCGTAGCAGACAATAGGCCAGAAGCAAGAAATGGGACGAATTGTCGCCTCGTGGTCGGCCTCGTGGAATGATGCCGATTCAGGGTGTGCCTTTAGATTACGGCGAACCGGCTGCGTAATCTGCTGGGTGGACTGCCACAAGCAGCAGGTTTGTGATTACTCAGGCGACTGATGTCGCCGGTTCGCCGGGAATGCCAAAATCCAGAGGCACACCAGGGCCTTTACTTTATTCACATTGCGGGATGCCGAGAAGCTGTTTGGCGAGGTCCGGGTTGAGTTGGAGGATCTCGATTGCTTCGCACTGGCTCTGGGCTTTGACATCCGCGCGCGAAGACATCGTCGTGCAGTTCGGTCTCGATTTTCCAGTGATTGCGGACGTAACCCAGAAGGGCTTGCGCATTCGCGCGGTCGGTCGAACGGCTCGTCACGCCATACGCCACGCGATCCGGTAAGGGCATGGGGAGGTCGTGAGGGGGAAGTGGCCGCCGCGATCCTTCGGGCGGCGGCCTCAAATCCGAAGGCGGCTTGAATGTCCGCCTTCCGTCCGGGTTGGTTGTCTTTCACCGTGAACACAGAATTCCCACCCGAATCGACGACGGCTTCGGCCACGTCGCGTTGGCAGAACATCGCATCGCCGACGACGACTTTGCCTTTCACCGCCAGATCCGCGCGACCAACTGTGCGGGGATCACTCACCAGCGCGACCAACTGTGCGTTGATAAATTGGCGTTTCTCTGATGTAATCCTGGGGTGTCAGGCTGAACGCGAAATGGCATTCCGTTTTTTCGCAATCGGGCGAAGCGCATGTTGATAACCGGCGGCACGACTACTCTGGACCTTATCCGCGCTGAGATCGAGCGACTTGTCGCCGGATCCTAACGTGGTATCCTAATAAGTATCGTTTGACTATTTAGCACGCCTGGGTCACACTGATGCGGTTCACTTTCCAGATGGCGATTCTGTTGCTCACACTCTCAGTGAGTCAGGTCGTTGCAGCGGATGATACGAAACGCATCTCGTTTGAACGCGATGTGCGACCGATACTCACGAAGCATTGTTTCGCGTGCCACGGTCCGGACAAGCAGCGGGGCGGCTTACGTTTTGATCGAAAGACGGATGCGGTGAAGGGTGGCGAGAGCGGGGTCGCGTTCGTTGCGGGCAAAGGTGCGGACAGTTTATTGGTGCAACTCGTCTCCGGGCACGACGCCGAACGGATCATGCCACCCAAAGGTGAAAAACTAACTGCCGACCAAATCGGCGTGTTGCGGGCGTGGGTCGATCAAGGGGCAGAGTGGCCGAACACGACCGAAGGCGTGGACCCGCTCGATTGGTGGTCCCTCAAACCGCTGACCCGCCCCACATTGCCGACGCTGACGCCGGAAGACGCCAAGCGGGTTCGCAATCCTGTCGATCAGTTCATCTTGGCCAAGCTGCGTGACAACGGGTTGTCACCGTCGCCGGAAGCGGATCGCCGCACATTGATTCGCCGCCTGTCGTTCGACCTAACCGGGTTGCCACCGACCCCCGACGAGATCGACGCTTTCATTAATGACCCCGCCCCGGATGCCTATGAACGACTGGTGGCCCGTTTGCTAGCTTCCCCCACTTACGGCGAACGCTGGACGCGACATTGGCTGGATGTGGTCCATTACGGCGACACGCACGGCTACGACAAAGACCAACCGCGACCCAATGCGTGGCCGTACCGGGATTACCTGATCCGGGCGTTCAACTCGGACAAGCCGTACTCGCGGTTCGTGCAGGAGCAGGTTGCGGGGGACGTGCTGTTCCCCGGCACGGCGGACGGTGTCACTGCCCTGGGGTTCATCGCGGCGGGGCCGTGGGATTTAATCGGCCACGCGGAGGTTCCGGAAACCAAGATCGACGGCAAGATCGCCCGACACCTTGACCGTGACGACATGGTGATGAACACGATGGGCACGTTCGTGAGCTTGACCGCCCACTGTGCCCAATGCCACAACCACAAGTTCGACCCGATCCGCCAGGAAGACTACTACCGACTGCAAGCCGTGTTCGCGGCGGTGGACCGGGCCGACCGGCCCTATCACAACGACCCCGCGACCGCCGAGCGGTTCAACACGCTGACCGCGCAACGCATCGAATTGGTGAAGCGCCAACAAGAATTCACCGCTCTGATCCAGAAGGCCGCAGGGCCGGACCTGGCGGCACTTAATGCGAAAATTGCGGGTGCGAAAAAGGGTAAGCAACCCCGCCCGGAGTTCGGCTACCACAGCCAAATCGCAGCGAAAGCCGACGTGCTGAAATGGGTGCAGGTCGATTTAAGCGAATCGGTGCCGATGAACCGCGTGGTGCTGTGGGGCTGCCACGACGACTTCAACGGCATCGGCGCGGGCTTCGGCTATCCCGCGCGATTCAAGATTGAAACGAGCGACGACGCAGGCTTTGCTAGCGGCGTTCACCTTGTGACCGACCAAACGAATTCGGATGTTTCCAACCCCGGCGTCCGCCCGCAAGAATTCCAAGCTCAAGGCGTGACCGCACGGTACGTCCGCGTCACCGCGACCAAGCTCGCCTCGCGACAGAACGATTTCATCTTGGCGCTGGCGGAGTTGGAGGTGTTCAACGCGACCGGGACCAACCTCGCTCGCGGCAAGCAAGTCACGGCGCTGGATTCCATCGAAGCGAAACCTCGCTGGTCGCAGGCAAATCTCGTGGACGGACACGCGCCGGTCCAAAACGGCTCAGCCGATTTGCCGAAGTTGCAACAGCAACGCCAAGACCTCATTACCCGCACCGCCGACCCCGCGATTGTGAAGTCGCTAGCCGCCGTCACGACCGAATTGGCCGACGTAGACACGGAGTTGAAGAAGCTCCCGGCGCCGAACATGGTGTACGCGGCGACCGTTCACAACGGTCGCGGAGCGTTTCGCGGCACTGGTCCCGACGGCGGCAAACCGCGACCGATTTACCTTCTGAAACGCGGCGATGTCAAAACCCCGGCGCAGGAGGTCGCCGCCGGTACGCTCAACGTTTTCCGCGAACTGTCGGGGCAGTTCGACCTCCCCGCCAACCACACCGAAGGCGAACGCCGCGCGGCCCTGGCGAAGTGGCTCACCAACCCCAAGAACCCGCTCACGTGGCGAAGTGCGGTCAACCGGATGTGGCAATACCACTTCGGGCGCGGGATTGTAGGAACCCCCAACGACTTCGGGCGCATGGGCCAACTGCCGACGCACCCCGAACTGCTCGACTGGCTCGCCGTGGAGTTCCGTGACAACGGGCAGTCACTGAAGAAACTGCACCGGCTCTTGGTCACCAGTGCGACCTATCGCCAAGTATCGAGTGGCAACGAAAAGTTCGACAAGATCGACGCCGGGAATGCGTACTTGTGGCGGATGCCGCGCCGCAAACTGGAAGCGGAGGCGATCCGCGACGCGGCGCTGTTGGTGTCCGGGAAACTCGACACGACGATGTACGGCCCACCCTTCAAAGACTTCGTGGTCGAACACCCCGAACACTCACCCCACTACGAGTACCACTTGCACGACCCGTCCGACGCGAAAACCTACCGCCGGTCCGTGTATCGGTTCCTCGCCCGGTCCAAGCCGCACCCGTTCATGACCGCCCTCGATTGTGCCGACCCGTCCATGCAAGTGGACAAACGCACGGAGTCGCTGTCCCCGTTGCAAGCGTTGGCGTTGTACAACAACGGCTTCATGCTCACGATGGCCAAGCATCTCGCCGCCCGCGTCGAGAAAGCCGGCACCCCCGAAGCCCAAATCACCCGCGCCTTCCGCACCGCCCTCGGTCGATCCCCCACCCCCACTGAACGAGCCACCCTCGTCGAACACGCCCAAACCCACGGCCTCCCCAACACCTGCCGCGTTATTCTGAACCTGAATGAGTTTGTGTTTGTTGACTGAGGTGAGAGAGTACCAGTGTGGAGGGTGGGAGAGTGGAGAGTCGAAGAATGCACCAGGGTGGAGGGTGTGAGTGTGGAGAGTGAAAGCAAAGAGTTTGGCGGTGAGAAGCGGAATCGGCTGGTGAAGCGGCACGTGGATCTCCATGTTTACATTCGGGCGTTTGATGCGGCGATGCGGATTTTTGAGGTGTCGAAGCGATTTCCTTCGGAGGAACGGTACTCGTTGACGGATCAGATTCGCCGATCGTCTCGGTCGGTGTGCGCCAACCTTGCGGAAGCGTGGCGGAAGCGACGGTATGAAGCGGCGTTCGTAGCCAAACTCGGTGACAGTGAAGCTGAATCCGCTGAAACGCAACCGTGGTTACAATTCGCGGTGAAGTGCGAATACCTGGACCGTACCACCGGCGAAGAACTTTACCGAGAATATGACGCCATCCTGAGCATGTTGGTAACAATGATTCGCCACTCCACTCAATGGACACTCCCCAAATGACCCAACCACTTTCAGACTCTCTACTCTCACACCCTCAACCCTCACACTTCTCATCTCGTCGTGACTTCCTCGCACATTCTGGTGGTGGGTTAGGCGGGATTGCACTAGCTGCATTGATGGCGAATGGAAAAACAACTCAGAAGCCGAAGGCGAAGCGGGTAGTACAGTTGTTTATGGCGGGGGGGGCGAGTCCCATTGACTTGTTCGACTTCAAGCCGGAGTTAATCAAGCGGCACGGTCAGCCGTCGGACTTCGGGGAACCTGTAGAAGCGTTCCAAGACGGGCTGGGGCCTTGGTTGCGTCCGGTGTGGGATTTTAAGCCGTATGGCAAAAGCGGGAAGCAACTTAGTGAAGTCGTCGCACCGTTGGGTCGCGTCGTCGATGACATTGCGTTTGTTCACAACGTCGTTGGCAAAACGGGGGTGCATAGTCAGGGGACGTTGCTGCAAACGACCGGGTTCAATCGGCCCGCGTTTCCGTCGATGGGGTCGTGGATTAGCTACGGGTTGGGCCGACTTTCGGACAACCTGCCCGTGTTTGTGGTGCTGCCGGACCATCGCGGGCTGGCGTCGAACGGCACCAAGAATTGGGACAGTGCGTTTCTCCCCGCCCAGCACCAGGGCACGGTGATCTACCCCGGTGCAAAAGTGCCCATCGAAGATTTGTTCCCGGACGAACGGGCCAAGTTGGGGAACCCGAAAGTCGATGCGGCAGGTGTCGATGTGCTGAACCGCTTGAACCGGGAACACGCCAGTACGCGACCCGGCGATGACCGCCTGGATGCTCGCATTCGTAGTTATGAACTCGCCGCAAAGATGCAACTCGCTGCCCCGGAAGCGTTGGACCTGTCCCGCGAAACCGCCGAAGTGTTGAAGCTCTACGGACTCGATCACGGTCGGAAGTCATTCGACAAAGAGATTAACGCAATCGAAGAAACCGAACACTTCAGCCGAAAGTGCTTAACGGCTCGTCGCCTCTTGGAACGCGGGGTGCGGTTCGTGCAAATCTGGAGCGGCAACGACAACGGCTTCCCGCGACGAAACTGGGACAGCCACGAAGACGTGAAACGCGACCACGGCCCGCTCGCCACCGGGATGGCCCGTGGCGCCGCGGCGCTGATTACCGACTTGAAGCGGCTCGGAATGCTCGACGACACCATCATCCTCTGGACGACCGAGTTCGGGCGGATGCCGTCCAGCCAGGGCGGGAAGGGCCGCGATCACAACCCGTACTGCTTCACGAACTGGCTGGCCGGGGGCGGGATCAAAGGCGGGATCAGCTACGGCCCCAGCGACGAGTTCGGTTACAAACCCGCCGACCGCAAAACCCCAACCGAAGTGTACGACATCCACGCCACCATCTTGCACCTACTCGGCATCGACCACACCAAGCTCACCGTCCGCAACAACGGCATCGACCGCCGCCTCACTGATGTCCACGGCCACGTCATCACGGAGCTGGTTTCGTGAGTAAGTTCAAAAATGCAACTGTTCGCGTCCCTGTGGGTATTCGGGGTGGTTTTAGGATGTTGTTGTGATGGGCGTCGAGGGCACGGATTAGAAACCCGAGTAATGTCCAGTTTGGCGCCGATCGACCAGAAATTAGGGGCATTTCCCTACAAACTAAGACACTACCGGCTTGAGCGCAGCGACACCCCAGGCAGTCCCGAAATTATTCACCAGACAAGTTCCCACGTTCCGGGTATCATCGCCCTTCATGAATACATCATCGCCCGCATCATTGCCTCGTGTTCTTGGTCCGTGGTTGGCGGGGGCCATTTTGGTCGGGTGCGTCATTGGCACCGGCGTGTTTAAGAAAGCCCATGCGGTTTCGCAAGTTTTGCCGGAGTCCGGGCCGGCGATTGCCACTTGGGTCGTGGTCGGCTTGCTGACGTTGTGCGGCGCGTTGGCGTTGTCCGAAGTCGCGTCGTTGTTCCCATTAGCGGGTGGTAACTACGTTTTCTTGCGGGAAGCGTATGGTCGCGCGATGGGCTTCATGTGGGCGTGGGCGGAGTTTTGGTTCGTGCGGTGTGCGTCGATCGCGGCCTTAGCCGTGGTGTTCGCGGAATCGTTTCACGACGTGGTGAAGCTGGCGTATGGGGATTCCCAAGCCATCTTGGGATTCTGGACGTTGCAACTGATCGCGTGTTCGGTGGTCGTGGCACTCGGTCTACTCGCCGCGCGGGGAACCAAGCTTGGCGCCCGGTTTCAAATGGTGGTTTCCACGGTCAAAATTGGCTCGCTGATCGCGCTGATGTGCTTGCCGGTGATTGTGCTGGCGTTCGCACTCGACACCCCCATTCAACCAGACTTTGCGCGGTTCCAACCCGTTTGGCCGACGATTGACGACACGTTCAGTTTGCCGACGTTTCTCGGTGCGTTCGCCACGGGAATGGTGGCCGTGATGTGGCCGTACAACGGGTGGACCAACGTGGCCCCGATCGCCGGGGAAATCCGCAACCCGCAACGCAACATCCCGATCGCGTTCGTGGGCGGGGTCATCGTGTTGATCCTGATTTATGTCTTGGTGAACATCTCGTACTATCTCGTCATCCCGGCATCCGATATGGCGACGTTGAAGAACACCCCGGTCGCAAGCGAAGTATGCCGCCGGTTGTTCGGTCCGATGGGACTGCTGATCGCATCGGCTGCCATCATGTTGTCGATCTTCGGTGCCCTAGGTGGGAATATGTTGGTCGGCCCACGCGGGGTGTTCGCGCTCAGTCGAGACGGCTTGGCACCGTCCGCGTTGGGTCGGGTGCATTCCCGGTACGAAACGCCCCTCGTGGCAACGGTCGCCATGACGGTTTGCTCCTGTGCATTCGTGGTCGCCGTGTCGCTGTATACTCAATTGCCGGCATCGTCAGTCGAAGCCGGAACTCCTCCGGGGAAAGCCCCCTTCGATGTGATTACGGACTTCATCGTCTTCGGGGCCGCCGCGTTTGAAACCCTGGCCGTCGGGACGATTTTCCTGTTTCGACGCACCCATCCGCCCGACCGCGTCAAACTGCCGTTCCGTTGCCCTGGTTACCCGGTCGTCCCGGCGCTGTTTATCGTTTGTATGCTCGGGGTGCTTGGCAACATGCTGATTACGCCCGCCCAACGTATGGAAGCCCTGGCCGGTGTGGTGTTCATTGCGATTGGTGCGGGGATTTATGCAGTTCTGTATGCGAAACGAAAACCGACCCAAAGCCCATGAATTATCATTCATGGGCGTTTCAGTCACTTCTTCTTTTTGGGCTTCGATTTGCCAGCATCTTGCGCCGGTTCGGCGGCTTGTGGCGAGGGGGTGCTGAGGCTCTTCTGGCTGGGTGGTGCGGGGGCAGCTCCGATCGTGTAGCCGTGGGGTTTGAGTGCCGCAATGAGTTTCTCGGCTTGGGCGTGGGCGTCGGTGGAATCGGGCTTGGCGAGGGCAATCGCGGAATACCAGAACCGCTGACGGTCCCGTGGCGAGAGTTCGTCCGGCACGGCGCCAATTTCTGCTACCAAGTCTTTGTCGAACCGCAAGTCTTTCAAAACGTTCGACAACTCACGCCACGTGACGCCAGCCGACACGACACTGCCACTTCGATCGGTGATTCGCCTGCCGATCACAATGTGAAACACGCCACGAAGGTGCCCTGCTACAAGGCCGTGCTTTCGCACCGTCTCCAAGAACTCGAGAAGCTTCTCCATGCCCTAACATCCTCGCCACACGATCACGACGACCCACAAGTCACTATATTCGGCATAACCATCCCAATTTATCAAGTCTACTTTACTACGCAGAAGTCCCAATTAACCCGAAACGCCACGGTTTCCATGAAATTTAGGTGTTGCTATACCCCATTTTCTGGTAGTGCGTCAGTTTGGAATCGGATTTTGGCCGGTTGGCTTGCCGGTTTCCGTCGGTTGGTGTAGGGTCAGAGTATGGCAAAGCAACCGAAGAAGCG
>JAYVXO010000002.1:0-26685 GCA_043785105.1 Fimbriiglobus sp.
CGGAACTTTCTGGGGATGGTCTTGCTAGCCGCAACAATGATCTGGCTCAAATGAGATTTTCAGGCCGCCGTCGTTGACCCGCCTTCAATCAACACGGCCAGTTAGCAGCTCAAACATCACTGACATTGTCACTTCCAACCCTTCAGCTTTATCCACTGTTAACAACTTTGCCAGCGTCAAGGTCCGGTTCGACACTACCACGAGTCAATGGAGTTTGTTCGTCCGCGATGACGGTGCCGGTCCTTGGGGTGACCCAACCACCGTGACAACGCAGATCGGCGTAGCGACTGTGGATACAACGCTCACGAACATCTCGTTGGCTAACTTCGGGTTCCATTGGGGGTACAATAATACTGTGGACCAAACCACCGATTTCGATAACTATCGCGTGACCGTCGCCCCAGTTCCAGAACCAGCGACGATTCTCGCAATCAGTGGACTCAGTTTCTGTGCAATCGGGTGTGTCCGACGGTGTCGGAAACGGGTCAGGGAAATTTACGACCGAGGTTTTGCCAGCCTGACATCACAGAACCATCCGAACCACGACGGTAACAGCTGACAGTTCATGGCATCGTTTTCGGAATGGTGCGCTAGTGTTGCTCATCGTCAGATCGAGGGATGAGTCATGGCTGTTGCGTTGCAATCGGATCGGGTAGCAGACGAGTAGTTTCCGGACCTCAAACTGGGGATGTCCGACGCGACCGGCGGTTCCGCCGGGTGGTGGACGCCATCGCGCACAATCCGGGCGCGTCGTTGCCGTGCCTGTTCCCCAATCCCAGCGACTCCCACGCCTGCCGGGATCTCTTCGACACCCCCGAATGCACCCACGCCGCGACTCTCGCCGCGCATCAACCCGCTGACCCACCCGCCCGGCTGGTCCCAACTCCAAAAACTCATCCAATACCACCAATCCCTGAAAACGATGCCCTGAACTGTCAGCCGTTACGGTCGTGGCTCGGATGGAAGCATCAAACGGATAGAAGTTGTTTTCGTTGCCCACCGATCACAGATAGGAATTTCCATGTCCCGCTTTGTCCTCATTGTGTTGTTCGTCATGCTCACCACCACGGCACCGGCTGCGGACGTTCCGCCCGAAGATGTGAAACTCGCGGCGGTGTTTCGCAAATATCTCGACGAGGAGTTTCAGCGGCACCCGTACTTTGCCACGTCGCAGGGTAACCACGAGTACGATGACCGGCTCGATGACCTGTCCCCCAATGCGCGGGCCGATGATGCCAAACGCACGAAGTTGCTTCTCGCAGATTTACCGAAGCAGATTGACAAATCGAAGCTGAGTCGCGCCGGGCAGATTGACCTCGAAATCTGGTTGCACTCCCTGAAGTATTCCGTCTGGCAAACGGAGAACACCGACGAGTTCGCCACCGATCCGCGGGTGTACGGCACCTACTTTTCGGACAGCGTGTTTACGCTGTTCACGCAATCGACATTGCCACGAGAACGCAACGTCGCCAATGCCGCGCGACGCATCACCTATGTCCCAAAGATCGTGGCGGCGGCGAAAGCGTCGATCAAGAATCCGCCCAAAATCCTGACGGAAATCGCCATCAAGCGGACCGCCGGGGCGATTGCGTTTTACGAGAAGGACATCTTCACGTTCGCCAAGGAAACTCCCGCAACCAGCGAACTCGCGGCCCCCTGCCGTGAGGCAGTGAAGGCATTGAAGGACTACCAGCGGTTCCTCGAAAAAGAAGTGCTACCCAAGTCGGAAGGTGACTGGCAACTCGGCAAGGAAAAGTTCGCCGCCAAGCTGGCCCTCGAACTGGACGCGGGCCTGTCCGCCGATGACGTGATTAAGACCGCCGAGGCCGAAGCCGACCGCGTGGAGCGGGAAATGTACTACGTCGCCAAGCAACTGTGGCACACGCAGTTTCCCGGCAAGGCGCTGCCGCCCGAAGACGCGACCGGACGCCGGGCGACGGTGAAAGCCGTGCTGGATGAACTCGGCAAAGACCACGGCACGCCGGAAACGATCGTCGAGGACGCCCGCAAATCCGTGGCCGCGATCAAGCAGTTTATCCGCGACAAAAAGATTCTCACGCTGCCCAACCCGGATACGTGCAAGGTCATCGAGATGCCGGAGTTTCAACGCGGCTTCTCCGCCGCCTATCTCAACCCCGCGCCCCCCCTCGACCCGAAAGCGGACAGCCTGTACGCCGTCGCCCCACCGCCGTCCGATTGGCCCGCGTCCCGCCAAGAAGCGTTTTTGCAAGAGTACAACCGGGCGATGCTGCAAATCCTGACGATCCACGAAGCCTACCCCGGCCACTACGTGCAACTCGAGTACGGCAACCGCCACCCGTCGTTGATTCGCAAGGTGCTGTACTCCGGCGTGTTTGCGGAAGGGTGGGCGGTGTACACGGAGCAGATGATGCTCGACCAAGGTTACGGCGCCGGGGATTTGTCGCTGCGATTGCACCAACTCAAGTTCTACATCCGCGCCGTGCTGAACGCGATTCTCGACAACAAGATGCACTGCGCGAACATGACCGATGACGAAGCCCTGCGGTTGTTGATGGATCGCGGGTTCCAGACTGAAGGCGAAGCCGTCGGCAAGATTCAACGCGCTAAACAAAGCTCCTGCCAACTCTCCACGTACTTCACCGGCCGCACCGCGTTCTATCGCCTGCGGCAAGACGTTCAACGCCAACAGGGTGACAAGTTCGACCTCGGCAAGTACCACGAAAACGTCCTGAGCCACGGCACGATCCCCGTGAAGTACCTGCCCGAACTGGTGAAGTGAGAAAATCGCACCGACGTGGCACGGTCCGGAAGGTTCCCGATTGATGTTGAGGAAATGAAAATTTCGTGTTTGCGTTGACACCCGCCGGAGGTTATACCTATTCTCGCACCGGCGCAACTCCCGCGCCGGCCGCTCGTCTCTTACTCCTTCTAAGCCTGTTCAGGAGGCTGCTGTGCGAACTCTCTCTCGTTGCCGGTCGGCGTTCACGCTGATCGAGCTATTGGTCGTGATTGCGATCATCGCAATCTTGATCGGTCTGCTGTTACCCGCCGTGCAAAAAGTCCGCGAGGCTGCCGCCCGTGCGACGTGCCAGAACAACCTCAAGCAGATTGTTCTGGCGGCTCACAACTATCACGACGCCAACCAAGCCTTCCCTCCGGGCGTCTACGCCCCTCCGGGGTCCAGTGGTGGTACTCCCCAAGTTCCCACTGGCCCGTGGCGTACTCCTTGGGCGGACCCCCGCAACAGCTGTTGCCCTTGGGGGACTTTCGGTTGGCCCTCACGAATTCTCCAGTACATCGAAGGCGACAACCTGTTTCGCTCCATGGATTTCACGGTGCCTGCGGGCGCATTGAACGTGCCAGAATCCGTGGGCGGCTTTGGTGGTGGCCACACAGTCGGGTCAGCGTCTGGTCACAGGGATCGTGCACCGAATGCCAATCAACTTGTCCCAGGCGGTGTTGTCGGTGGCCTCACCGCGGCTGGCCAACCCAATCCGAATTTTTTCGCGTCGCAAAACATGCCAAAAGTGTTTCTCTGCCCGTCTTCCCCGCGCGGACAGTACGGGCTACCGAATACCAACAAAGACTATGCGATGTACTACGACTCCAATCGCCCTGGTTTCGGCGAGACCTGCTGCCCTGAGCGCAGCGCCGCGCCGGCATACAACGGCATGGGATGGGTGAATAGCGCGGTCAAAATGACCGACGTGACGGACGGCACGAGCAACACCATGTATTTTGGTGAAAAGTCGAACTTCGCCACCCAAAGTTGGTGTGGCTGGGGTGCCGGCTGCAATCAATTCTTCTGGGTCCATCACCAGTCACAAGGCCTGATGACGGGTTCCCAGCCGATTAATTTCCGCCGGGGCGACTCGATCGTCGGTATCGAAGTGGCGATCAATTCTAACAGTCGGGCGGCCACGAGTTTCCATACTGGCGGGTGCAATATCGCTTTCGTCGATGGTCACCTGTCCTTCATTCGGGAAAGCATCGCCCTCCAAACCTACATGAACATGGGGACTCGCAACGGTGGCGAGGTTCTCGTGGAGCCGTAACGTCTCGTAACGACCGATACTATTGCACCCGCTGGTACATTTCCAGCGGGTGCCTTCCTTCTCTCAAGGGTCAAGACCATGAAATTTCGACGGATGACCGCTTTGATTCCGATGTTAGGACTCTTGTTCGTAGCACTGATTGGGTGCGGAAACTCCGATGTGGTGAGCGTGTCGGGGACAATCAGTTACAAGAACAAGCCTCTTGCGAATTATATTGTCAACTTCGTGCCGGAAAAAGGGCGACCCAGCATCGGCACGACCGATGGGAATGGGAATTTCACTCTGGGCTACAACCACGATACCAAAGGCGCCGAACGCGGCAAACACATCGTCTCTGTTGAGCCGATGAACGCGATGGAACAACAAGTACCCGGTATGCCTGTCACCCCGACCGACCCCGAAATCAAAGCAATGCTCGAGAAGTACAGCCCTGCTACTTCCAAGCACACGGTCGAGATTACCGGCTCGGTCTCGGGTTTGAAGATCAACCTGGAGTGACAGTCTACAGCGAATTGAGAACTACCCGATCGCCCCCGACGCACTGAACCCGGCCTCAGACGAGTTGCCCTCGTCTGAGGCTTTTCTCATTACGACAGCGTCGCCGAAGTGTTGTTGAAGTGCCTGCACCATATCCGCTGAAATTAGTGTTTGATTCAACAACAGTGCCGTGAGATTCGCTGGGGGTGGCGCGCCTAACAAGTGCCGTGCGGCAACGTCGGTCAATGGGTTGTCGCGTAGGTCGAGTTCGACCAAGTTCGTCCAGAAGGGTGCTTCTAGAAGTTCGATGATAGCCCCGTCTTCAATTTGCGACCCGCATAGTCGCAGCGACAAAAGGCTTCCCAGGCAGTTCTCGGGCCTGTTTGGTAAAAGTTGATGCGGGTTATCGCTCAGATCAAGTTGACGTATTGCTCCCAGATTCGAGCAACGAGCGATCGCATACGCCGCATATTGATTGGCAAGGCACCCCTGCAGACTAAGAGTTGTCAGGTTATGTATCATCCCGACCTGCGTCAGTGTTTCGACACCGGAATAGTACAGCGGATTGTTCTTCAGTTCCAAATTGGTGAGCTGCGAAATAACGGGGCATTCAGCCAATACGCGGATCGTCTGGTCGTGCAATCCCATTGTAACGAGCGATAATTCTCGTAGTTGGTGCGATCTCCCCAAGTGGCGAAATGGCCAGACCCATTCCGATCCTTGATCCCCACCTGCGGACAGACCAAGCTTTTTCAACTGCCGACCCAACGGCGATGCGAACAAATCCTCCAGCAGAACCGGGATTGCGGGGCCGCTGGCTTTCTCCAGTACCAGTTCTTCTAACCCGGTCGCAGCCGAAGTCGCACACAGCACCCGCAGCGGTTCAATGGGCGTCGTGACGCCGTAAAAGTGAATCGACCTCACACGCGGTAACCACGGCTGTTCCGCGAACCGGATCCACTGGTCCAGCGTCGATGTGGGCAAATAGAGTTGACCGATCGGCGCTGCCGCAAACAATCGCTCGGCTTCGGAAAGGAACGCCATCAAGTCGCGGACAATCAGCGACCAGCCGAACCCACGGTGGAACGGCGTTTTCGGGTGCCATTCCCAAAATCGTGGTTCGATCTTGGGAAGCGATGCACGCCACGGTAGGCCGGTGAGTGTGGTGGGCCGTGCGTGCCGACAACGCGCCGCATACGGTTCCCACGGCTGATGACGGGCGAGTTCGATTTGATCCCGAATGAACCCGGCGCGATCCGTTTCGCCGTGTTCCTCGATCCAATCGGCGTAGACGAGTCGCGGCAAGTCATCCTCGGGATGCGCCACGATCGTTCGGCACAATGCGTCGTGATCGTCCACACGCGATACTTCCGGCCCGAACACTGCAAAAAGCCAATGGCTCACAGTCAGTATCTTAGACTGTGAGCCAAAAGTATCACGCCACGATTTTTCAGCACCGGATCACCACCGCAGCGGGTGCTGCGGTCCATTCCAAAATCAAGTAGTTCGATTACTCGTGGAGTTTCTTGGCCGCTTCGATCATGGTTTTGCACTCCGCCAATTTCCGGATGGGGTCAATGTCCGGGTCAATTTTCATCCCCTCGAAGTCGTCAAACCCGTCGCGGAGACTTTTGCGTAAGAACTCGATGGCGACGGGTCGATCGGCGGGTGTTTTCTCGGACGTTAAGGCATACGTGCAGGCCGCTTGGTAGGTCACCATCGGGTCGTTTGACAGCAGGGTTGCTTTCTGCGCGTCGTGGTGGGCCTCGTCGCGGCGGTCGAGCCGCGCTAGTAACACAGCCCGCCCGGAACGAGCGAGTGCAAAGTCGGGAGAACAATCCACGGCTTTGTTTTGTGACTCCAACGCTTTGGCCGGTTGTTCAAGCTGGTCCCCATAAATATGGGCTTGGTTCTGCCAAGCGGAGAGATAATTCGGGTTCAGTTCCGACGCCGTGATGAAGTCGGCAAGCGCGCCTTTCACGTCGTGTTTAACTCGGGAGTTGCCGCGAACCACGTAATCTTGTGCGGTTTTCAGGTCACTGTTTTTAGCCGCGATCAGATCCTTTTCGGCGGCGACGGGGTCGGCGATGGCGTCGTACATCTCGGCCCGGATGTGGTACACCTGAACCGGACTCGCCCCACACGCCAACGCTTTGGTGAGGTCGTCAATGGCACCCCGTGGGTCTTTTTGCATGGCCCGGACCAGTGCCCGATTTTTGTACGTCTCGGCGTGGTTCGGGTCGCGTTGCAAGGCGCTGGCGAATTCATCGTTGGCTTGCCGCAAGTCATGCCGAAGCAGGGCGATCATGCCGCGGTTGTGGCTGGGGCGTGGGTCGTTGCCGCCGAGTGCTTTCGCAATCTGAAATCGTTCGGATGCTCTCGCATAGTCCGCGAGTTCCATCCAACAGATCGCCAGGGCAAACTGTCCGGCGTAGTGACTCGGCTCGATTTGAAGTAACTGTTCCAACTGCGGAATGGCCTCACGGTACCGGTTGGACGACATCAAATAAATCGCGTGGAAATAGTGGTCGAACGGTGAATTGTGAACGCCGGGCGACCCCTCTTGGGAATACGAGACTTCCTGACCGCCGAGCTTAAGCAACGTCTGCCGTTGTTCGTACAAAACCGCCGGACTGCCTTCGGTCGTCAAGCAGTGTTCGGCCATGCGATTCCACTGCAAGCCGCGTTCCGCGACGGCAACACACTCGTCTTGCGATTTCCCGTGTCGTTCGAGCCATTCCGCATGAGCCAGAAGCAACCCCAATTCGCCGAAGTGAACCCGGAGACTGGTGCGTTCGGCTTCGCGGAGGGCTTGAACCATCGGCCCAGACTGCCACTGGTCATCCTGGGGCAAGCCATACGCCGCCAACATTTCTTCGGCCTTGGCTCGACCGGCTTGTCGAGTGACGGCGTCATCACGTGTTACCAAATCCACGCGGAGCTTCTGCATGGAATTGGTAATGGTGTGAAACTGGTTCGCGGACTCGGCCTGGACGCGGGCTTGGCCGTGCTGCATGGCGGTGTAACCGAACCCGCTCGATACCAGAATCAATCCGATCACGAGTACGGGAATCCAGGAATGGGGGTTCCGTCGGCGCCACTTCGTCACCCGTTCCCGCACGGAGGGATTCGACGCAAACTTGAGCGGCATGTTAAGCCGATGGCATTCGAGGTCGGTCCCGAATTCTTGGGCCGATTGATAGCGCCGCGCAGGATCCGAGTGGAGAAGCTTTTGAACGATAGCTTCAACCGCCGGCGTCACGCTGGCATTCAACGCCCGTACCTGGGGGACAATTCGCCGCCGGTCGTGTGCCAACAGGGTTAAATCGGGCCGCCCCGTTCGCAGTGGGAAGGGGTTGGTTCCCGTCAGAATCTCGAAGAAAATCACGCCCATCGCAAACAAGTCGGTCCGCTGATCGAGGCGGGTATCGCTACCGCCGTCGCGGAAGTCTTCGAGTTGTTCCGGCGCCATGTACGGGAGCGTTCCCCCCGCCCGTTCGCGCTTCGCGCCGGTCAAGTCGTAGGCCAAGTTAAAGTCGAGCAGCAGCGGTTGCCCGTCGTCCGCAAACAAGACGTTCGCGGGCTTGATATCAAGGTGCAAGAGGTTCTTATCGTGGGCGTGCGCTAAGCCGTCCGCGAGGCGAGCCATGATCCACAGCGCGTGGTCAACGTGTTCGGTGTTGGTGGATCGCGGCACAGGTACGGCGGATTCTTCGGGGTACTCGGTCAAGCGAGATGCCGGGGGAATCACGCTCGAATCGACCGTGGGATTGTCCAACGCCGTTGCCAAGTTCGCGCGCTGGGTGCTCGCCATGCTCTGGCTGGACTTCGGAAAGATACCCGTGGTTTGAAATTCCCGAATCAAGTCCGCCAGTGTGCTCCGACCCAGGAACGGCATACACACGGCTTGCAACGGGGCCGCATCATGCACGGAGTAAATCGGCATAATGTTAGTGTGCCGCAGCTTGGCCAGTTGTTCCGGCTCGTGCGTGGCGCGGGTTGTGATCTTCAGCGCAACCTTGCGTCCGCCCAGGTTGAGTTGCTCCGCCAGAAACACTTTGCCGAAGGCTCCGGCACCCAGTTCCGAGTGTAACCGAAAGCCTAAAAACGTTTCACCAACCCGCGGGTAGCGCGTGTACCGGACGTCTGCGGACGCGGCGAGATTGTGTGCGGATTCATCCCGGATGGACGACACGTGCATCGTCGCCGGTGCGAACGTCGATTCGCTGCCGGCATTCTGGACGCGCGTCTGGTCGAGCGTCTTGAGTGGTTGTGGCGTCTGAGACAAGTTGGACACGCGGAACGCGAACGACCCGACGCCGTAGTTTTCGGAGTATTCGACGGCGTCGGGTTCGTCACCGAACCGTTGCCGGAGTTGGTACTCTTCCACGACCAGGGCGCGGGTTACGGTCGAGTCTTCAAACAGTTCGGGGTAGTTCTTGCGATAGTCGTCCAACCGGACCCGGTTTCCGACGGACCATTGTTGTTCCAAATCCATGCGGATGAGTTCGGTGAGTACCCACACGTAATCCGGGTCCGATCGCACGGGCAGAAACGCCGCAAGGGCCTGCGGTCCGTTCTGACTGTCCGTTTCGTAGGCGTGAAGCAACCGGGAACGGTGGTTGGCGATCGAGAGTTGGGCGGTCAATTCCATGAGGATTGTCCAGTGGTCGGCATCAGCGGTGTGGCGTCGCTAGATACCGAGACGAGCGTAGCAGTCCGTTGCCGGTTGGATTCTGTAGTCCCGATACGGTGTCAACACACCCTCGGGGGAATCAGGCGTATCAACGCAATCATCCACATCTTCCCTAGCACTCGAATCCGACAACTGCCGGGGAAAATGCCGATTATTATGGTTCTTCGCACTGCGTAGAAAATGACGTGTGCTGGGGGCAAAATAATCACACGCCGGGCAGATAAGTTATTGCGGGGTATTCAGTCCCGATCGGAATCAACGGGGATCCGTCGGGAAGTGTCATTCAGAAGCTTTTCATGCCTTGATCTCGCACAACTCTTCAAGCACAATAAAACCATCGGCACGCTTCAATCTCACACCTGGCCATCTCTTCCGATTGCGGGATTATCATGCTACGAGCCACCTGGCTGCCGTTCGGGTCGGTCCTGATTCTTCTGGCGCTAACACACACTGTTGCCCAGGCAGCGGAAGCAAAGCCGGACTTCAACCGCGACGTGCGACCGATCTTGTCGAATCACTGCGTGAAGTGCCACGGGCCGGCGACACAGAAAGCCGGCGTGCGCCTCGATTCGCTGGTTCTTGCCAAGAAGAAAGACGCCATCGTCCCCGGTAAGCCGGATGAAAGCGGTGTCATCACGCGCATCACGAGCGAAGATGCCGAAGACCGAATGCCACCCGCCGAAAGCGGTCCCGCACTGACACCGGCGCAAGTGAAAATCCTCAAGGATTGGATTGCTAGCGGCGCGGAGTTCGCCCCGCATTGGTCGTTCGTACCGCCGAAACAGCAGCGATTGCCGAACATCACACCGGCACAGGCCATCGACACGTTCATCCACGCCGAGCTAGCAAAACAGGGGTTGAAGCCGTCCCCGGAAGCGAGCAAATCGACACTGATTCGTCGTGTCAGTCTGGACTTGATCGGGTTGCTACCGACACCAACCGAAGTCGAGGCGTTCGAGAAGGATGCTTCGCCGGATGCCTACGGAAAGCTTGTCGATCGGCTCTTAGCCAGCCCGCATTACGGCGAACGCCAAGCCCGGCACTGGCTCGACCTCGCCCGCTACGCCGACAGTAACGGCTACACCGTCGATGGCGCCCGCAGCATCTGGCCGTACCGGGATTGGGTCATCAAAGCGTTGAACGACGACCTGCCGTTCGACCAGTTTACGATTCAACAATTGGCGGGTGATCTGCTACCGAATGCCACGAAGGACCAGCAAATCGCCACCGGGTTCCACCGCAACACGAGTTTCAACGAAGAGGGCGGCACCGACCCGGAACAGTTTCGCGTCGAGCGCACCATCGACCGTACCAACACGACGAGTGCCGTGTGGCTCGGACTGACGATGGGGTGTGCGCAATGCCACGATCACAAGTACGACCCCATTTCGCAGAAGGATTATTACAAGCTCTATGCCTTCTTCAACAGCGCGGAGGAACCAAGTATCACCGTTGGCGGTACGCCGGAGTTAGAGAAGAAAATCAACGAGATGATGACCAAGGCCAACGAATGGAAGACAAAGGGCGATCAGGACGAAGCGAAAAAAGTCGAAGCGGAAATCAGGAAGATCCAAGGCAAAATCCCGACCACCCTTGTGATGCGGGAACGGGGTACGGCTCGGGTGACCCACCTCCAGATTCGCGGCGATTTCTTGCGGAAGGGAGAAGTCGTGCAACCCAGTTTCCCCAGTGCGATTAGCACGAACATCACCCCGGCCAAACTGACGCGGCTCGATCTGGCAAAATGGCTAGTGTCCCCCGAGAACCCCCTGACGGCACGGGTCGTCGTGAACCGGGCGTGGCAAGAGTTCTTCGGGCGCGGGATTGTGGACACCGAAAACGATTTCGGGATGCAAGGCAGTTTGCCGACCCACCCGGAACTGCTCGATTGGCTCGCCGTCGATTTCGCGTCAAACTGGTCGATGAAGAAGTTGCACAAGCGCATCGTGACCAGCGCCACCTATCGCCAAGCGTCGCTGGCCCGTGCCGATACGACCGCGAAAGACCCGCAGAACAAGTTCTTGGCCCGCCAATCGCGGTTGCGCATGGACGCCGAGATCATCCGGGACGTGGCCCTTTCGGCCAGCGGGTTGTTGTCCCACAAGGTCGGCGGGCCGAGCGTCTACCCGCCCCTGCCTGCCGAAGTCTTTGCCCTCACCCAAAGCAAAAAGGCGTGGCCCGAGAGCCAAGGCGAAGACCGCTTCCGCCGGGGCATGTACACCTACATCTGGCGTCAAAGCCAACACCACTTGCTCACGACGTTCGACGCCGCCGACGCCCAAACATCCTGTACCCGTCGCAACCGAAGCAACACCCCGTTGCAAGCACTCCACCTCGCCAACGACCCCGCCTTCCAAGAATTCGCCGCCGCCCTCGGCAAACGTATCGAAGACGAAGACCTCGAAACCGACGCCGAACGAATCGACCTCGCGTTCCAACTCTGCTTCGCCCGAAACCCAACGAAGTCCGAAAAGGAGCGGGTGCTGACGTACCTGGACGCCCAAACAAAAGCCGCCCCGAAGACGGCATGGACCCACACGGCGCGGGTGCTGATGAACCTGGATGAATTTATTACGCGGGAGTAAATACTATGGCGAAACGTCCGGCTGCCGCGTTGGGCGACGATACGCCTGATGCGAAATTGGAGCGGAAAATCTGCGTCCTTTGCAGGCTGATTGTCCGCGGACAGTGGGCCAAAAATCGTATTGAGGTGAAGGTCTACATCACGCTGCGAATTTTTTCGATCATCATCGCCGCATGTGCGGGAGCTGGACTGATTGCTGATAAAGTGAATCAAAACTTGACAGTCCATACGGGGTGGGCGTTCTGGGGCGCGCTTCTCGTACTGGTTTTCGGAATTTTGGTGCAGGTGTCGGATGTCTTGAACATCGAACGAGTCGCCACACACGCCCGAGTTTTATCGGCGATGTGCAAGCGGTACGAAACGGAGTTAGGTATAATCTTGGCAGAAGAGGATCCGGTCGATTCGGTCAACGAACTCTCCAAACAGGTGAAAAACACAATCCTCGACCCCAACAACCATGCGACATTGCCGGACGATTCGACCAGCCAAGTGCGTGACGTGTCCGACGCCTTGGCCCAAAAGTTGATTGACGACCACAAGCCAACTTGGCGGTTACCACCTGAACAACGACAAACGTAAGGAGGAATCATGTCACAATCTGCGGACCCGGTCCAATACTCCACGACCTTTACCAAGCGAGTCGGCGGGCGGCTTTACGCGCAATTCCGGACGAAAGGGAACGGCGACCCTGTCTATCAAGATTTGGGAAATGACCGCCGCTATTACACGATTGATCTGTACCTAGAATCCCCGATAAAAAACGAGATCGATCTCGTTGAATACGACATGAACCATTGGTCGTTCAATGACCCGGTTGGCTATTCTGATGACCCGGAGTCTAACTTCCACGAAGTGGTGAGTAGCTACGGAGATGTCGAAGTCATCGTCAAAGTCCACACGGCTGGCCGTGTCTTTGTGCAACGTGCGCGGCTGAGTGATTTGTTGATGAGTGGTCACGGGGACCACACCAAAGACTCTATTCTGGATGCACTCACCCGCATCAAGGCGAATTGACCATGCCAATCACACCGTCTCTTTTTGCTACGACTCGCCGCCACTTCTTCCGCGATTGCGGGGTGGGCGTCGGGTCGATGGCGCTCGCATCGTTGTTGAACGGGGAGTCGCGCGCAGCGGATGCCAAAGGGTCGGTGACGAAGCCGCACTTTGCGGCGAAGGCGAAGTCGGTCATCTTCCTGTTTATGGCCGGCGGACCGAGCCAGTTGGAACTGTTTGAGCCGAAGCCGGAATTGAACAAGCTCAGCGGCAAAGCGGTACCGAAGTCGTTCGTTGAGGGGAAGCGGTTCGCGTTTCTGAAGGGCGACCCGAAAGTTCTGGGCTGCGTGCGGAAGTTCAAGCCGGCGGGGCAGTGCGGGATGCCGATCAGCGACCTTCTCCCATTCCACCGCGACATTGCGGACGACGTTTGCTGGCTGCGGGGCATGAAGACGGATGTGTTCAATCACGGCCCGGCGAAGTGCTTCGTCAACACCGGCTCGCCGCAATTTGGCCGCCCCAGCATGGGGTCGTGGGTCACGTATGGCATCGGCTCGGAGGCCAGTTCCCTGCCGGGGTTCGTGGTGTTGCAATCCGGTCCGCGCGGGCCACGTGCCGGTGCTTCACTCTGGTCCAGTGGGTTTCTGCCGAGTTCGTATCAGGGGGTGCCGTTCCTTAAAGGGGTCAACCCGATTCTGGATTTGAAGTCCCCCGACGGCGTGGACCCGAAGCAGCAAGGCGAGTTCGTTGAAGCGGTCAAGGACTTGAACCAGTTGCGGTTTCAAAGCGTCGGCGATCCGGAGATTGAAACCCGAATCGCCGCCTACGAGATGGCGTATCGAATGCAAACCACCGCACCGGAGTTGATGGACATTGCGAAGGAGAGCAAGGAGACCCTGGCGTTGTACGGTGCGGAGGTTGGCAAGCCATCGTATGCGGCAAACTGCTTACTGGCCCGTCGCCTGGTGCAGCGCGGCGTGCGGTTCGTGCAGTTGTATCACACGGATTGGGACCACCACGGTGGCGTGCTGGATCTCGGCAAACCCCTCGACAAAATCTGCAAGGAAGTGGACCAAGGCTCGGCGGCACTCATCAAAGATTTGAAACGGCTCGGCCTACTCGACGACACGCTCGTCGTCTGGGGTGGTGAGTTTGGTCGCACGCCGATGGGTGAACCGCGCGAAACCGTTGGCCGCGACCACCACATTGACGCCTACACGATGTGGCTGGCGGGTGGCGGGATCAAGCCGGGACTCATCCACGGTGCGACCGACGAGATCGGGTACAACGTCACGGAGAAGCCCGTTCATGTCCACGACCTGCAAGCCACGATCTTGCACCAACTCGGCCTCGATCACACCAAGCTCACGTACCGCTTCCAAGGCCGTGACTACCGCCTCACGGATGTCCACGGCAAAGTCGTGACGGAAATCCTGGCGTAACCATTGCGGATTCCTGTTCGATCTCGGACTAAGTAATACCTAAGAGAATGTAATGTCCAATACATTGTCCAAAAAGATCCCATCTTTTATTGATTTGGTTAAACTATCATTGCCGGGATGGACTTGGTACCGAATCAGTCTCCTCATGATTTTGGTGATTGTCTTATCGCTGCAAAAATTTACAGAAGTTCGGCAAGTATTGAAGGTACCCGCCCTTTTAGAAATCAAGAATGATGGCAACACAAAGCTGGCCATTGGAATAGTTGTGTCATTACTTCTATTTGTAATTTTGCTGGAGTATGCGACACTATTTGTGGCAACTCGTGTAAGAAGTTTGTTACCGATTACCGTCCACCGTCCACCAACCACTTGCTCCTATCGTTGGCACCGTTTTGGCTTTTTCATTTTGGCGGGGTTATTCCTGTTTGGCAGCCTACAGAGTCGGTTGTTATCAGGATACATTCAGTCCATTCCTGTTTCACCGTCGCTCTGGGTAGCCATCACGTGGCTAGTGGTGTGGTTAGTGTTCACTGTTGCATCGTTGTGGTTCAAACCGGAATCGCGGATAGAGGTGACAGGGTTTGTAAGCTTGGTAGTCCTTACTAGGATCTATGCTTACCATTATCATCCATTCGTAGATATAGGTGGCGATATGTTATCGACCATCGATAGATCTCAAGATCTGTTACTAGAAGGAAAGTTTCCTTACATTGATGAACCAAGTCCAGCGATGCCGTATTGGCCAGGCACATTCCTTCTTTACACACTGCCTAAACTTCTCGGTTTCGACTATCGGATCATGAACTTGCTGGCTGAGATCGCCACAGTATTTGTTGCGACCAGTTTGGGGACGAGTACGTCGTCGAAAACATACAGCGTTGCTGCCCGCATGGCCTTGCCGGTAATCATGTTGTTCCCAATCTGGACATATTATAGTGCCGAGACACAATACCCAATCAGTATCTTACTTGCAGTTCTCTTCTGCCGGTCCTTGACGTCCTTCAATGGAACGTCACAGGCTGTAATCCTAGGGGTAGCAGTAGCGGTTAATCAGACGTTCGGTGTGTTCGGACTTTTCATTCTGCCATTTTGGATCCGAGAGTTCAGCTTTGTGCAGGCTTTACGGCTGACATGGGTAGCTCTGATCACCTGCGCGCTAATTATCTGCCCGTTTGTTATCTGGAATGCGGGGGAATTTTTTCGAGTCACCCTACTTTCGTTAACTGCTTTCAACACAGATCAACTGGCTGGTCGCTTTTCCTTCCGCCCATTAGTAGACGGGTTTTTCCCTCACTCTGCCGACGTTTTACTCGTGACTATCATCATGTTTGTGATGGCAATTGTCTATTGTAGACGAATGAACGGAAGTCACTTAGCCGTCGTCGTTGCCCTGGGTTACTGTGGCGTTCTCTTACTTCTTCATCGCACTTTTTCTCATTACTTCCTTCCAGTCATCGCAATGATCCTCTCAATCCCACATCAGGAAAACGACGCGCCGAAACCTTCGCAGGCTGGTAACACCCACACTACTTGATAACCATGTTCCAGGCAGTTGAGCCGATTGCAAACCACGCACCCACACCGGCTTACGTGCTCGGCTTCATCGTGACGGCGGCCCTCATGGTTGCCATTTCCTGGGTCACGTACCGCCTCATCGAGCGGCCCATGATCGTGTTGGCGAAGCGTTTGACAGCCCGGCGAAGTGACGTTCCACACCCCACCGCACCAACTCACGGCTCCGATTGACTCTCCGCTAGACATCCGGACAATGTCCCCTTGTGCGAATTTCTTCGAGTGGGGTTTGACCGTGAAAAAGTCTGGCGGTTGGTGGAAAGGGTTGCTGAAGTACATCCTCGGCGTCGGGCTGTTGGCGTTCGTCGTGGGGTCGAACTGGACATCGTTGAACAACTTGTTTCGTAACGATCCGCAACTCATGCCGTTCATCTATGCGGCGATCACGGTCATGTTTGTGATCGGGTTGCAGTATTTCCGGTGGTACATTTTGGTTCGGGCGTTGGACCTGCCGTTTGCGTTGAAGAACGCCGTGCGGCTGGGGTTAGTCGGCACGTTTTACAACACGTTTCTGCCCGGTTCGGTTGGTGGCGACATTGTGAAAGCGTACTTCATTGCCCAGGGCCAGCCGAATCGCAAGGCGGCGGCGGTGGCGACTGTCATCGCCGATCGCATGGTCGGGCTGTTCGGGCTGATCCTGTTTGCGGCGGCGATCGGCGGGTCGTATTGGGCCAGTGGTGACGAACGGATCGCGGCCAACCGGACGCTGCAAGTTATCATCTCGGTCTGCATCGGATTGGCGACCGTCGCGGCGTTGACTTACACTTCGCTAGGATTGTTACCGCAGAAACGGGCGGATCGGTTTGGCGAGCGATTGAAAGCCGTGCGGAAAATCGGCGGGACGTTAGCCGAGTTGTGGTACGCCGCGTGGCAATATCGCCAGCGACCACTGACGGTGTTGGCTGCCATCGGATTGTCAGCAATCGCCCACACCGGCATGATGTTTTCGTACCACTTCGCCGTCCAGGTTTTCCCACCCGCCGATCCGGAGTTGCTCGGCACGCTCCCCGAACACTTCGTCATCGCGCCAATCGGCTTCATCGTGCAAGCCCTGATTCCAGTGCCGGGTGGCCTGGGCGGTGGTGAACTCACGTTTGGCGGACTGTACGTGCTGATTCGTGGCCCGCTTGGGGAACCCGTTGGCTTGGCAGGCCGTCTGGCGTTGCGACTCATCGAGTGGTGCGTCGGCTTAATCGGTTACATCGCATACTTGCGGATGAAAGCCGAACTTCCCGTCGAAGAAGCGGAAACGTCACTCGAAGAAAAAGAGCAGGCGGTCATCGACATCACGCCGCCCAGTTGATCCGGGGTTGATTGGTGTTTTGATTTGCGACCGAACGATACAGTTGTTCCTGAGCTTCACTCATTTGGCGTTGGGTGTTGAGTGAAGTTCGCGGGTCGTGCGGCTCGATCTGCCCGGAACGGTTCACGGTGTGAAACGCTGGCACATCTCGGGGCAGTGTGCGACCATTTGCGTGCAGGTGCGACCCGATGCCGGTCGTGGTGTACTCGTCCAGCAACGCACCCGTATCGATCCGGGTGTGATCGCCAATCACACAACCGGCAGCGACGTGGACCCCAGCACCGATGTGGGCGTGTTCACCCAGGAAGCATTTGTCCAGCGACCCCGCACCCCGCACTTCGGCGAAACTTTGCACGATGCAATTGGCAACCGCGCCACGGATTTGACACCGCGTCCCCACCGAAGAACCCGCACGCAAAGTCGCTTGTTGCAATCGTGTTCCTGCTCCAACAAAGCAAGGGCCGGCAATTCGGGTGAAGGCTTCGACCACGACGTTCGAGTCGATGAACACCGGGCCATCGGTGGTATCAATCACAACGAACGGGTCGATTGTGGCCGACGGGTCGAGAAAAAGCCGATCGCGCGGACCCACGAGTTGAAGCCCGGTTGGGTAGTAACCCGTCAGGTTCTGATTCACACGGTGGGCAAAGTCGGTTTCAATTTGTGTGGCGTTTTGTACGATCAGATCGTGAGCGTCCCGCACCATCCAACCGCCGACATCCTGTTGCGGTAGTTCCGTTAGCCAATCGTGCAGGCAATCGTCCAGCACCGTCGGCGTCACCGCCGCGAGCAATTCCGGGGTCAGCGCCGCGTAGGCAATCTCGCCTTGGCAGATGGCCAGGAACGGACCGTCGGCAAACAAATCCTGCGTCGTCGGTGGGGTGTGACTAGACGAAGTGGGGGGAATCCAGCGAGCATTGACCAGCACAGTCGGGCCGGCGCGCAGCCAGTGCGGTTCGTTGACGCACGAGTGCGGGTGCAGTTCGCGCGTGACGGCGGCCATGATCGGACGCACGAGGTAACCGACCGAATCCGGCGCGAAAGCGTGGCGATGTTTCGCTGCGAGCGACGTAATTCCACACAGCAATTCAAACGCGGGTTGCAACACCGCGAGTGGAGCGAGGTCCGCCACACGACCGTCCTCAAAGAGGCAAATTCGCACTCGGTTGCCTCCCAAAGTTCGTCACGGTCGCGGGGTTTCGTCTTCGCCGTTCTCGCAACCGGGTGGCGTCGTGCGCCACACCTCGCCACGGGTCGTGAGGTCGTACCCCAACGTGAACAACTCTTTCATCCGGACCGGGTCGAACGTGGTACTCTTCGGCGTGGTGGGCACACCCAGCGGAATCGAAGTGTGATGGAAATTCATACCCGAGACAGAGCAATAGCTATAAAGTCGCCAAAGGTCCGCGCGATAAAGGGCGTACAGTGTCGCCGAGACAGTCCCGGTGACACGGGTGAGAAAGCCGGGCTTCTCGTCAAGCGGATCGACGTACAACTTGCCGCCCGCAATGACGTAGAGGTTCGACCCCGCGAGCCACTTAAAACTCGGGTTCTTCAACTCCGGGCAGGGCATGTGCGGGCTGAAGCGAATGAACGCCTGCGCCACCGCGCCGCCATCAACATGCGTCTCTTGGTAACGCACCCCGTCGATTTCAAAATCAAAATCGACGGCAGGAAGTAACCCCGGAATCGAGGCCGCGGCCAGTAGGATTTTCCTGACGAGATTGCCAGCCTCGGGGTGCCCGCTACAAGCAATCGCCCCGAGATCCCACACGACCAATCGACGTGTGTGTTGATTCATAGTGCCGACGTACAACCGCCGACCGGCACGATGGGCAGTACACATGTCCGCAATGAACTCGTCGTTCACTTCGTTCGCAATGAGCTGTCGCATCGGCTCGGCGGAGGCTAACGATTGATACCGGATCAAGTACAAAACGGGGCGATACTTGAACAGGTCGGAGGTCTTCAACGTGGTGAAAACCTTCGCCATCAACGGATCCCATTTCGGCCCCAAGAAGACGATACTGGCGAGCAACGCGCCGCTACTAATTCCCGTGACCACGTCAAAATCCGGCCGCTTCCCCGTCGCGGTCCATCCGGCGACAACACCCGCCGCGAACGCGCTGTACTGCCCGCCACCGGACAGCGCCAACACGTTCAACGGCCGTTGGGAGGACTGAAGCGTCCACGCGGCATCACCCGTTTGTTGAACCTCGGCGCTGGGTTTCGGTGTGATGGCAGGGGAGGTGAACGCCGAAGCCAGAATCTTCGCCGCGTCCCGTTCCACAGAAGGATGACTGAGCGGTTTGGCCGTGGTCGTCTTCACATCAATCAGTTGAGACGGAACGACAGGCTTTGGCGACGGAGTTGCGCACCCGAGTGCGAACACGAGCATCCCAATACCAAGTAACGGTATTGCGTGCCGAAACATCCATTTGCAGCGTGTTTGGATGTGCATCAGTGAAATTGTGGGGGTACAAGTAGCTTGGAAATCGGGCACAGGTCGCCAAGATATACCGCGAACCGAAACTGGTGTCGAGTGGAAGTTTTTGGTCGGGTGTGGCTTGGTTGCAACCAGATTCACTGGGGGTGCAAACAAGTCCCTAGGGCATGGCCCTGGGCTGATAGAACGACCCTTTCAGGGCCGAAAACCCGTTGAAGACGAACTGCAAGAAATTTTTGTCAGACCCTGGTGAATACGGTTTTAGGCGACCAGACAAATGAGTGACACCGCCAGATACAATGTCTCCGAATATCTCCTCTCTCACCGTAGGAACGTCGCTATGAAATGGGCTGCTGTCATTGAATACATCGCGGATCCGTCGAAGGTGGCGGAGGTTCGACCGCACCACCGGGTTTACCTGACGGGGTTGCTGGAGGCGGGGAAGCTGGTGTGCGCGGGGCCGTTCTTGGACGAGTTTGGCGCACTGATTGTGTACGAAGCGGAGTCGAAAGAGGTGGCCGAAGAACTGATCCGCAACGACCCGTTCAACATTGCGGGGGTGTTCTTGAAATGGACCGTGCGGCCGTGGAAGACCGTGTTTGGCAACCCATTGTTGCTCCCGCCGAACGGCTAAACCATCAGAATAAATTGAACCACGGAATACGCGGAAAACACGGAAGAAATCAAAGTCATCAAGACCGAAATGGCTCACATCGTTACTGGAAGGTTTTCAACATTTTCCGTGATTTCCGTGTGTTCCGTGGTGACATTTCTTCGCTATCGGTTCGTGTTCAGCCACGGTTGGAGGCACTCGTTGCCGAACCGTCGGCTGAACGCTTCAGCACCGTGCCGCATCAGGTGGTGGCCGTCTGCGAACGCGGTTTCATCCGCTAGCCAATCAGTAGCATCGAACACCGGGGTGCCGAATTCGCGTGCCAATGAAGCGTAGTAATTCGCAAGCTTTTGACGCACGACGGGTGGGTACCAACTCCGGAAGATCGGCGACTCTGGCATGGTGAAGAACGCCACCTGGATGTCGTGCGAGTGGGCCAACGCGATCAAGTCCCGGTACGCGCGATCCGGTAGCGCGGCAATCTCAAACTGATCGAAGTACGGCAAGTACTCGGCCCTGGTTTTCACAATGCTGTCTTCCCGTTTCGTCGCGGGAATCTCGTCAAAGAAGTACGGCATCCAGCCGTTCGGCTTCATCTGCTTCCACATAAAATCCTGGCGCGCCTGCCACGGTAGCAAACTGCCCATCCCCCAGTGACTGAGCAAGTTGAGGCGGTACGTGGACCACGGCAGAATCCGTTGGTGCGCCCAGTCGAGCCACAGTCCGCGCGGGTCGGTTGCATACGGTTGTAATCGCCCCACATCGTCATAACTCAGGTGGGAAATCGGAATCAGTTTCTCGGCGGAGCTTTTGCCGGCCAGCACAGGCGGGAGAATTTCGACCAGCACAAAATTGGGTTTCACGCCGTCCGTGATGAGCCGCTTCAAGTTCAGCAACTCGTACAGCGGGCCGCAACCCGCTTGCGAGCAGTTGTAAACAATCGGTGGGTTTGACGTGCCGTCGTCGAGGTTCATTGCCACTGGATTGAAGCCCATTTGCGATCGGGAACTTCCCAACACCGCGACAACGGGTCGCGTGGATTTTGCGTTCGCTTGTTGGCGCAAATCTTTCCTCCGGTGCCCGTATTCCGGGTCGCGCCATTCGGGCTTGATCGTGTCAATCACGATGTTCAACCCGAGTTGCAGCAGTACCACGGACGCAACGCCGGCAAGCACACACCACTTAGCCCGACGACGATTCATGGCGTGTTCCCTCTCAAGTCGGGGAATGTTGCGTCGATCGCAGCAGCGAACTTACGGGTGAACACTGTTGCGCCGGGTTGCATCAGGTGAAAGCCGTCCGGCAACTGGTCATCGCCGACCCAGCCGCGACCGTCGATGAGCGGGATGTTCAGATCGGTGCGGACTTTCTGCAAGTAATCATCGGCGAGCTTCACAGCATTCGGGGGCATCAACTTCCGGAACTCCGCCGACTCCGGCAAGTACAGTAGTGCAACCGGGATGTGCTGGGATCGACACTCCGCAACCAATTGGCGTAGCGCTCGATCACCATCCCCTGAGACTTCGTAGTTGGCAAACAGCGGCACATAATACGAAGCTGATGCTTGGAGCGCAGCGGGAAAGTCACTTGCCGGAAGGGATTCCCGGCCCGGTAGCCAACCCCAGTCGTCGATGCGTTCAAACATCGCTTCGGAACGGGCGTGATTGGGTAGCCATCGCGGCGAAAGTTGGTTGAAGATCGACCGGCGGTGGTGGTACCACGGGTTCGTGCGATGGGTCCGCATCGCGGCTTCGGCGTGCGGCACGTCGCGGAAAAACTCGCGGATCAACGCATGATCCACCAGCCGCATCCGGGCGATGTCCAACCGGGCTTCTTCGTGGTACAGGCCATCTTCACGCATGAACGCCGGCCAATACTCCACGACGACGGCAGCCGGTTTGATGCCGTCCGCCAGCGCACGGCGGAACGCCATCAACTCCATGATCGGCCCACTACCTGCCAGTGCAAAATTGAAGATCATCGGGCGGTCTGGACCATCCTCTAGTATGCCCGGACGAACCCCCATCGCGGTGCGGGAACTGCCGATCACTAGCACCAACGGTCGCCCCGGATTCTCCGCCACACGGCAACGAAGATTCGCCAAGCGTCTGCCATACTCCGGGTCGCGGAATCGGGGCGGTCCGTAATCGAGTAGCAGACCGAAACCAAGCTGAATTCCGAGAAACAACAGCACGAATGCAAGTAGCGCTCGCCAAGACTTACGCCGTGTCGTGGTCAGATGATTCGCAGGTAAAGTCGCGTTCATCGGCGTCCGTTTTGGTGCGATTCCACTGCGAGCCGTTCGGTAAAAATGGTCGCCCCTCGTGCGGTTAAGTGGTGCCCGTCCGCGAACGCGCCGTCCGGTACCCAGTCACGGGCGTCGTACAACGGCACGCCGAATTCCTGCACTAAACTGTGTGCAAACGCTGCGATTTCCGCATTCCCTTGTGCCCCATACCAGCTTCGCACCACCGTGGCTTCCGGCGTGACGACTATTGCAACGCGGATGTTGGCGTCACGGCACACGGTCAGAATGTCCCGCAACGCCTCGCAACCGGGGCCGCCGATGTGGTAGTCCTTCAGCACCGGCGCGTACTGGTCCTGCGTCCGCTTCAGCGCGCGGGGCATGTCCGCCGGTTTGGTCTCGATGCCTTGTACGTACCCGAACGGGTCGTTCATAGCGCCGACGGTCAACCCGAACGGGCACGGCAACGCCCCCGGCGCGTAGTGGTTCAACAGGCCGAACCGAAAGTCCCAGGTTGTCTTGCCCCAGCCGATCCAACTGTGGTGCGGCGGCGAGGGAATGTTCCACCCGAAGCGGCGCAACTGTTCCGGTTCTCCATGTCGCAACCGATACGCATGAAGCCATTGCCCCTCGAACGGCGGGTCGGTCGGCGTCAGAAATCCGGGGTGAAATTCAACGAACACGAAATCCGGCGTCACGCCCATCGCGCGCAACCGTCGCAGGTACAAAGCACTCGTCATCGGGCCTGCGGCGGGGCAACCGAAGTTGAACGCCGTCGTGTTCGTCAGGTTCGCAAACTTCGCCGCATCGAACGCCAAGTGGGTACGGGAACTGCCGAGCATCAGCACACGTTGTGTCACTTGCTGTGTCAAGGGAGTGTCACTGGCGAAGAACTGCGGGTGCTGGCGCAGCAGGGCAATTTTCTCCGCGAACACCGGGTCACCGACCGGCACCCACTCCCGCCGAATGGCGACACTCAACAGCACTTGAGCTAGAAGGAATCCGACGAAGCCCACGACCACCGCACGGCGCGCACGAGCAACCGAGCCACGACCGTGTGGGAGTGGCCCAACCTCCCTGCGAACGAATCGCTGCCGCACGGAGCGGATAATCGTGGCTCGAATACTGGGAGTCACGTTCATCTTCTATCCGCCGTTGTTCGCATGATCGGCACGATCGTTTCGCGGGTGAGTCGGTCGGAGAACGCTTCGGCGCCGGCGGCGAACATGTGGTGCGAGTCGTAAAAGTGTTCGTCCGGCAACCACTCGCGGGCGTTGACAAGTGGGGCGCTGAACTCGGCACTCGTCGCGTTCAAGAACGCCATCAACCGATCGACGCCCGGTTGCGGGAACCAGCTTCGGAAGTCGCTGCCTTCGGGCATCAGCACCATTCGCACCGAGATGTTGCGGTCGCGGCACAACGTCAGCAATTCACGCAACGCCTCGCAAGCCGGACCGCCCGGATGGTAGTTCGCCAACATCGGGACGTACTCCGCTTTGGCACGGGCGGTGCCGGTGGCCAGGAGTTCGGGCGTGATGTTTTGGTTCGCCGTCGTGCCCCAACCGCTTTCGTCCGCACCACGGCTCCAATCGAAGCGGACTTGCCACGGCAACCAACTCGGCGCGATCCGCGACAGCAGTTGAAACCGCAACGTGTACGCCGGAATCAGCATCGACTTCCACCAGCGTTCTTGCACAGCACTTCGATCAAAGCCGTTGCGAATCACAGTGTCGCGTTCGGAGTACGTCAGCCGATCCGCATAAAGCCAATGCCGTTCGATCGGCCCGCCGTGCCCGTCCGCGATCATCGACGGCAGCACTTCGACGAACAACAAATCCGGCTGAATGCCGTCGTTTAAGAGTCGTTTCAAGTAGACCAAGTGCGTCACCGGCCCGGACGCGGGGACACCGTAGTTGAACGCCACGACGGGGCGGCCGAGTTCGGCGGTCAGTTGTTGTTCGATCCGCTTGCCGTGAAACGCCAACCCCGTTCGGGAGCTACCCAGCATTTGCACAGTCAGCGGTCGCGGTTCACCCGTCGGGAAGCGGCGTTGCAGTTTCACGAGTTTGTCGCCGTAAAGCGGGTCACGGATACGCGGGTAAAACTCCGACGACACCCCGATGACACACTGCACGACCGCAAACAACATGAACCCCCAAACGACGGCGGCTTGCGCTCGGTTCCGCGTTCGGGTGTTCATCCGTCGTACCGCCTTCGTGATAAAAACTAATGCTCGATATTAGGTGGGTTGCTAAGCTCGACTCCGCTTTTTCCTGTCTCCCCCCGCGTGCGGGAGGATTAAGGGGGGTCGAAGCTTCCACCCCACCCCGGCCCTCCCCGCAGACGGGGAGGGAGCCAAGCCGGTCTTATTTCACCCACACCCACTTAAAACGTGAAGTAGATGAACGATTGCCCTTGTTCCGGTGCCAATACCATCGCGGCGGTCAAGGCAATGGCGTAGCCCAGCCCAACGAGTACGGGTGGCGTTCGGCCCCACGCCCACTGCCACAACCCCTGTGCGACAAGCACATGACACGCTAGCACGAACAGCACCGTGTACCACAAGCTGCGGTTGTGCAGGGGCAGCGTGCTGCCGTCGATGGCGACGGTGAACATGCGTTCGAGCATGACCAGCGCGTTGTGAAGGTCCGGTCGGAAGAACACCCAGCACAAGCTTACACAGAAGAACGTGACCAGCACGCGCAGCATCGTTCCCGGCACGGTTTGCAACAGGCCAGAAAGCCTCGGTCGGGCGTCGGCGAACATGCGGAAATAGCGGTGCCCGATTAGCAACATGCCGTGTAACCCGCCCCAGATGACGTAGCTCCACGTGGACCCGTGCCACAGCCCGCCGAGTAACATCGTAATCATGATGTTGCGATTCGTCGCCCACCCCGAACCGCGACTACCGCCCAGTGGGATGAACAAATAATCACGCAGCCACGTCGAAAGACTGATGTGCCAGCGCCGCCAAAACTCGGAGACGTTCGGCGACAGGTACGGCATCAGGAAATTTTGTGTGAGCTTGTACCCGAACAGGTGCGCGGTCCCGAGTGCCATGTCCGAATAGCCGGAGAAGTCCGCGTAAATCCGCAGCGCATACGCCAATGTCGCTAGCCAAAGCGCGGCGGCGTTGTGGTGGGCCGGGTCGAGGAGCGGTCCCGGCGTGCCGGGGGAACCGTCGCAGAAAATCGCCATGCGGTCCGCGATGGCTAGCTTCTTGAACACCCCGAGCAAGAAAAGTTGCACGCCCACTTGCACCCGCACCCAGTTCCACCGCTTCACCCGGTGCGCTTGTTTCAGGAAGTCCCCGGCCCGGACAATCGGCCCGGCGACGAGGTGCGGAAAGAACAGGATGAACAGCAAAAAGTGCGTCAGGCTGCGTTCGGCTTTGATCTTCCCCTTGTACACATCGACGGCGTAGCTGATCGCTTCAAATGTGTAGAATGAGATGCCGAACGGGATGAGAATATCCAGAGGAGAGAGCCTGGAGAAACCCGCCGTACCGCCCACGACATCCAGCAAATCGTGCAGTTCGTTGAGGAAGAACCCGCGATACTTGAAGTACACCAGTATCCCGAGATTCATCACGATACTGGAGACCACCAACCCGAGTTTCACCCGCCGGTTCGGGGCACGCTCAATGCCACGGGCAAAGAGATAGTCCAGCGTCGCGGTCCCGGTGACGAGGAACGCCAGGCTCGCATTCCACGCCGCGTAAAAGTGAAAGCTGGCGATGACCAACAACCACACCCGCGCCGTGTTCCATTTCTTCGGGATCATCCAGTAGGCAATTCCGACCGCCAAGAAGAACAGCAAAAACCCTTGCGTGTGAAAGAACGGCTCCGGCAACAGGTTGTGCAACTCGCGGAAGTACGGCAGCTCGCTCGCCCAGCGCAGTTCGTCCTGGCGTTTCAACAGCGCGCCGAGTTGGTCCGCCTTCAGCAACGCCACTTGCTCCGCCGGCAGAGCCGCAATCTGTTCGGCGGTCATCGTCGCCGGGTTCGGAATCTGTGCGAACAAAACCATCGGGCAATCCTAGAGAATCGCGGCGCGTCCTACGCCACAAACCGGCCAATCACGCGGACTGTAACCGACAGCCGAAAACCCGGTCAACCCCGGTGTGGGTTGGGCGTGCCCACCCCTTGACCACCCAGGGGCAAGAATTTCAACCGAATGCCGCCGTATACTGTGTGCTATACCGCGAGCGGTTCAAACTGAGTTCCGACGAGCCGTGGGGTTGACCCCCACGGGGTGCGCAACCCGTGGGGGTCAAC
>JAYVXO010000003.1:0-2850 GCA_043785105.1 Fimbriiglobus sp.
AGTGGCACAAACGGATAGAGTTGGCCCTTGGGATCCCGTGGATCCTTCAACTCGCGGAGCCGTTCCAACAAAGAGATTACAGCCATGACGAACTCCCCATCCAGAAAGAACGCCTAGTAACAACCCATCCTAAAACCCTCAACCCCAATCTCTGAATAGCCCTGCGTGTCGGATAATTCGACTATTCTTGCCGGGCAATTTGTATTAAGGTGTGGGATGTATCGTCTCGAAGGAACGAGTTGGGTTTGCAACTTTTGCAGATCCAGACGTATATGAGAGGCACAAATGCCTGTTGAACTGATGAAATCGACAATCGTCACACGCATGGCTTGCCTGCTTGGGGCCGTTCTGGGTCTTGCCGTTGTTCCGACTCTCGGGGCGATTGGCCAAGAACCGGACCCTCAAGTTGTCACGACGTTGCGGTATCGGGATCTGACGAACCGCGAAGAGTTCAAGTTCACGATTGCGGACCGGGGTGGTTTTTCAAAACCCGTCGGCGACATGAATTTTGACAACCCGGTTGGTTCGTTACCAACTGCCGGACTGGACCCGGAGCTACGCACGTTTTGCGTGGAGCCGGCTGTCCCAATTTATGCCGGCCAAGTCTACCAGTTTGCGGTCGAGCCGGTGAACCTTCCCAAAAACTACAACCTCCCGGATACGCCCGAAGGCCGTGTCGCGGCACAAACCCGCGCGAACTACATCCGCGAACTCTACGGTCGCTATTACGGCGATACGCTCCAAGACCCCAAGATTTCCGCGCCCGCGTTTCAAGTGGCACTGTGGGAAGTCGTGCAAGAACCGACGATCCCGGAAGGCCCGTTGCCGTTCAATCTGTTTGCGGGAGCATTCCGGGCCAAGTTTCCCAACGAAGCGGAGTCACCCGAATACGTCCAGTTAGCTCAGAAATACGTGCAAAGCCTAACGGGTGACGATTCCATATTCGGCGAAGCTCAGGCAACCAAGGGTATGGAATTGGTTCGGCTAACCGGCTTGCCCGGAGCGGATGCGTTCACACCCCAATCGCAAGTGACCTTACGCAGCGCACCCGGTCTTGATGCGGGTGGTGGTGGTGGTAACGGCGGCTTTAGCCCGATTGGGTCAACAGGTTCGCAACTCGCGTCCGGTGGCGGCGGCGGTTTCGGCGGGGGTGGCATTGGTTCCGGACTGTTGGGCGGCGGCGCGCAGCGGGGTGGCGGTGGTTTCGGCGGCGGCGGTGGTTTCGGCGGCGGGGGAATTGGATCGAACGGTTCGACGGTCACCACACCCGCAACGGCCACCACGCCCGCAACAGTTACCACACCCACAACGGTCACCACGCCTCCACTGACCGACACAAGCACGGGTAGTTCTTCACCAGCGACACCGACAATTGTCGTGCCACCCACCACTCCGGGCGGGGTTAACCCTCCCCTGCCGCCGGTTCCAGTTGCGCCGACCGACCCAACGCCCCCGGTCAATCCCCCAATCACCGCACCGTCCGTGCCCGCGCCGGCACCGCTACTTCTGGCCAGTATCGGGTGTGCGATTCTGGGCTTACGACGAATTCAAGCGAAGCGTTCGGGCAAGAGTTCAAGCTGATCGGTCCCGATTGGAATGGCTCACATTACGCATCAGGGTTCGGCAAAGTATTGCCGGCCCTGTTTGTTTTGGTACACCACGTTTCGCGGGACGGCGCACCGTGTAACAGCAATTTCATTCCACGGGAGTCGGCCATGAAGGTAATTGAATATCGCGGGTGGAAGAACAACTTGTTGCTAACCAACGGCGACGTGGAACTGATCGTGACGTTGGACGTTGGCCCGCGTGTGATCGCGTATCGCTTGCCGGGCGGCTTCAATGTGATGAAGAATTACGACGGCATGATGGGCGGCACCGGGGAACCGGAGTGGCAAATTCGCGGCGGCCACCGCTTCTGGCTCGCCCCGGAAGACCTCACCCGCACCTACTTCCCCGACAACCGCCCCGTAAAGTATGAGGCCCTCGGCGACCACGCCGTGAAAATCACACCGCCGCCCGAGACCGAATACGGCGTGCAAAAAGAAATGCACCTGAAACTCGGCGCGAAGGGCACCCAAGTTGAAGTGACGTTGAAGGTCACCAACATCGGCACGACGGCCACGGAATTAGCCCCGTGGGGACCGACCGTGATGGCGCCCGGCGGCGTCGAGATGATCCCGTTGCCACCGAAAGCCCCGCACCCCGGTCATCCAAAAAAAGCGAAATCGCCCGCCGATTATGCACCGAATCAAGAACTGATTCTCTGGCCGTACTTCGACTTCGCCGACACGCGCTGGGCGTTCGGCAAGAAGTACATCCTACTTCGCCAAGATGTGAACAAAGGCCCGACGAAAATTGGCCTCGCCCATCGCATGGGTTGGGTTGCCTATCTGAACTCACACACCCTGTTCGTGAAGCGGTTCGACTACCGCGAAGGTGCCGTCTACCCGGATCGTGGCACCCGTTACCAGACGTTCAGTAACGAAGACATGCTCGAAATGGAAACCGTCGGCGAACTCACCACGCTTCAACCAGGTCAGTCAGCGGAACTGTCCGAAACCTGGGAACTCCACGGCAACGTCGCCGACATCCAGAATGAAACTGATGTCGATCGCGTAGTGCTGCCACTGGTCGGCAAGAAGTGAAACGTGACCCAATCTTGTTAGCCCGACGCGCGAGCGAGGGGTTCTACCGTGCCCTCGCTCGCGCATTCCGAAGATGGGTTTTCGGCCTACCGCGAAGCGGTTACAGACAATAGCCCAGGGTCGCGGCGCCTCGCCGCGCACCCTGGGTGGTCGCTTCGCGGTAGATGAATATTCCGGATCCGGACCCAGGGTGCGCGAAGCGCGA
>JAYVXO010000004.1:0-26514 GCA_043785105.1 Fimbriiglobus sp.
ATCGGTGGCCCGTGGGCGGTGCGGTATTCGTTGAGTCATCTTGTGAAAGACGAACACAAACTCGCCGCTGAGGAATGGCAACGAACACGCTGGATGCAACCGCATGGACCCTTGGCGGCGGGCTATCTCACGGGGCGGTTCGATTGCATCAGCGTTTCGTCAGCGGCATCAACGGGGATTCTTGATTTGCTCACGATGAAATGGTGTGACGAAATGTTGGGAGCGATCTGCAATTCCATCCATCGAAAGTTCGCCCGCAACAACTTGGCCGAACTGATCGACATGAACACGCCGATCGGCCCACTGAGTGAATCGGTCGCGTTCGATGCGGGGTTGCCGGACGGGGTTCGTCCGCTGGTGTTCCCGACGCTCGACGACCAAGCGGCGGGGCTGGTCGGCGGTGGGGCGGTGGATGCGGGGCAAGTGGCGATCATCCTGGGCAACTCGGCGGTAGTGAATTCGTCCTCGTCGCAGTTGCCGCAATCGGGTTCCCTGGACGCGATGCGGTTGAACTGGGGGCCGTACTTGTGGATGCGGTGTTACAGCAACGGCGCGCAATTCCTGGATAAAGTCGTTGGCGCCAACGCGGATTGGCTGACGCTGGAGAACGCCGCCCGCGCCGTGCCCGCCGGTTCAAACGGCACCGCCGTGCTGCCGTTCATCCTGTCCGAACCGTCGATCGGAATCACGGCGCCACGATTTGAATGGCTACCCAGTGAACCGAATGGTGGCGGCGTTCGACTTCGCGCATCGTTTGAAGCGCTGGCGTACCTGATCGCATTGGCCGTGCAAGAACACGATGCGGCGGGGCAGAAGATTACGCGCATCACGGTTTCGGGCGGGATCGCGCGGAGCGACTTGATGTTGGAAATTCTCGCCAGCGTGTTGAACCGCCCACTCGAACGGCTCGTGTCATTTGAAGGAACGGCCCTCGGCGCAGCAGTCGTGGCATTGGCGGGGTTAGAAACCCACCTGCGGCGCGAGCGAAACAAGCCGGGCGAATTCTCCGTCGCGGACGCGGTCCGAACCCTGGTGAAGTTCCGCGAACATGTGAAGCCACGCACTGAGTGGGTCAGCGTGTACCAAGACGGGCTGAAGAAATTTGCCGCACTTGTGAAAGCGTAATCAGTTCGTCAACTTGACTTTGCCGTCCGCCTTCTTCGATTTCGTGCTGAGGGATACGACCAGCGAATAGTCCTGTTTAGCAGGCACCTTCACGGTGATGGTGTCGCTGGTCGTACCGAGTTTGGAGGCCAGGGCCTTCTTTCTCAACTCGGCATCATCGAGTCCCGCCGGGTCAGGTGCGTCTTTTTTCAGGAACACGAACACATCGACGGCTTCGCTTGATGTCACATTCACTTTGATGGTTTGTTCGGAGGACTGCGCGTCGAACAGGTAGATTTTATCCCGCGCACTTGGTGTCAAGTTGAACGACTTCTCTTCGTTCAACTTGGCGTTGCAGCCGATGAACACGAAAGTTACAAATGACAACATGAGATACACGAATCGGGGCATCGGAGCTTCCTAAATTTAAGGGTTCTTCTCGTCTTTGACGACAATTGACTCGCGTGCCAGTTTAACCGCTTCCGATGGAATGACGCCACAGAATCCCGCACTGTTCGCCTTCAACACAACAGCAAATCCCAGGTAAGAAACGACCGGATTCTTCGGCAACTTGAAGTCCGGCACTTCAGCCCCAGGAAACGCCGGTAGCGTCACAATTGTGGACTTCGCATAGTTTCCGAGCGTGAGAATTGTCGGCCCGGCTTCCGCGAATAGGAGTTGCGTGGCGTTCGCGGGCAAGGCTTGGCGAGTGGCAAGAAATGCGGGTTGCGTCCCCACGGTCGCTTGATCTGATAATGCGCTACCCAGTAACTTCTTGGCGGCATCCCAATCTTTGGCGACGACCTGCACGAAGCGTTTGCCGTCGTGCCCGAACCAATACACCGTCTTTTCGTTGACGAGCCGCTTCATGGATTCGAGGGTTGCTTGCTTCAAGTTGTCGTCCTTGATGCTACCAATACTCGCATCAAAATCGAGTGTAACATTAACTTGGTGAAGTGTGAAACCTTGGTGTTCTTGCACGTTCTCTTTGAGAACTGGTTTATCTTTGATGATGATATTTTGGTACCACCCTCCGTCCCGCAGGTTCTTGATAATCTTGATGTGCGTCTCGGTCAGCGCGGCGACTTCGGTGGCGGTGACGATCTGCAACGAACTGTCCGGACCATTTCCAACACTGACAGAACCTTGGGCCGCCGCCTTCGCAAATAGTTCGTCATATTTCGCAATGGAGGCAATCGCGCGGTCATCATCTACAGGTGCCGCGAACTCGCGGGTGAGTTGCCGGAACGCCCCGCCCACGTTCGGGCTGTACCGCGATGCGGAGTAGACGAGGTTCCCCTTTGGCAATGCGGCAATCTCGTCGAGCTTCGTCGGCTTTTCGGCGGCGAGTTTCTTGGCAGTATCGGTGCCCGCAACGAAAACCGTCTCACCACAAACGGTGATCCCCTCCGGTCGAACGCTCGCGCCCAGCACCAACCCTTGGCCGTCGCCAATCGCCTGCGTCATGCCTTCGAGGACCGTTTTGACGACTTGCAGTTGTCGCTTATCGAGTCCGGGAATGAACCCAAGACTGCCGTTTTGCAGCAGCGCGTTCAGGTACTTGACGTAGCCTTGCAACTGCTCGCCGTAGTCCGCGTTGACGGCCTTGAGGTTCACATACACGGCGACATCGGAGTTAAAAAACGGCTGGCTGAGCGCATCGGTTAAGACTTTGTCCGTAAGGGTTTCATATGGTTTGGCGAGTTGCTTGGCGGTCTCCTCGTTCATCGTGACCGCGATGTAACCGCGTTTCGTCATGTCTACGAGGAACGCCTGCTCGATGCTGTCGTAGCCTTCCTTCGTCTTCTCGAACGACTTCCGCTCATCGGCTGTCAACGCCTTGTCGCGGAACGTTTTGTAGTCCGCAACCGGCAGGAACAGCACGACGGGCGCCTGCCCTTGAAGCACGTCGTCGAAGCTCATCACGCTGAGAAAGATGCGGTCAGTCGGCGTGAGTGCGGAGAGATCGCGGTCAGCGAACCGCTCCTTCAACTCCGCGCCAATCCACTTCGGGAACAGCTTCGCAACGTCCGGTGCTGCAACGTCCAGGAATTTCGTGACACGGTCTTTCAACGTCGGCACGCCACTCACCTGCACGACGACCAGTGAACTCGCTGGCACCGGCGTGTCGGCGGCGACGATGTTGAACGACGCCACCAGCAGGAGCAGCCAAATCCCAGCGGTCATCCGTGAACATCGTCGCATGGTCAAACTCCGTCTTTCACAGGCGTAGAAATCTTTCTGGCGGTTTTCGGCCCTGAAAGGGACGTTCTGTCAGCCCAGGGCCATGCCCTGGGTGCCGTTCCCAAGGCATGTTTTTCACGATGACTGTAAATCCGTCAAATTGCCTTCCAGAATGCGGATTTGGTTCTCTAGCTCCGCCACCTTCAGCCGCGTTTCTTCGACCACTTCGGGCGGTGCGTTTTTCACGTAGCTCTCGTTCGCCAGTTTGCCGGTCATGCCACTCAGTTGCTTCTGAATCTCAGCGATCTGCTTTTCGGTGCGTTTCGTCTCGGTCGCTGGGTCGATCAATCCCGCCAGTGCGATGTACGCTTCAAACTCCGTCCGCACAATGCTACCCGCTTGCTTCGGCTTGGTCACGTGCGGCCCGCACTCGAACGCTTTCACGCCACCAAGTGAGGACACAAATGCCGCCAGTTTTTTCAACTCCACGGCCACGGCGTCCGAGCATTTCACGGACAGTTCGAGTTCGGCCTTGTCCACCTGATAGCGGTTGCGGATTTCACGGATGCCGCGAACCAAGTCTTGCATCCGGGCGATCCCCGCTTCGGTCGCCGCGTCCGACAGACCCGCCGGGTAGCTCGGCCACGGCGCGATGCACACGCTCTCTTCTCCTGTTCGCGGCACTGGCAACCCGCGGTGCGGGGCGGCTTCGTTCAGCGCTTGCCACAGCGATTCGGACACGAACGGCATCACCGGGTGAACCAGCCGCAAGATGCCGTCCAACACGCCGATCAGCACCCGTTGCGCGAGCGGTCGCGCGGTGGGGTCGCGCATCCGGCCCTTGCTCATCTCGATGTACCAGTCGCAAAATTCGGACCAGGAGAAGTCGTGAATCAGCTTCGCCACCTCCGCGAACTTGAACGACTCCAGCGCCTTCGTCACCGCTTCCGTCGTCGTCGCCAACCGCGACACGATCCAGCGGTCCTCCGTCGGCAGTTCGTTCAGGTTCACCGTGGCGGGCGTATAGCCGTCCAGGTTCATCAGGATGAACCGCGTCGCGTTCCACAGCTTGTTAGCGAAGTTGCGCCCGATCTCGAACCGATCGGATGCCTGCTTCGCGGTCGGCAATTCGGGGTCGTCTTCCGGCCACGGCCCGCCCGGACGGAACGCTTTCTTGCACGATGGGCAATTGAGCTTCTTGGTCCGCATGTACATATGCTCTTGCTTCACCGGCACCTGAGTCCCGCAGTGCGGGCACACGTTCACTACCGGCAACCGGCTGTCCTGCGTCTCCGTCGCCACGTTCACCATCGCGTACCGCAACGCATCTGTGCCGTACAACTCGATAATATCAAGCGGGTCAATTCCGTTGCCCTTCGACTTCGACATCCCCTCGCCGAAGCCGTCCAACATCTTCGGGTGAACATACACATCGGTGAAAGGAACTTTGCCAGTGTTATACAACCCCATCAACACCATTCGCGCCACCCAGAGTGTGATAATGTCACGACTCGTGCAAAGCGTGCTGGTGGGGTAATAGTCCTTCAACTCTGCCCAGTTGGGCTTCGCAGGATCACCTGTCGGCCCATTAATATTCGGCCAGCCCAGGGTCGAATGCGGCCAAAGTGCGGATGAGAACCACGTGTCGAGAACATCTTCGGATTGCGTAAAGAAGCCAGAGTTCTCGATCGCATTTACTACTTCTATATCGTCAACATCACGAACGCACACTTGCATCCTACTATGAAATCCGTCTTTTGAGTCGCGCCACCAAATACGTTCTTGCGCTTTCCACTCTTCAAAGAGCTTCATCAGATTAGTATGGAGAATAGCTTCATTGGAGTTGCTTGGAGACTTTATCGGCTCCCAAATTAGCAATCTGTGGCCCCACCACAACTGGCGGCTGATACACCAATCTCGTTTTTCTCTCAGCCAGTCCTGATAGGTTTTAGTGTAACGTTCTGGATGGAATTTAACCCTGCCATCTTCCACAGCGTCAATGGCCATTTGTGCCAAGCCGGATGTGCCGTCTTCCTGGTCGGCCATTTTCACAAACCACTGATTACTCTCATACGGTTGGATTGGAGTCTTGCTTCTGTCGCTGTATTTTCGCGCGACATCACGCTGTTCCATTCCAACGAAAAGCCCGAGTTCGTCCATCTTGTCAATGACTGCTTTTCTCGCGGTAGTTTCCATTTCGAGACCGCTGTACCCATCGAATCCTGGAGCGACTGTCCCGTTAGGTGACATCATGTTAATGTTACCAAATCGCTTGTCATGTCGAACCCAACAAGCACTGTCATTTTGGTCATGAGCAGGTGTCACTTTCACGCACCCGGTGCCGAGTTCTGGGTCAGCGAGAACTTTGTCCACAATGATCGGAATTTCTCGGTTGGAAAGCGGTTGTATCACCTTCATCCCATGATACAACTTGAAACGCACATCATCTGGATGAACACACAGTGCTGTATCACCTAGCATCGTTTCCGGTCGTGTAGTACTGAACTGAATGAAAGTATTCTGCATGCCAATAATTGGATACTTGAAAGTCCAAAAACCTCCTTTTGTGATTTCGGTGTATGTCTCGTCGTCCGCCACGCTAGTTTGCAGTTGCGTGTCCCAGTTCACCAGCCGCTTGCCGCGATAAATGTAGTCGTCCTTGAACATGAAGAAAACGGTTTCACGGACAGCCTTGGCGCACGTCTCGTCGAGCGTGAACCGCGTCCGCTGCCAATCGCACGACGCCCCGAGTTCGCGGAGTTGCCCGAGGATTCGCGCTTCGTACTTGTCCTTCCAGGACCAAATCCGCTTCACTAGTTCGTCACGCCCCAGGTCGCGCCGCGTCTTCTTTTCGGTGTTCATCACGAGCCGTTCCACCACGGCTTGAGTGGCAATCCCCGCATGGTCGGTGCCCGGTATCCACAGCGCGTTGAAGCCTTGCATCCGCTTCCAGCGGATCAACACGTCTTGAATGGTGCCGTTCAGCGCGTGGCCGATGTGCAACGCCCCGGTCACGTTCGGCGGCGGGATGACGATGGTGTACGGCGTCTTCGCGGCGTCCGGTTCGCTGTGGAAGTAACCCCTATCTTCCCAAAACTTCAGCCACTTTTCCTGAGCTTCCTTCGCGTCAAAGCTCTTCGGTAGTTCAATCGGCATTATTTGTGTCCGTTTTTCTTCGTGGGTGGATTCGTGTGTTTCGCCCGCAATTCGGCGAGTTCCTTCGCCAGTTGATCGGCACGAGCTTTTTCTAAATCGGCGCGGGCTTGTTCCGAGTCGGCGCGGACAGTCTGTTCGTCTAGCCGTTGGGCCAGCACATCGTAATCGGGGATTTCTTCTTTCTTCGCCGTGTGCGCCACGACGCGATCCCCGTCGAATTTGAACCACATTTCGACCGTGGGAACCCAGATGCCGTACTCGGGGTTTTCTTTCATCTCGACGTACCCCTTGCGGGTCGCCCGGAACGCGAGCAATTGCGGTTCCTCGCGGTCCGTCGGGCAGAGGTCGAAAATCAAGAAGAACGGCACGCGGGCTAGGTGGTACAGGTCGGGCTTAATCCCAACGTCGATGTGCCGCGTGCTGGGCGATGTCACCTCGGCGACGAGCCACGGCTCGACGCCCAGGTTCGCAACAGGTAGCGTGCCGACGTAAGGATCCCACTCGGCGAGAAACTTTCCGAAAGCGATAACGTCCGGCCCCATCGGGAGGACGTTCCCCGTTTGCCAATCGACCCGGTGGTCGATGAAAACTCGGACGCCCGTTTCCCCCCGGTGGGCGAACTCGATTGCGTGCCGGAGGTAAGCGACCGCACGGGAATGGGCGTCGGTGAGCAAGAAACGATCCTCCTCTTGCGGGTGCAGAAAGTCGGCTTCCGTTAGGGGAATTTCAATCGTCTCATTGCCGCGCTGAAGGAGCCGATGACCGATACGGAACGGGTCAACTTTTTGCGCCTTCGGCAACGCCGCGACTCGCGTTTTCATGACTTCCCCTCTTCGTCTTTGAACAACTTGTACTCGATGCTATCAGCCAGCGCGATCCAACTGGCTTCGATGATGTTTTCGCTCACGCCGACGGTGCCCCAAACGTCGTGAGTGTCGCGGGATTCAATGACTACGCGGACCCGTGCGGCGGTCCCGGCTTTTGCGTTGACCACGCGAACTTTGTAGTCCACGAGTTGCAGTTCATCGAGCCGCGGGAAGTACGCGATCAAGGCTTTCCTCAAAGCCGCATCAAGTGCATTCACTGGGCCGTCCCCTTCGCTTACGGTGTGTTCCACACTGCCGCCGATGTTCAGCTTCACGGTTGCTTCCGTGAGCGGTTCCGCAGCCCCTTGTTCGATATTCACCCGATACCCGATGCGTTCAAACCACGGCTTGTACAGCCCCGCCGCTTTTTTCACGAGCAGATCGAACGACGCTTCCGCCGCCTCGAATTCGTACCCCGCGAACTCCTTGTCCTGCACTTCGGCCAGGATTTTCGCCATCAACGCCTTGTCCGTCTGCACCGCGTACTTGGTCGTCTTGGTTAAGATCGTCGATTGCCCTGAAAGTTCGCTGACCAAGATACGCCGTTCGTTGCCGACGGTTTCCGGGTTGATGTGTTCATAACTCGTCGGGTTCTTCGCAACCGCATGGGTGTGCATCCCTCCCTTATGGGCAAAGGCACTGGTCCCCACGAACGGTTGCCCGGACCGGAAGTTCATGTTGGCGAGTTCATACACGTAGCGTGACACTTCCGTCAGCCGTTGTAAGCTACCGGCGTGTAACACGTCATAGTGATATTTCAGTGCAAGATTCGCAATCACGCTGACAAGATCCACGTTCCCGCACCGTTCGCCGATGCCGTTCATGGTGCCCTGCACTTGGGTCGCACCTACCATCACCGCAGCCAACGTGTTCGCCACGGCCAAGTCGCAATCGTTGTGGCAGTGAATCCCGACTTCGCACGTCAAATGTTGCTTCACCGTGGTCACGGCCTTCGCCACCGTTTCCGGCATCGTGCCGCCGTTGGTGTCGCACAAAATCACAATGCTGGCACCGGCTTGTTCGGCGGCTTGCAAGGTTTTGAGTGCGTACTCGGGGTTCGCATGAAAGCCGTCGAAGAAATGCTCCGCGTCGTAGAACACGTCACGGCCCTGGCTTTTGCAAAACCCGATTGAGTCCGCGATCATCGCCAAGTTCTCGTCGAGCGATGCGTTTAGCACTTCGGTCACATGGAAATCCCACGTTTTCCCGACGATGGTGACCACCGGCGTCTTGGCGTCCACCAGTGCTCTCAAGCCGGTATCGGCCTCCGCAAGCGTGTTTTTGCGGCGCGTCATCCCGAAGGCGCACACCTTGGCGTGCTTCAACGGCAGATCACGCACCGTTTGAAAGTATTCAAAATCCTTCGGGTTCGACAGCGGATAACCGCCTTCGATGAAATCCACTCCGAGGTCGTCCAACCGCTTCGTCAGAAGCAGTTTATCCTGGAGCGAAAAGTTCACACCCTCCCCCTGCGAGCCGTCCCGAAGGGTGGTGTCATAGATGAAGACTCGTGACATGACTGAACCCCATGAAAACGAAAAAAGCCCCGAAGCCGGTGGCTTCAGGGCTTGAATGTATCGGTTGGGTCCGCAAACCCGTCCGCCCTGAGCTATCCGGTAAAAGTTGTGACAACGACAGCACGCACTCCCTGCGCGGCGCTAATCACGACTCGGATAACGGAAACGGTGCGAAACATGAAATCAATCTCTGCGTGTGTATTCAAAGTGAATGTACAGCCCACATTGGAAGAAGTCAATTCGGCCTACGCCGGGAACACATCATCCACCGACAGACGCCACCCCGGTAACGCCGGTTCGGCATCGGCCACGTCACCACGTCGATAGATCGTTCCCGCCGTCGGGTTCGATGCGAGATACCGGGTGATCGTCTGCCCCAGCGGATCGACATCCCACACGACTAGCGTGCCTGCTGTAAAGTAATCGTCCCGCTTCTCCGCCATTTCCAATTCGGGCGCAGCACCGTAGTCGTTTTCACTTCGCACTTCAACGGCGAGTTGCGGAACCCCGGTGATGAATCGCATCCGGTTCGTCGGGAGTGGGCCGTCATAAAATGAGGCATCAGGCGAGAATGATTCGCGGCCGTTTTCGAGTGGTACTGCCAGGGCAAACCCCACGCCATCCGCGTAGGCATGACCGCGATTCGTTCGCTTGGCATACTCACGCAAATGAACCGCAATTTCAAACGCCACCATACTCGGCAATGCTCCGCTGGGCATAAATTGTACGATCCTTCCGGCAATCAATTCGGCTTTGCCTTCGACCTTCAGCAGGTCGTCCAACGTCGCTTGGGTTAGGGTGGTGTTCATGATTGCACTCCAGTCTGTGCCGCAGTGGTCAGTTCGGTGCGGGGTGGACTTGGTATGTGACGGGTCCATTTCTCATCAAGGCGTTTTGGGTAGTCGCTGCGGAAGTGCGTGCCACGCGATTCTTCCCGCTTCAGTGCGGCATCAAGCATGAGCCGGGCGACGGTCAGGAGGTTTTGCAGTTCCCACCCGGCGCGGGTATCGAACTCGTGGGATAGCACATACTGGCACCAGAAGTTCACGTCTTGTTTGGCTTCATCCATGCGGGTTTTATCGCGCACGATCCCCATCTTGCGGACCATCAACGCCCGCAGGGCGTTGGTCACGTCGGCCACATCCAAAAACTCACTCGGGTCGGCGTTGGGCATCGTGTATTGGATTGGTGAAATGCTCAGAAGGTCCGGCATCGTGGCCGCTGCTTCGGCGGCACCGCGACCGCAGATCGCGCCAAAAACAAGCCCTTCTAACAGGCTGTTAGACGCTAAACGGTTCGCGCCATGTAACCCAGAGGATGTCACCTCACCCGCCGCCCACAGGTTCGGCACCGTCGTGCGGCCCGCCGTATCCACGGTCACGCCGCCGACCATGTAGTGGGCACCGGGCCGAACGGGGATGCGGTCCTTGGTGATGTCCATTCCGAACTGGCGACAGACCCGGTTGATGCCGGGGAAACGGTTCCGCACCAATACCGGATCAATGTGGGACAGATCGAGGTAGACGTTGGGGTGTTGCGTGGATTCCATCGTGCGGAAGATGGCCCGCGAGACAACGTCACGCGGCGCCAGTTCCGCACGCGGGTCATGTTGCGGCATGAAGCGAACGCCGTGAACGTCACGCAGGTACGCCCCCTCGCCGCGGACCGCTTCGCTAATCAAATACCGTGCGGAACCGGCGACGTAAAGCACCGTCGGGTGAAACTGCATGAACTCCATGTCCCGCAACTCGGCGCCGGCGCGGTAGGCCGCTGCCATGCCATCGCCGGTGGCAACGGGTGGGTTCGTAGTCTCCCGGTAAACCATGCCGCAACCGCCGGCGGCCAGGATGGTTTGCTTGGCCCAAATGTGCAACTTGCCCAGGCCGGGCCGCGAGACTAGCGCGCCAACGCACACACCGTTCTCCGTCAACAGGTCCACCGTGAACGTGTCATCCAACAGCGTGACATTTTCCGCCGCTTGGGCTTTGGCGATGATGGCCCGCATCACCTCATGACCCGTCGAATCCCCGAGGGCGTGGACGATGCGGCGGTGGCTGTGCCCCCCCTCCCGCGTCAGTGCCAGCGTGCCATTCTCCAAGTCAAAGTTGGTGCCCCAACGGACAAGTTGTTCGATTTGTTCCGGAGCTTCCCGAACGACTAATTCCACGACATCCCGGTGACACAGGCCGTCACCGGCCACGAGGGTATCTTCGACATGGTTCTCGAAATTGTCGTCGCTCGACATCACTCCAGCAATTCCACCTTGGGCGTAGGAACTGTTACTCTCGGTGATTCGATCTTTGGTAATGACTAGGACGTTGAGGTTGGGCGGGGCTTCGAGGGCCGCCCGCAAGCCGGCAATGCCAGCGCCGATGACCAAAATATCCGTGAAGCGGTGGACGGCACGGCGGTTGTCGAACGACACGAGATAGCGATGAAACGACATGGTGACTCACACTCCGATCCAAGCACGGTCCCGGACCGTGCTTTTGGGAATTGTTATTGCTTCTTGGGTTCGCTCTTCTTCAGCTTCGCCGCTTCTTCCGCAAACTTGCGTTGAGCTTCGGCGTATCCCGGTGCTGCGGTGCCAGGGCCAACGCCGCCCGCTGTCCCGGTTGTCCCATCAGTGCGGGTTTCCACTTTTTTGCTCCCGGAGCCTTCACCGACCTTCAGTGTCGGCGGACCTGTGGGAGGCTTCGTGGCGGTGGGTTGAAGTTCCTGCTTTTCCACTTCGGTTCGTTGGCGGTTGACCGCTTCACCGTAGGACTTCATGAACTCCTCGTACTGTTCGGGTGTGTAGCCCAATTTCTCTTGTAACGCCTTGTTGTAGCGGGCCTTTTCCAATTGCTGCAACTGAAGTTCGGCTGATTTCAGGCGATTCTTCGGATCGTCTTCGTGCGGCCGATTCGGCCCTGTGTCCCGTTCACCGGGCTTCGGGTTGTACTTGTCCCGTTTGCCGTCTTGCTCGGCGTTTTTGTTGGCGTTCTCTTCGAGACGCTTCTTAGCTTCAGCCGCTTTTTCGGGGTTATCGGACTTGGCATCGTTCAGGTCTTTTTGAAGCTGCTTACGCTCTTCTTTACCGACGGCTTGGTCAAAGTCCTTCTCCGCCGCTTGCCGCTTGGCCTCATCTTTCGAGTTCAGGTCTTCAGCTTTTTTCTTCCACTTCTCGATGTCTTCTGCACTCGGTTTCTGTTGTTCGCCGTTTTGCTTTTGATGTTCCTTGGCTTGGTTCGCAAAGTTATCAATTTCCTTTTTCGCCGCTTCTTGTTTCGCAGGATCGCCGGACTTCAAGTCTTTTTCCAGTTGCTCCGCTTTCTTCTCAGCGGCTTCGCGGTTCTCCTTGCCCATCGCTTTGTCGAGCTTGTCCCGAGCCGCTTTTTGCTTGTCCGGATCGCCCGACTTCAAATCCTTGATCGCCTCCTCCAACTCTTTGCGATCCAATGGCTTGTCGTCACCACCATTCATCGGGGTCTTGTCGCCGTTTTGCTTTTGATGTTCCTTGGCTTGGTTCGCAAAGTTATCAATTTCCTTTTTGGCCGCTTCTTGTCGCGTGGGGTCATCGGACTTCAGGTCTTTCTCCAGTTGATCCGCTTTCTTCTCAGCGGCTTCGCGGTTCTCCTTGCCCATCGCTTTGTCGAGCTTGTCGCGTGCTGCTTTTTGCTTGTCCGGATCGCCCGACTTCAAGTCCTTCACGGCGTCTTCGAGTCCCTTGCGATCCAATGGCTTATCGCCCTCTGTGTTCGCCGAAGGTTGCGGTTTTTCGTTGCCCTTCTCGGGCTTCGTGTTCATCGGATTGTTTGGCTTCGTACCTTCAGGCTTGGTCGTACTCGGTTTGCTCTCCGGCTTATCAGTCCCCGCTTCGGGAGCAGGCTTTGATTCGTCGCCTGCCATCGGCTTGGCATTCGGATCGGGTTGCTTCTTGCTGTTCGCCGGAGCAGGTGGTTGTTTGGGCTTGCCGTCGGCGGGGCGTTCCTGATCGGGTTTTCCAGTGTCTTCGGTACCCGATTCTTTGGGTGTCGATCGTTCGTTACCCCGTGAAGATTCGGGCTTCTGCTTCGGTTCGCCGGCGTTCTGCTCAGGCTTATTCGTACCGTCTTGGGGTGCCGGTTTCCGATCCGCTGAGGGGTCCGATTCCTTCATCGGATTGGCATCGCCCGACTGTTTTTCGGGTGACGACTTCTCTTGCCCCGGCTTGTTGTTGGGTTGTTGGTCGCGCGGTTCCGCCTTTTGCGTTTTCCCGGTCCCGTCTTCTGGTTTGTCGTTGGGGCTGTTCGACTTCGTCGGTTCCGGTTTTTGTTGCGACGGTGGTTGCTCTTCCACCTTGCCAGCGTTCTTCGATTCGCTGGGGTCAGACTTTTTCGGCTCCGAACTTTTTTGACCCTCTTTCGGTTCAGCCGGATTCATCTCGGACGGTTGCGGCTTGCCACTCTTAGGAGTGGACGGCGACTCCTGCTGCTTGGTGTCATCGTTATTCTGCCCACGCCCACCGCCGGGTTGGCGTTCCTCTTGCTTTAAGGCGTCAGTAACCTTGTCCGCTTTCTCTTGAAGTTCGTCCTTCGGTTTTGCATCGTTCGAGCCATTCTTCGGCTCTTGCTTGCCGGGAGTTTTGTCGTTCGGCTGCTCCGTACTATCTTGCTTCGGCGGGTTCTCGCCCATCGGGTTCGGCATCGGTTCGTTCGGCTTCGTGCCATCCGTCTTTGGGGGCATCGGATCAGTCGTGCCACTGCCTTCGGGCGGTTTCGTGCCGTCGGGTTTGGTCTGTTCCGGGTTCGGTTTTTCTTGTTGGGTTTGCTCGTCGGCTCTTGGCTGTTGGGGGTCACGCTTCTCGTTGTTGAACTGTTCGTCCTGCTTGTCTTGGTGCTGTTTCTCTTCGTCTTTTCGCGCTTGTTGATCGCGTTTCTGTTGGTCTTGCTTCTCGGGTTGAGCTTCCGGAACGGCAATCTTCACGCGCTGCACTTTCGACTTGCCGACGTTGGCACGCGGCACAGTGCAGTTGTCGGTGGCTTCGAGCCAATACTCGACGAGCATTCCCGGTTGAAGTGTGAACGCTTCGCTTTTATCAGTTTGGAATGTGCCGAGTTTAACGGAGTCTTTGTATTCGACAGAGGTGGGGAAACTACCGTCCGCTTCACGGCGTAATGGTTTCCCGTCGCGGTATTTTTGGGGCTGAAACGTCGTGGCTTTCTCGCCGATCACGCGCAGATTGAGCGCGACACTTTGCACCCCGAAGTCATCGCTGATGAGTCCGTCAATCTTCAACAAACTGTTTAGTGGCTGGGCCACTTCTTCCTCGACCGGCTTCGTGATCGTGACTTGTGGCTTTTGGTCCATCAACACGCGAATCGGATAGGGCGATGTCGGTTCACTCACCTCGTCCGTGGTTGCGATGAAGCCAATTCGGTAGGCACCACTTTCTTCCAACGGGAACTGGAACTGCAACGTATCGGCGGCTTCGCCGACCACGGTGGCAGTAACTTTGACCGCTTGGGTGTCCAGTTGCAACCATCCTTCCCGGAGCGTGCGATTGGTCTTCACATTGAGTGTGATGCGTGTGCCACGGTACGCTTCGATACGGGGTTCGCGGGCGATTTCCGGCTTGATTCGCGTGTATTCGGGGTACTCGTACTTCACTTCAAAGTCTTTCACCATCGGTTTGGAACGCACCGTCACTTTGTGTTCGGCAGTCCGCGCATCCCCAGCCGCGACGTGGTACCAGAAGCCATTTTGAATGATGCTTTGCGGCAACTTCGTGGCGTACTCTCGTGTGGAACCCGCAGTTTCAAGCGGCACCTCGTCGGTGTCCGCCGCCTCTGCGTTATACCGAATCATCAACCGGACCCGGTCGGGGCCGTTCGGGTCAGGAATTGTGCCACTTATCGTGACTCGCACCACAAGCGGTTCCCCAGCCGTCACGATCACATCGCCACCCGCCGGTTCCAGGAGGGTGATTTCTGTTCGCGTGGCAATGCCGGAACTGGTGAACGGGTTATACGTGCGGTTCAGCAACGAAAAAAATGGCGAGGGCTTGAAGAGCAAAAACACCACCGCCAACCCCGCAAACAATAGCCCAGCCGCCACTGCTAACCACACGATCCGCCGCGACTCAGCCACGCGGTTGACATCCCCATCCGAAACCCCTGCCACCGCCCGTGTACCGACGGCAAGCCGGACCGCGTCCGAAAGGTCTTCTTCCTTCAAATCGACCCAGTTGATGATGGCATTCTTCGCATCCGGAATGGTCTGCTCGACTTTACGCGCCGCAAAGCGAGGGTTGATCGCGCGTTGCAGCGGACGCATGAGTAATGAATTCGCGACCGTTAAAAACAGCCCGAGAAATAACGCCAACCCAATGAAACGAACCGTTCCCGGCAACTCAAGCCAACGATCAAGCAAGATGGCAATCAGCGTGTAGGCCAACGCCAGGACCGCCAGTGAAAGCCCGCCGGATAGCGCATCCGCTAACCGAATGCGGTGGGCGGCGTTGCTCAATTCTTGGGTTAGTTGAGCATCAATCTTCGACTGGGGTTTCGTCAGCACCGTGGCCATGAATCGGCTCCGGAGGGATGGCAGAGAACTACCAGCAATTATAGCGGGACTTCATCGTCGAACGTATCGCTTCTGGGAACTGTTACAGTCCGGAAACGAAATACCGCTGTCGCTGTTGGCCGGTTTCCTGGTTTGCGACGTAGGAATCGTGAAACTCGCAGCATTCGACGTGACGCTTCCTTACAATGTCAACTCTATCCGTCCGTGGGGGCTTCTTGTCATGATGATCGGTTCACAAATTGGCCCGTTTCTGATCGAAAAGGAACTCGGCAGTGGCGCGATGGGAACGGTCTATAAAGCCAAGTTCCAGAAGGACGAGGAACGGGTCATCCCGGTGGCACTGAAGGTTGTGTCTTACGGTCTCTTGGGCAACGACGGTGCGATGGCACGGTTCGAGCGCGAAGCCGCGATTCTGAAGCAACTCAAGCATCCGCACATTGTGCGACTTCTAGCAACCGGACGGTACAAACACACTCCGTTCATTGTAATGGAATTTGTCGATGGGGAATCGCTTGATAAAGCCCTAGCCAAGCGTGGCAAGCTCGATTGGGAAGACGTGGTCAGCTACGGCAAACAACTGTGTGAAGCCCTCCAACATGCCCATGAAAAAGGAATCGTTCACCGCGATTTGAAACCCTCTAATCTGATGGTCACTCGTGAAGGCGTGCTGAAACTCACCGACTTCGGGATCGCCAAAGACACCGACGTGACCGCCCTGACGGGGGCGAATAACACCATCGGCACGGCTGCGTACATGTCCCCGGAGCAGTGTCGCGGGGACAAGACGTTGGGCGCGAAATCCGACCTCTATTCGCTCGGCATCTGCCTGTACGAATTGGTCACGGGCAAGAAGCCGTTCGTCGCAGAGAGCAGCGTGGACATGTTCTTGAAGCACGTCAACGAAACGCCCGTGCGACCACGCAAAATGGTCCATGAGATCCCGGTGTGGCTCGACAACCTCATCATGTTCTTGTTGGAAAAGAACAAGGAAAGTCGTCCACTGGACGCTGGCACCGTTGGCAAAATGCTGGCGGACATCGAACAAAAGGTGCAGAGCCAACAAAGCGTTGGGGCCGAAGTGGCCAACGCTAGACGGATGGATCGCCCCGTTGGTGAAAAGCCATTGAGCGATGAAGAGAAAGATGCCGCACGCTCGTTACGCGCCGGCGACAAAAAGAAACGCAAGAAGAAACCGAAGCCATTTTCTAAGCAAACGTGGCCGAAGGCAGTCGGTCTTGGGGCACTGTTATTGGCCGTGATCGCAATAGGCGTTTACCTCTTCACCGGCAACTTCTTCGCCGCCGAGACACCCGCTGCCGCATTCACCCGCGTCGAAGCCGCTACGCCAACGGGAAAGTTGGAAGCGGTCGAAGCGTTTTTGAAAACGCATGGCAATACCTCGGACCCGGTGATCGAAAAAGCCCGCACCTTGTTTCGTGACGAAAAGGCCCGCGAAACCGAGCGGATTCTGATGAAGCGATTCGGCAGCAAAGCCCTCGCCAACAACTCCGAAGGCTTCGACGAAGCCGCGTATAATCTCGCACTTCAGGCAGCGGATTATGAGAAGAGTGGTGAGTTAAAACGCGCCGCCGAACTCTGGTCCAGCATCAAAGACAAATCGCCAACGATCGACATGGCGAAATTACCCGCCGAAGACGAAGCCAACAAAGCGCGACTCGGGTGGGTCGCTGAGAAGCGGATTCGGGAAATTCAACAAGTGGTGCCGGAAACGCTGAAGAACCTGAACGCCCAAATCGAGACGGCCCGTACCCATGAAGTCCTGCTGACACTTGAACCGGGCAACCCAGAACATCAGGCGATTCGGGCCATACTACTTGAGAAATTCGATGACAAAGTGAAAGCCCACGCGACCTGGGAAAAGCTTCAGACCCAAACCGAGAAAGAGGCCGATCAAAGAATCTGGTGGTTGATTGCGGCGCAAAAAAACGGTCAACTGAAGACGGCCAAGGCGGACGAGAACGACACGGAAAAACGGACCATGCTGCTTGAAAAACGCATCACCGAATTTGAAGGGGAAGCCAAAACCGGGGCCATTGATGCCGTTAAACGGCGCGCGCTCGGGAACCCCTGCCGCGACATTCTTTTGCTCTACGACGATGAACCCACTGATGCGATCAAAGCCATCGTAGCCCGTGCCAAGAAGTTGCTCGAAACATTGTCTAACAAGTAAGTTTCCGGAGTTTTTCATGCTCGGTGATGTGGTGACGACTCGTTCACGCCCCCGGTCCCTCGAAGCGTTCGCGCGATCCAAATCGGTCATCCCCGGCGGTGTCAATAGCCCGGCCCGCGCGTTCGGTGCGGTCGGCGGGTCGCCGATTTTCATTCAACGCGCCGAAGGTCCGTACCTGTATGACCTCGATGGCAACCGCTATCTCGACTTCATCGGTTCCTGGGGGCCAATGATCCTCGGCCACGCCCACCCCGCCGTGATCGAAGCCACAGTTGCGGCAGCGCGAAACGGGACTAGTTATGGGGCACCGTGCGAACTCGAAAGCGAACTCGCGGAGATGGTCGTCGAAGCCGTGCCGTCCATCGACATGGTGCGGTTCACCTCTAGTGGTACGGAAGCGGCGATGTCCGCCATTCGTGTGGCACGCGGGGCAACGGGGCGTGACCTCATCATCAAATTCGCCGGGTGTTATCACGGCCACGTCGATTCGCTACTCGTCTCCGCCGGATCGAGTGCGTTGACGTTGGGCGTGCCGAACAGCCCCGGCGTGCCGATCGGTTGCACGAAAGATACGCTGGTTTTGCAACTCAACGACGTGGAAGAATTGAAGCAAGTCTTTCAGGCGAAAGGCGACCTAATGGCTTGTGTGATGCTGGAACCTGTGGTCGGGAACATGGGGCTGATCGAACCGACGCCCGAGTTCCGCAAGGAACTACGCCGCCTCACCCACCATCATGGTACGCTGTTGATTTACGACGAAGTCATGACCGGGTTCCGCCTGGCTTACGGCGGTGCGCAACAACTGTACGGCGACCTACCGGACATGACGGCACTCGGGAAAATCATCGGCGGGGGTTACCCCGTCGGTGCTTACGGCGGTCGGGCCGATGTCATGAAAAAGGTCATGCCAAGTGGGCCGATTTTCCAAGCCGGCACGCTCTCCGGCAACCCGGTCGCAATGGCGGCAGGGATCACCACATTGAAGCTGCTGAAACAAAATCCACCCTACGCCAGACTCGACACAATCGGCGCGAGTCTGGTTGCAGGACTAAAACAAGCGGCGACTGACAACGCGGTATCACACACCGTCAACCGCGTCGGAAGCATGTGGACGCTGTTCTTTACCGGCGATCCGGTGACGAACTACCACTCCGCATTGAAGAGCGATACCGCCAAGTTCGCACGGTTCTTTTGGGCGATGATGGACCGGGGAATTTATCTCCCGTGCAGTCAGTTTGAAGCCGCATTCATCAGTGCGGCCATGACCGATGACCACATCGCGGAGACCATCGCGGCGGCTCGGGAATCACTCGAAGTGGTCGCGGCTAACGTTTGAAACCACGAATCACACGAATCGGACGAATGAAATCAGGACTCGCAACCGCCATCACTGACGCCTCAAGTTGATTTCTTGCTCTCAAGTGTTCGTGGTGGTTGGTTCGTGGGATTCGTGTTATTCGTGGTGACATGTTTGGAGTATTTTGATGGCAACTAGCCCGGTCGGATCGAAGAACCGCTCGTTGCGAGCGGTTCTCCTTGTTGTGGGATTTCTGCTCATCGTGGCGGTCGGTGGGTACATTTACGCCCAGCGGTTTAAGCCGCAGTGGTTCGACCGGGAAGCGGTCAACGAAGCCGAACTGACCGCGTTGGACTCGGCGAAATTGAGCGTGAGTGTCAACAACTCGACGAACGGTTGGCCGCAATGGCTTGGCCCAACACGCGATGGCCGGGCACCCGCAAGCCCACTGCGAACGGACTGGGACAAACAACCGCCGACCGTGCTTTGGTCGATGCCATGTGGCGGAGGGCATTCGTCATTTGCGGTCGTGAACGGCCGTGTCTACACGCAAGATTATAAAGGCGGCCTTGAACGGATTTTGTGCCTGGACGCCACTAGCGGTCAACAACTCTGGGCGCATGAATACCCGGTGAACTACGACGGCATCGACCGCAACTTTGCCAACGGTCCGCGTGCCACAGTATCAGTCGTCGGCAACCGTGTTTACAGCATCGGTGCGACTGGCAAACTCCTGGCAATAGACACTCCGGCGTTGGCAGGCGGTACGCCAGTTGTTGCGTGGGAACATGACCTGCTAGCGGAATTCGACGCAAAGTTACCCAATTGGGGTGTCGCCCGTTCGCCCTTGGTGGACGGGTCACTGGTGATCGTCCAACCGGGTGGGAAAAGTGGGATGCTCGCGGCCTTTGATCGACAAACCGGCGAACTCCGTTGGAAAGCGGGCAACGATCCCGACGGCTATAGTTCCCCGACGATCGCCGTCACCGGCGGCATCAGGCAAGTCATCGCAATCGGCGGATCGAAGATCGTCGGCGTGAAGTTGGAAGACGGTGCGCAGCTCTGGGAAAAGCCGTGGGCCACGCAGTTTCAAGGAAACATTGCCACGCCACTGGTGATCGAAGATTACCTGTTTGTATCGTCGTCGTACTCGAAGGGGTGTGCGCTGTTTCGCCTTCAAACCGATGCGGGTGGTGTGCGGGCGGAGCAGGTCTATTTTCGGGCGAATCGTGTGATGCAGAACCACCACGCGAATTGCGTTTATCGTGACGGTTACCTGTTCGGGTACGACGGCAGTGAATTGAAGTGTGTCAACTTGCGGAAGGGTGAAGTGGTTCCAGATTGGGACGCACGTGACGACGCGAACAAGCAACTGGCCAAAGGGAATCTCATCCTCGCGGACCAGCACCTCATTGGCCTCACACAAACGGGGACACTCTTCCTGGCAGATGCGGACCCGAAGGAATTCCGGTTTTGCGGGCAAGTTCCCGGCGTGTTAACGGGGAGCAAATGCTGGGCACTTCCGGTACTTGTCGATGGGCGGATTTACTTGCGTGATGACACGAAAATCGTCTGCCTTGATGTCCGCCCATCGCAAAAATGAACCATCAAATCGTTGCGAGCCGTCCCACAACTTCGGTGTGAATGTGGCCGTTCGTGGCCACCATCCCACGACGCTGTTTGGCGCCGATGCCGCCGTAGGTCACGGGCTGGCCGTTGAACAGGGTCACCTGGCCGCCTGCCTCTTCGACCAAAATGTGACCGGCGCATATGTCCCAATCGTGGAAGTTCCGGTAGTCGTTCACGTACATCTCCACATCGCCACGTGCCACCATCGCAAGCTTAATGCCGGCGGAATACGTTTCGATGATTCTGGCTGGTGATAGCGACGTAACAACGGCTTTCGGTGGCTGCCCCGGCTTACTGTGGCTTTGCGTAAGGACTGATTTTTCCAGGGTTTGCACAGCAGTGACATAGCATTGTCGCGGCGCTTCTTCGCCCACTTTTACCCAGCACCCTTGCCCCCGTGCGGCATAGGTCGTGCGGTGCAGAATCGGTTCTAGAACAACGCCTAACACCGCAATCTGATTCACGGTGAAGCCGACCATCACGGAGAACTCGCCATTTTTCATGGCGAATCCCCGCGTCCCGTCAATCGGATCGACCACCCAAACACGGTGCGTGTTGTTCGGAGCAGTCTCGGCTAACGGGGTTTTCTCTTCGGCACAAATTCCATCATCAGGAAACGCAGTGCGGAGGTGCCGCAGGATTATTTGCTGGGCTTCGTGATCGACATGGGTGCTAATGCTCGCGGCAGCGTTCGGGATCGGTTGAAAGGCTTCATACTCGCGCCGGGCGTACTCGCCGGCTAACGCCACTGCGGCTAGGGCTTCGCGCAATTCTCGATCCAGATTCATCGTCGCCTCATACGTTTCGGTCACACCGTACCAGCGGCCAAGTTTTGCTTGAAGTGGAGCGCCCGGTACAGGTCGCTCGATCCGAGTAAATCTTGATGGCTTCCGCTTGCGATCAGCTTCCCGTCTTGGAGCACAAAAACCCGATCTGCGGTCTTCACGGTGGTCGGCCGTCGTGCCAGGAATATCAGGGTGCGATTCGGTTGAATGCGGGCGAGCGTGTCGTCAATTAACACGAGGCTATCGGCGTCCAATGTTTCGCTCGGTTCTTCAATAAACATGACGGACGGGTCATGCAGGATGGCCCGCGCCAGTGCAATTCGGTACCGTTCGCCGGTGCTTAACGCCAGTCCGGCGTCACCGATCGGGGTTTCATACCCGTAGGACAGCCGTTGAACAAATTGATGCACGTGGGCCATTTTGGCCGCTTCGATAATCTGCGGCAGCGTGAAGCTCGGGTCGCCACACCCGATGTTATTTGCAACCGTGTCGCTGAAGGTCAACGCCTGTTCCAGCACGACGGCGATTTGCATCCGGACGGATTCGTAAGTGACCCAGCGGGTGTTTTTACCATCGACCCGAATTTCGCCCGCGCTCGGGTCCAGGAACCGCGTCAACACGTAAGCCAGTGCATACCCTTCGTCCGGGTCGGTCGCGACGATCGCGGTTTTGCTCCCTGCCGGTAACACGAACGAGACTTTTTCCAACAGCATTCGGCCGGTCCCGAGTTCCCGCAAGCTGACATCCACGAATTCCAATTTTTTCGTGAGCGGCGGCAAAAACTCGGCGTCGATCGTTTGCCCCGCGTCGGCACGGCGGTCCAGAAACTCGAAGACATCCGCAGCGGCATCGTTCGCTTTGCGAACCCGAACGCGGGCCGCAATCCAACGGCTGATGGCAATGACCAAAGTCGCCAAGCACGCGCATTTCAGAATCAATCCGGCAACGGACATCTCGCCCACGAGCACGACTCGACCGGCCAGAAATAGCAGCCCCAAGGCCGCCAGTGTCACAATCGTCAGCAGTGTCGGACGGGATAGCGTGTCACCGCGTTGTCGCCGTCGGACCGATTTGGACAAGTCCGAGAGATGCCGCTCGAACCGGGTTTGAATGAACCGCTCCATGAGATAGGCTTTTGCCAACTGCATTCGGGAAAGTGATTCGCGCATCATTCCGAGCCGCGCTTCGGCCCGACGGCCTGCGACACGGGCGTCTCGTCGGAACCAAGTTGCCGCTTGACCGGCCAACAACCACACGATCAGCGAGAGCGCCACGACCACAACGGTTAACCAAAAATGCTCCGCGAAAAGAAGCACCGTGAGCAGGAGTACGATCACCGGGCCGCGAACGGCCCCCGATAAGCTCGCCACCAAACCGTCCTGAATCTGATCGACTCGGCGCGTCACGATTTCGCCCGCTTCGGATTGAAGGTCCGGTCGAATCGCCACGGCCGAAAGTCGTTGGGCATGGGTGTAAACCGCCCGACGCAACCGGGTTGCTGCGTCGATGGTCGCAATGGTTGTGCAGTACGACGTGATGTACATCGCAACGCCGCGCACAACGACAAGCAGGAACGCGATGAGGAAAAGCCCAGTTAGGTAGTGCCGATTGGCAGAATCCGCCGGCGTCGGCTTCCAAGTCCAGGTGTTCCAGGACGCCAGCCACGCCAGTAGACTTCCGGTCCAGTGACCGCGTTCCCGCACCACCAAACTCAACATGCCAAATTCATCATGGGTGTCAGCAGTGCTGTTCGACCCGGTTCGGTCGAGCGGGTGGTACAACTCGGCAGCGTCGGGGCTAATTTTGTGCTGGAGACATACAGAGTTCGTGGCTTGCCAGCGCGCGTCCCATTCCCACGAAGATGTCGTTGTGGATGCGGGCGGTGCGGGGCGAATTTGGAGCAGTCGCTCCGCGATTTCGGAGTCTTGCGAGAGGGCGTTGATCCATTCTTCCCGGAAGTGCTGTTGACTACGAGCTGGTACCGACGTGTAAGTGGGCGCTCGGCCTTGCGAGGCGAGCAAGTCGATGAACAGGTACAAAAGCGGAAACATCAGGGCGAGGCACACCGAGGCCACGACTGACCCCAGAATGGCACCCCACTTGGCGAGTGGCATACCGTTCAAGTAACTTTTCGCAGTCTGGGTTGGGTTGGAAGTCACGGAACCGCTCCCCGTCCGGATCGTGGCTGATGTGAGGGTCGTTTAACAAGACCTTGTTAACAACGCAGGTCGATGAATTCAGCCAGATTCCGATCCATTTAGACTAACAACATCGCCCGGAGGTTGCCCACTGCAAACTCCGGGCGACGATCGACTTCCTGAACCCGTTGCCGGTAAATTAGGCCAAGTCACGGTCTTCAAACAGTAGCAAACCCACAATGAGAGCAATCACGGTGTATAGGACCGCATAAAGCGTGACGGTTACGGCGTAGCCCGCGAACGGCCAGAGGTCGAGCGGTGTTTCCCGGATGATGGCCGGACCCATGTTGAAGAACTCGAGCGCGGGCAACAACGTGTCGAACAAGTTACCCAAGAACCGCACCAACCCGACGGCGGTGTTTTCCTTGTCGCTGGTTTTATCCGTCACCCGCACGATCACCGGCGCCAAGTGGCCCAGGAAGTAAATCATCAGACAGATTACGAGGTTAATGATGAACGGCAACCGCGTCGCCAGTGCCGTGGCGATGGCTACCAGAATCATCACCTGTCCGAACCCCAGCATAATCCCGAACGTGTGGGCAAAGTTTTCCCCGAACCACATCCCGGCACCACGAGCGATCGTCCGCGCCGGACCAGAAGGAACTAAGGATTCAAACGTCGGAACCATCAGTGCCTTGGCTTGTTCCGGCATCGCGTCGTAAGCACGGTCTTTGTTGATTGGGTCGAACTCCGGATTTACGACCAGTGCTGCGTTCAGGTTCAAACCCAGGATCAACGACATCCCGCCGCACGCCATCAGGATCCCGAGGTACTTGCCGAGCAGAAACTGGCGTCGGTTCACGGGCTTGCTCATCACCGTCAATGCGGTTCGGCCTTCAATTTCTTCGCTGATGGACATGCTTGAAGCCAATACGCCGAACAAAACCGCCGCCAACATCACAATGTCGAAGCCGATTTGCTTCATCATCTTGAAGTCATCGCCGAACGTGAAGTACGGGATCACGACGGAAATCCACGTCGCAATTAGGGCAACGATCAGAATCAACCAGAACATCGGCTGTCGCCACGCTTCCCGGTACGCCGCGAATGCGATCGCCCCGGCTTTCGGGAAAATCCACGTCAACACGACCGGGCCGAGAATGAACAGGTCGATCAAGAGTTGAAGATGCAACACGCCGCCGTAAATGCGGCCGATCATCTGGAAACTGGACGAGTCCCCTTTGTAGCCGAGAAACAGTGCGATCAACGCACCGATTCCGACCACGGTCCCAACCGCAGTCAGTGCCGTGTTCGGGTTGCGGATCGACCGCTCAAAGCCGCGTGGGTCAATGGCACGTAGCCACGGGATCGCGGCGAGCAACTGCACGAGGGCAAGTATCAACCCGCCCAGAAGAATGTTGGGGTCCGTGAGCGAAGACAGCATGAGTAAAAGCCCCGCGAAGCCACCAATCCTGGAAATTACACCGCAATCCTGATTGTACGCCCGCGAGGTCAAAGGGGTTCGTTTATCAACGAAGTAGGTGTCCCGAACCGTCCAATTGGTGTGTGAGGACGCACAAAGCCCACGAATGATCATTCGTGGGCTTTGTGCGTCCTCACACCCAAAATTCGAGCAACCGCATTAAGACTGCCGCCCAATGCTCGAAGGCGTCTTCGGTGTCGAACAGGACAGGCACGCCATGAGCATCCGTCAATTGAGGCTGGGGGCTGTTGACCGTGAGCGTCGTTATCACAGCACCTTCGGGATTGATCGTAATCGGCACGGTCGAAAGGGTCAGGCATTGAACTTGGTTCGTTCTCGCTTCGTGTTCGCAGAACGACTCTAACGCCGAATGCGTTCCCAGCGTCCCAACAACTACCGATCCGCGTTCGATTGGTTCTTGTAACAGCAACTGCAACAACTCCATCTCATGGGCGAGTGCCTGAGGTTTCTTCGGCGTCGGATTGATGAACACGACTTCAAACCGAAGCGCATCGGTACTTAACCAGTCCGAGAGTCGCCGAATGATCGTCAAGATCACCGCCAACGTCATCACGATCCGTTGGCACGGCAGCCCCGTATCTTTGAACCGCGCTGCCACCAAGTTCGGGAACAGTGCGAACACGAACGACCGCCGTCGGCGCAAGAACTGGTTCTCGTCACGGGAATAGTAAAAGAGTTCGTCACGCACGAACTTCATGTCGAACAGGTCGGGGCGTTCGGCACGCTCCATGAACGCCAGTTGCGAATGCAACAGACTTTCAATCGAACCCTTTGTGGAAATTGACGTGTACCCGCCCACGGGGTACTGGTCCTCGTCCATCACTCGGGTCGGCACTTCTTTACGACCCACGAGCGGTCGGACTGGCCGGGGTGGCAACCGCGATTCGAGACGTGCCGTTGTTTGTAGAATCTGTCGATGGGCCACATATTGCCCCATATCGGCAAGGGCGGTGCGTTGCTCCAAAGCAATCACATCCTCCGGGCCAAGGACTTCCGCCATCCGCCGGGCCGCACTGACCAACGTTTCGTACTGCCGGGTCAACAGTGGCATCGGGCCGTCGCGCTGGAGTTGTTCATACCCCTCGGCTAAAAGTTCGTCCGCCGAAATCGTCAACAGGCCCCGGATGATCGCCGGCGAAAGTTCGACGCCGCCGATGTTGCCCCGCTCGCGGATTTGCTTGATGACATAGGCCAGCCCTTTGGCTTGATCGCGTCCGGTGTAGCGTCGCAAAGCGTCCGTGGCCCGCTCGAACGTCCAGTCCGAATAAATTTTGCCAAGCAAGTGATCTTCGTAACTGCGGGCCAACGTCGCCGACCAACCGGGGACATCAACGGTATCTTGGGATTGCCTCCCCCGGTCATGGCCATAAACAACGTTGCCCAAGTCCGCAACGAAACCAATCGGGGGTAAGGGTTGCCCACTCGACGCAATTTCCTGTGCCCACTCAAGAATATTTCGCACCAGAGCCGGCGTCGGCTTGACCACCCGTTGCAGCCAGAGGCCCTGTAACAAGTACGAACGGGCTTGATCGAGATCGCGCAGTTCGACCAGTTCCATGAGGTTCTCCAAATGCTTCAGCTTCACTGAGTTCTTATA
>JAYVXO010000005.1:0-9143 GCA_043785105.1 Fimbriiglobus sp.
GGCGATGCATCCGTGCGCTCCGGTCTGAGTTTGCCAGCCTTACCCCAGCCGTTTACCAAGCCGCCCAGATTCCAACAACATCAATCAACACGGCCTAGAGTTCCTGCTTGCCACCGACCTGCGTGGGCACGAGATCATCTTCGGCAAACTCGCTGCCCGCATTGTGAACTTGCTCATGTACGTCATGGCGGGGTTGCCCGTCGTGGCGTTCATGCAGCTTTTCGGCGGCATTGATATTGATCTCTTGATTGCCAGCACCACGATCACCGTCATCACCGTCATCGGGCTGGCTGCCGTCAGCATCTACTTTTCCACAACATTAAAACGCCCCCGTGATGCCATCGCCTTGTCGTACCTGATGATAACGGTGTATGCCATTGTTACGGCGATGCTGGCGTTTTTCGTCCGCAACATTTTGAGCACGATGCCCGTCGCGCCGATTACCGTCCTGAACTACACCATCAACACGGCCGAAGTGATCGACTGGCTGGCGGAAGCGACGGATTGGCTGGCCGCCGGGAATGTGCTTTACGTCGTCCCTCGGCTGTTGTTCAGCGGCCTATTCGGCGGCTTTTCAACTGCCGCGCTCATCACCGCCATGTTCCGTTACGCCCTGTTTTGGGGCCTCGTTTCCGTTGTCACGCTGAGCTATTCGGTTCTGCGGCTACGGGCCATTGCCTTGCACCAAAGCTACGGAGCGGCAAAAGGCACGACGAAACGGCAGGCGAAACAACGACCCGTTCTGGGTGACGACCCGATGTTCTGGAAGGAAGTTTTCGTAGATAGCGGTGTCCGGGGTGGTTGCGCGGGATGGATGATGTCCATCATCATCATGGTTTTGGTATTCTCAATCCCGATCATACTTCTCGTCATTGAATTCGGTGACCTGATTCCACTCGTTAATCTGTTGTTCGATTTCAACTTTTATCGGGCAAATATGCACGAACGGATCACCACCTTCCAATACGGCATCAACATGTGGGTCCGAGTGGCAACCGGCACTCTTGGTGCGCTGATACTGCTCTCGGTAACGGTGCGGGGATCGGCAGCGGTTTCGGGGGAGCGAGATCGAGACACCTGGATTAGCTTGATCGCTACCCCACTCACAGCCTGGGAAATGGTCAGTGCGAAGTGGCTCGGGTGCGTCCTGGGACTGCGTCGCGGTTATAGTGTGATCCTGTTGATCTGGGCGATTGGACTGCTTTGCGGCGCCGTCGATCCACCGATGATCGTGGTCACCGCAATCTATTTTGCGATTTACATCTCGGCGTTTGCGTGGCTAGGGATTCTCTGCTCGATCAGTGCCCGCACCACGATGATTGCCACCATCCGCGCGATGATGATTGCGCTATTCATCGGCGGCGGCCATTGGCTGTTCATCATGTTGTGTTGCATGATGCCGCTCAGCATAATGTCTCGCGGAGGTGGAATTGATTTCATCGGATCGTTCCTATTTCTCTTATTGGGTTGCACACCACCCTTCATGCTGGGTTGGTTGCCAATCTACGATTACTCCCGATGGGAATTAGAAGTGTTCCGCTGGCACGAAGTACGAAACCTTTTCGGCATAGTCTCCCCCGTTATTGGTGGGTTTGTTTGGCTCGGCATTTCGGGGTTTCTGGCCCTACTCAGTTGGCAAGGGTTCCGCCGAATCAGCAACCGCGATCACGATGCTCTGAGCGAACGATTGGCGGAACTCAGACAGAAAAAACCCCCGGTGCCAGGCGAACCACCACAATAGAAACGGGTCGATCGTCACTCGTGATAATAGCCTGATTTCCGAATAACTGTTGAATTTGTTTTTGTGCCCTGAAGGGGCACCGGAATGTAGCCACGGGTGGAGCGCTTCGCGCAACCCGTGGAACAAGTACCCCCAACGTAACTGCCCTGGAGGGGCAGAGGAATTCCTTCGCCCCTCCAGGGCGATTGACAACTGATGCCACTGTCCACGGGTTGCGCTTCGCTCCACCCGTGGCTACATTCCAGTGCCCCTTCAGGGCACAAAACCAATACCCTCAATTACTCGACACGAATACTGTTCAACCGATTTTCTAATTTGAACCGGGCCGATCGAAACATCTCGATCGGCCAATTGGTTTTTCCGGTCAGTACCAAGTCCGCGAGGATGTCCCCCACGACCGATGCGAACTTGAACCCGTGCCCGGAGAACCCCGCTGCAACAGCGACTTGGGGGTATTGCGGGTGGGTATCAATCACGAAGTGACGGTCCGGTGTCAGCGTGTACTGGCAGACTTGACTGCTTGTGCAATTCCCCGCTGCTGACGGTAGGTATTCTTCCAGAAACGTGCGAGTTGTTTGCGATTCATGATCTTGTGTGGTCCAGTCCACTTGGTCCGGCGTGCTGACTTCCGGTGCGCCGTAATGTTGTGCCGTTTTGATGCCGCGAGGGTCAATCATTGGCGTGCCGTAGAACACGCCCATTGGCCCGTCAATTAAATAAACCGGGAAGCGATCGCGGCGAAACAGTGCCGGATTCTGCGGCAGAAACCAGTGCATCACCTGCCGCATCACCGTGAGTGGCAACCCCATGTCAGCCAGCAACTGTGTCGCCCATGCACCGGCGGTGATGACCAATTTCTTGGCCGTGTAAATTGCTATTGCCGTGCGAACCTCGACGCCATCGGCAACCGCCTTCCAACCAATCACCGGCTCTTCCGCGTGGATGCTGGCGCCCACTGACACCGCACTGTCGCAGTACGCCCGCACGCACTCTTCGACGAAGAGGTACCCGGCGTTTCGCTCCAGAATGCCGACCATGTTCTGGTCCTTGAAGCGGAACGCCGGGAAGCGGGTCATGAGTTCGGTTGCGGTGAATTCTCCGACATCCAGGTGGTGTTGCTTCGCCGAAGTGCGGACGCCGTCGATCAATTCCCCGGTTGCCGTGCCGATGTTAAGAACCCCACACGCGGTGAAAAGATGTCGTCCGGTCCGTTGTTCCAGATCGTACCAACGGTCATAGGCACCTTTCAGAAGTGGCACGTAGTCCGGGTGTTCGTAATAAGCCTGCCGAATCACGCGGGTGTGGCCGTGGGAACTGCCACGAGAATGCAGCAACGGAAATTGTTCCAAACCCAGAACCCGCTGCCCGCGCCGGGCCAGTTCAAACAGGGTCGAGGAACCCATCCCGCCAACACCGAGGACAATCACATCGTAATGGGGCAACATCGTGTGGTACTCGGTATGGGGTTACGATTCTGCCAATGGGGTTGCGCCGGGCGGTGGGGTGCCCTTCCCCGACTTCACGTAGGCAGCCCGCCGCTTGGCATACTCCTCCGCCGTCAGGGTTTCGAGTTCCGTCGTTGCGCCCACGGTGCCGTGCTTGTGAATCTGCTTCAAGAACGGGATGCACCACCCACACCCCGTACCCGCACTGCCGCATTCGGACAGTTGGCTCGGCACCTTCGGTTGGTTGATGCGAACGAAGTTCACGAGTTTTCGCCGGGTGACGTGGAAGCACAGGCAAACTTTGTCGTCCAAATCCATGCGGCTCTCCGACGAATAGCAAGTTGCATACACTTTCCTTGATCGCTGAATGGATTATCGCTGGTTGCGTTCATGCCGTCCATCCGTGCCGTTGATCTGTGACGGTAATCCGTGCCGTTAATCCATGAGGGAGCAACGTGAATCGTCCAGTCGTGTTGTGTGGCTTGGGTCGGGTCGGGTGGCGGGTGTTGGATTTCTTACGCGGCGCCGGCGTGCCGGTGATTGTTCTCGATTTGCACATCAAGCCGGACGATCCCCGGTTAACGGGTGTGCAAGTGATTCGTGGTGATTGCCGCGATTTGCAGGCGCTTGCACAGATTGATTTCGCCGCCGTCCGTGGTGTGCTGATTGTCACCAGCGATGACCTCGTCAACGTCTCGGCGGCACTGCTGATCCGCCGCATCAACCCGGATTGCCGCATCGTGGTGCGGATGTTCAACCAGAATTTAATCAACCGGCTCGGTCACGCGATTCGCAACATCACCGCACTTTCCGTGTCCGCACTCACCGCACCGCTGTTGGCCGTCTCCGCGTTAACTGGGGATTCACTCGGGGCGTTCAAGCTAGACTCCGGGCCACAACAGATTGCTGAAATCCAGATTGTCGAAGGCTCCGAACTGGTCGGTCGGAAGTTGAACGACTTGGCGGGGCAATTCCACTTGCTGATTCTGGCCCACGAAACAGCCAATACTAATATCCAGTTGCTGCAACACATCCCTAGTGGCGTCGCGTTGTCACCGGGGGACCGGGTCATTGTTTGTGGCCGCCCGGACGATCTTGAGCCGCTCCTGGCAACCGGGAACGGCGATCTCTTTTCCAGCGTGTTGTGGGCCAGTTGGCTCAAACGCATTGGCCGCACCGTTCGTCGCACGCTGGGTGAGATTGATCTCGCCGTGAAACTCGGCACGGTCGCACTGTTTGTTACACTCTTCGGCAGCACCCTTGTTTTTCGTTTCGGCATCGGCGTCGATTGGGCGGACGGGATTTATCAGACGGTGAGTATTGTTGCGACGGGTTCGGATTTGAAAGGCGAAGGCCGCGATGACTGGGTGAAGGTGTTCATCAGTTTCTTGAAGATCGCCGGGGCCGCACTCATCGCCGGGTTCACCGCGATCTTCACGCAATACCTTGTGCGCGCCAAGTTGGGCGGGGCGTTTGAAGCGCGCAAAATCCCGGACGGTGGGCACATCGTGGTGTGCGGACTGGGGAACGTCGGCTTTCGCTGTGTCGAAGAGTTCGTGCGGATGGGCAAGCAAGTGGTTGCAATCGAAAAGGACGCCGCCAACACGTTTGCCGCAACGGTCCGGCGCATGGGCATCGCCGTGATCGTGGGGGATGCCACGGTTGCGGAAGTGCTTCGCCAAGCTCGCACGGATACCGCACGGGCTGTTGTGGCGGCTACCTCTTCGGAGTTAGCGAATCTCGAAATCGCCTTGTTGGTCCGCGACAAAAACCCGGAACAGCGGGTCGTGGTCCGCCTCAACGATCCGCAGTTTGCTCAAGCCGTGCGGGAAGCGGCCAACATCAAACTCGCCTTGGCAATCCCGGCACTGGCAGCCCCGGCGTTCGCAGCCGCGTTGTACGGGGATCGCGTGCAAACGCTGGTGTCGGTCGGTGAACGCACGCTGGCAGTTGTCGAGTTGCAAGTCCAAGCCGACGATCCGTGCTTGCACGAAACATCCCTACTGGCCGCGATGGTGGACTATCAGTTTTTGCCTGTCGCGGTCACCGGCCAACCGCCCTTCTCTCTTGATGGCATCCCGAAACACTACCGCTTGAAGACCGCCGATCTCCTCACGGTGGTGATCGAACTCACCGACCTCGAACGAATGCTGCGCCGCGAAAAAGCCCGTGCCGAATGGGACGTTGTGATCGACGCCCACCCCGCTCTCACCTCGGGTTCACTGGTGCCAATCATTCGGACCGTCCGGGGTTGTTCCCAAGAAGACGCCGAAGCGTTGGTCAAACTCCCGGCCTTTTCGGTGGCAACCCAACTCACACGCGGCACTGCCGAAGAACTGCTCTCCCGGATCGTCCGCGAACGAGCCACTGGCCGCATCGTGATGTCACAACAGATAGAGAGTGGCAGTGTGTGAAGACGGGATTCTCTCACACAGGCTCCCTTCACCCACTGCCACTTTGATGCTTCTGGACCACAACGGAACCGTTTGTTTCTTGGCCTTCCGTTTGCGGTCGGGCATACGAAACGAAGTTGTGTTCGCGCTTGGTTTTAGCAAAACGCGAAGTTCAACTTACAGCGTTCCAAGGAATTCCAGCAACGCCTTTCGGTCGTCGTCAGACAAGGTTTCCACGTACCACTTGGTAGAATCCTTGGCCTCACCAGCGTGACGACGAATCGCCTCGTCAATTGTCAGCGACAGTCCGTCGTGCATCAGCTGTGGCCGGACACGCAACCCCCAAAGTGGGGGGGTCTTTATCATGTCGGCCGTGGGAATCAACGCTCCACCCAGCACACGCTGCTTCTTCCGCTTGGGATCAGGTTTACCTGCTGAGGCTTCGTCATCGTAGTACGATTTATACATCTCCGCGTAGAGGCTAAGCACCTTGGGGCCCTTCCCCCAACTCTTCAACGTGATGTTTTCCTTATTTTCGCACCCGTGCGTCGGGCGCTGGGCGTGCTGCGTTTGAACAATCCCGTCACCCGTTCCGACGTTGTGGAGCATAAAATCGGAGTAGGGTTCGATCGTCTTATTCGCCAGAGCAGCCGGAACTTTAAAGTCGCCAATTTCCGTTCCCAACGGGGCGGTCGTCCACGTCGGCACGTGGCAGACCGCGCACCCCTTGTTGAAGCCGCTGAACACTGTTTTCCCCTTGGCTACCAAGGCCGGGTTCGCGGGCTTGTCGTCTACCGGAGGGGCTTTGGTGGCGCGCATAAATCGCGTGAACGTCTCGGTGTCAACACCGAAGACGTGAGGGGTCTTGGTGTCATCATTGGGTTCAACGGTCTGATCCTGCACGTCGGGACGGGGGTTAAAGTCAAACACGTCTTGGCCGGCTGCACTGTTTTCGATCCGCTGGAGCGGACTGGTGATCCCCATTTCGTTGAGATAGGCACCCGCACTGAAATTGAGCAACGAGGCTTCCTGGGCCTTCCACCCAAACCGCCCGACTCGCTCGGTGGAGATGTAGCCGCCGGCGTGGTCCGGCCGTTGCACCACGGGTGCGAGAACGATCGCGCCTTGCATGTCTTGGGGCTGCTTCAGTTGCACGGCCCGAATGTCATCATCAGTGATGCACTCGACGAACCCGCTGCCGAGGATGTTGGTCGCAATTCGCAAGGTGCGGATTTTGAACTCGTCGGAGACGCGGACCTGAATCTTCGGGTTGATCGCGCGTTGAAAAATGAGCGATCCCCCCGGCGGTTCGACGAATTCGCCGGTCTTGGGCTCCTTCTTGCCAGCCCGGATCACCGCCACTTGGCTGGCGGCACCAGTAGACGGATTCCGGTGGCACTCCACACAACTCGCCCCGTTGTAAACCGGGCCCAACCCGTCCTTTTCTTCCTCGACGCTTTGAAAACCTTTCCGGTCCGCATCAAAACTGGCTTGGAGGGTTTTCTTGACTTCCTCCGGGGTATTGGAATCGATCGTGTTGGGAACGTTATCGTAGCCCGTGGGTGCTGGCGCGGCCGTAGGTTTGGCTACATCAGCCGACGTGACTGTCGCAGTGAAAACTGCTAGCAGGAAAATTACCACGCATAAATGCGCGCGAAACATAAGACTCATCACACACTCCTTCAAAATGGGTACTTTCGCAAACGGCTGGTTAGTCTTCTCGGCGAAAGTTTATCAAGGGAATATCCAGCGTAAAATGAAATTTAGTCAAATATGGCAAAAAATACCTGATTGTTGTCAAGTCAAAATTCTTACCCCGTCTGAATAGAGGAGGTGGAAGGCGGATTAGTGTTCGATATAGCAACTCAAACATCGTGTAATTATTAAATCGCTAGATAGCTATAGGATGAACCGCTTAGCTGGAAGAAATACGCCGAAGAGGGGGGTAAGGAGCGTTTCTTCCAACAAAGCGGTTGCGAGTTCACTCAGATTTGATGCTGTGGCAATAACCAGTTCAAAACGGCCTGTATTAACAACACTAACTTTTGTCGCTTTGACACTTCTGGGCGTTGACTCCACACGTCGTAATGGATCGCCTCAATTGCTGACAAAATGGCGCGACCACCGCCAATGAAAAGCTCCACATCCAGGCGGGCCATGCCGGGCAAATCGGTGAGCAACACCGAACCCCGCTCGAAGTAACCTTGAGTGCGATTCAGTTCAAACTTCATCACCTCTGCGAATGTGGCGGTGTACCGTTTCGCGTTCCAATCAGCTTCGCTGATGTTGAAGCGGCGTTGGTCTTCGATCGGAACGTAACAGCGACCTTTCGCGGCATCGCGGGCAATGTCTTGCCAGAAGTTGGCGAGTTGCAACCCGGTACACACTTCATCGGAAAGCCTAGCCCGTTCGGGTGTGAAGCATTCAAACAGGTAAAGGACCAGGTGGCCGACCGGGTTTGTGGAGTTGCGACAATACCCGAGAAGTTGCTCGAACGTGTCGTACTGCTTGACGTGTTGGTCTTGCTCAAACGCGATAAGTAAGTTCAAAAACGGCTCACGGGGAATGTGAAACTTCGTAACCGTTGCTTGTAGTGCGATCATCACCGGGTGCGTTGATCTTCCGTCGTAACAGCCGTGCAATTCGCGTCGCCACCACGCCAACAAGTCGAGTGCCTCCTGCCCGCCACTCGTCTCATCGGCGAGATCGTCCGCCCAGCGGCAATAGGCATACACCGTGTGAAAGTGTGGCACGAGTCGGCGAGGAAGCAGCGCGGAGACCACAGTGAAGTTTTCGTAATGCGACTTGGTCACAAACGCACAATACGACCGGGCCGCAGTCAGTGACAACGGCTTGTCACCACTCTGCGGCCCGTGCTTCGATAACTCGGTGGCAAAATCCCACGGCACAGGTTTACTTCTTCGCTTCCAGAATCGTGATCGGCGTGGACAGGTTGAACGTCAACCCATCGACATCAAACTCACCTTCCACGAAGACCGCGCGGAGTCCCGAGGTAGCTGCTTCGATTGGCACACGGGCTTGCATCGGTAATGACTCCATGACCGGAATCTTGGACAAATCTTTTGCGGTCCAGGTCGCCTGACGGAAGTCTCGTGTTGCCGAATCCGCTACCCACAGACGAAGGTTTTTGGTCGGCGTGTCAAATCGCAATGCGTATTCTTGGCCGTCTTTCGTCGTCACGTTTCGGCCCTCGAACATCGGCAGCTTTTTATCGGTGATCTGGCTGCGGCAAAACGCGGCGAGTGTGGTCACGGCGCGTTCGGGGAAGAGTTGTTCCTTGCCATTGGTCCGTTCCCGCAACCCGTGACCCGCGTTCGGGACGTACAGCAAGTTCTTTTCACCCTTGAGTTCATCCCAGTACGTGTTGAGTGCATCTTGCGGCCAGTACGGGTCGTTGGTGCCGTTGATAATCATCTTCGGGAGCGTCAGTTTTTCACGGTACACGTAGGGGTCTACCATTTGCCAGAGTTTGGTGCCGTCGGTCGTATCCGGGATCGGGACGAGGTTGGCGAGTGTGTAATCCTTAATCATCTCACTCGGCTT
>JAYVXO010000006.1:0-57399 GCA_043785105.1 Fimbriiglobus sp.
CGGCGGCGGCGCAGGCGGCAACACATCCGGAACAACAGCGGCCACCGTTTCTCCCGCTGCCTTGGCGCTTGCAACGATTGCATGGGCTGCAACGTGTTCGGCGGGTAAGGGCGGTGGAGTTTCGGAGTGCGGATGCGTCGGTGTTTCAGGCCCCACTTCAGCCAGTGTGACGGGTGTGGATTCTGGCGTTGGCATCGGATCGACGGGGTTCATAGTGCAGCCGGTCGTGAGGGACATCGGGGGTCCGGTCCGGGGCAAGTCGGACCGTAACATCTCGTGAAAGTGACGTGTCCGCAAGCAACGAACAACGGCACCCAACACGAGCCAGGTGGGAAACAGTTAGCCTTTGAACAGACCTTTGTAAGCCGATGACCCCGATGTGTCAAGGATGCGGGGTGTCGTCGCATCCGCACTTCACGGAGAATTCACACCGCCGGCACAATCACTAGAGCGGTTCCCGATTTTGTGTAGCGGACACTCGGAAGATAGCTCGCAAAATATGGCATTGGTGTACGCTACACCAATGCGAGAACCGCTCTAAGCTGCTAGATTGTGTTGAACTTCACAAACGGTGTTGGGAAACGATTTCAAGTTTGACGACCCTGGTAGGGGTCGAGGGCTGTAGCCACGGGTGAAGCGTTTCGCGTAACCCGTGGAACAGAATTTCCGAACTGTAAACTGCCCTGAAGGGGCAGAGGCGGTTCCTTCGCCCCTTCAGGGCGATTGACAATGGGAGTCGCTGTCCACGGGTTGCGCTTCGCTCCACCCGTGGCTACAACCCGGTGCCCCTTCAGGGCACAAATCGAAAGCATCACACGATTCCCAACAGTTTGCCCAGAATGTTGTCTTGCGGGTAGCTGTGCCCCAGGTGTTGGCGGTACCCTTCGGCGAAGGCGACTCCGGCCACTTGGCCTTGCTTCGCGGACCAGTCGCGCATCGAATCGACGAGGTTGTCCACGCCGTGGTGTTTGCGCAGCCACGCCCGTTGGCTTTCGTGGCACGCCAACATGCGGGCTTTGTCGTCGATGGCCGTCGTGATGTCGATGCGGAACGCCGGGTGGATCGGCTGGCCGAACACATCTTTTCCTTCGAGCGGATCGCAGTAGAAGAGGTACGGGATGGCGTCGATCGGTTTGTGCAGGTGCCGACCGTCGAGGAAGTTTTGAATCGGCGCCGCAAACGTCGCGGCGCGGACGATTTTGCTGGTCTGTTCGTGATCGAGGTGATAGTCGTCCGGGCTGTGCGTAATGACGATGTTGGCCCGCACTTCGTTGATGAGTCGAACGACTTTCTCCAGGGGCGGTTCCGCGTAGATCACCCGCAAGTCGCGTTCTTCCAGGCAGTGATAGGTTGCGCCAATCGCGCTCGCACCCGCTTGGCCTTCGGCCCGGCGGATGGCCGCAATTTCGTCCGGCGTGTGTTCGGCACTGCCACAGTCACCCGGCGTCATGGTGGCCACGTGAAGTTCAAACCCGTGTTCCCGGTGCAACCGTACCAACACCCCCCCACACAAAAACTCCGCATCGTCCGGGTGCGCAAGTACCGCCAACACAACTTGAGACATATTCAACTCCCGATCGACCAATAAACCAGGTGATGAAATAGGGAAACCGCAAGGCAACGGCCTTGCGGTTTCGAGATCGGCTCCGAAAACAGTGTGACTATGGCCCCACTATGGCCCCGCTATGGACTCATGGGGTTAGCCGGGTCGGCTGCGGGTTGCGTTTGCTCAACGGGGGCTTTACGGACTAAGCCCAGTCGAGATTTGACACTTTCCCGCGTCGAGGGCACGACCCAATAAGCGTTTTGGTCAACCCTGCCAGACGCATCGCGCTCTTTGGGTTCGTACTTGAACTCTTTCATCCACGGGTAATCCTGGTCGATCACGCCGCGAACGATGGTGTTGCGGGTGACTTCGGGCACGGTAAACGCTCCGGCGAAGGCACCCAACGTGGCTTGAACCCGTTCGGTTTGTTGGCGGGCCTTGGCGCGGGGGTCGTCGGGTTGGGCGGGCAAGCTCAGGACTCGTTCCGCCGCGATTTGCAACGCGGCTTCGTCTTCCGCGATGGCTTGGAGGTAGTCGTCAAAACTCTTCAACGCCAGTGGCCCGAGTAAGGCCGACGAGTTTTCGGCCAGACGCTTGGTACGCTCTCGAACGGCGCCGTCCTCCTTCAAAAGCTGAATCAGGTTGAGTTCGTACTCATAGGTGTCTTCCTCGATCTTGTCCGAGCGGTCCTGGCGGTGGAAGTTGGGGTGCTGGCGGAGGACTTCGTGCCAGGTGGCGAGCGCTTGCTTGTAGCGTGTGGCGGCCAGTTCGTTCTTGGCAACCGCGCGGGCTTGATCGGCGCTCCAGAGCAACTTGCGGGCTTCGACCGTGAGGTCGAGTTGCTCGGTTTGGGACGTTGCCAGGAAGTAACTGAAGTTGGTGATTTGGCGGTTTTGGTCGAAGTAAACAAGGGATTTCTGCGCTTCGTGCTGTTCTTCCGAAATGCCACGGGCGGCCAGTTCTTCCCGGCTCATTTCAGGCGGCAAGCCCGACCCGCGGTTCACACCCGCGAGGTATTTAAGCCGATCCATCGTTGCTTGCGACGGTTGAAGCCCGGTTTCTTGCCCCAAGGTCGCCCACATGCTGGCCGCTCGTGCCCACTCCGCTTGGGCGTTCGACTTCGCCAACAGGGCCACACTCTTCGGCGTGCCCGTGACGCTATCGCGGAACCACGCATTGTTCGCACCGACGAACTCGTCCGGGTTCCAGGTCGTTTTGTTGTCGAACCAGCCTTCTTTCGTCAGGCGTTCCGCAAGGTAGCTTTGTGCTCGGGAACCCTGTTGGCGGAAGACGATCAGTGCCGGTGCGCGGGGCATCCGGTATTGGAAGGGGTCGTACTCGCCGGGTTGCGGCGAGGACCACGGGATGAACTCGCTCTCTTTGTTTTTCCGGTTGGGCGGAATCACCGTCGAAGAGTAGGCAAACCACGCCCGCGCGGCATGAAACGCATCGAAGCTATCGTCAACCGCTTTGCCCGGATAGTACTCCTGGTCGCCTTCGCCGAACTGTTCTGGCAAGATCGGGAATTGGTCCGCCGGGTCCGCAAGTTCGTTGTCGTTCTTGTACAGCGACGGGATCTTTTCGTTGTCCACGAGGAACTGCACGACTTCTTCGGGTCGCACGCAATTCAATTTGGCTTGGAGGCGGCGAACGAGTTCGGGGTTGGCGATGCAAAAGCGTTCAAACGCCACCATGTCCACGCCCTTGCCGGGAATCTCCAGCGTCGTTTTCCGGCGTTCGATCGGCTTGATGCAACTGACTTGCATTAACGACCGTAGTGTGCTCACTTTGTCCGACACACTGAACTTGTTCTGGTAATAGAAGCCGATTTGGTAGCGAATGTCGGGCGAGCCGACTTTCTTCTCTTTGCCGTCCTCGCTTCGATAAACTTTCGAGTTCATCCGATCGCCTTCGGCCAGAAGTTCGATGCCGCGTGCAATGTAGAAGTACATGTCGCCGAGTTTCTGGTTTTCCACGGAGACGTTGTAGGCGATGTTCCAGCTTTGGAAAATCCACGGCGTGATGAAGTTGGGTTGGAGCCGGGTGACCCCGCGAGCGAGAATCTCGAACTCGTGGAACTCGTTCCGCTTCTGCTTCTCGATGGCCGCCCGCCACATGATCGTGACGGCAATACCGCGTGCCCCGACCAGACTGAGCCGGACCGTGGCCCCGGCAATGTCCGGGTCGCCTTGGTCCAGTTCGCGTAGCTCCATGCGTTCCGCTTGGCTGAGGACCGACAACCGCGTGAGTGCGGAGGACGCCTGCACTTGCCCCGAGAACGGCACGCTGAGTTTGCCACGCCAAAAGATGCTCAGCGTAAACAACGCGAAGATCAGGGCGATGTAAATCACCTTGCGCCGGTTCGCTGCACGCTGTAACGGGTTCGCCATGACTCGCCGTCCCCGCTGTCACACGGATCAAATGAGGAAAGAAACTGATTTCAACATTCTTGTCTCCCCCCGTTTGCGGGGGGATTAAGGGGGATCGAAGCCTCCACCCGTTTTGGCAATCATCTGGGGTCGGGAGGTCGTCTCGACCCCACCCCGGCCCTCCCCGCAAGCGGGGAGGGAGGAAGACTACTCGGCCACTTCCCGCGACCGGATCAGGTAGTAGCCCAGGATGAACCACGGCAGTAAATACCCCACCATGACCACGAAGTTCATCACCAGATATTCCACCGGGACGTTGAACCCTTCGGAGACGAACCCCGACCAGGAGAAGGAATACACGTCCGGGATCATGTTCACGAACCGCCGCACCACCCAGCTAAAGAACTTGTCGCCCCCTTCGGTCACTTGGGCGATGGCACTGGCGGCATCCACCTGGGCTGTGGGTTGTTCCGCACCGAGTAGCGATTTCACGGCCCGGAGGGGACCACCGGCGTAACTCGTGCCACTGGCCATGTCCGAGATGTGATCGACCGCGTAACCACAGCCGTAAATGAAGATCATGGCCAAGAAGCTGATGATCCCGGCGAGGTACGTGCTACACGTCACGGCCAAGCCGATCACGAAGCACAAGCGACACCACAGCCCGAACGCGGCTTTGAAGTAGTTCTCGTCGAACGTCCGCTCGCCTTCGAGCAAGTACAAGTCGCCCTCAGCCATCCCGAGCATTTGACCGGGGGTGTTACACTTCACCTGTACCTGAACGAGTGCGGGTTTCGGGTTTTCTTTGGTCGGCTTCGGGGCGTCCTTCAAAGCATTTTTGAAGATGCCGACGGGCACCGCGATGCTTTCGGGGTGGTAGTCGAAGATTTCTTTCCCGGAGATTTCGTAGAACCCGTACTTCTCGGTCAGCTTGTTGACAATTTCCCACTCTTTGCTGCCCGGTTTGGCTATGGCCAATGCGGAGGCGGGGTTCACGTCGTCGGTTGCGGACAACCCTTTCAACTCCCGCACCAGTTGCTTCGCTTCGTCCTGGTATTGCAGTTCTTTGGTCGTGTCCACCCACTTCCAAGTTCCGTCCTTCATCTCGGAGGGCGGAACTTGTGGCGACTGCCAGGACACAACCCGGACCACGAGGTCCACGCCGCGGTTCTCGACGCCTTTGGTCATCTGGAAAATGTCGAACGTAAATTCGCACGGGACAAAGTCGCGGCCTTCCGTGATCCCGCTTGGCAAGGAATTGAACGACCAGATCGCGCGTTGCGGGCTGGACGGGTCACCGGCGATGTATTGACGGTAGTCGAACTCCCGACCCACGTTGGTGCCGGCGAATTCCGCCTTGCGCGATTGGAACTTCATGGTGCCACGCAGCGGCACGCGGGCTTTCAAGGTCTCTTCCTTCGCTTTCTCATCAACGCCCGTTGTGCGGATGAAAAGCCAACTCACGGTCGTCATCGCCACCAGTGCGGCGGTCATCAGGATCGTGTAGCCAATGAACCGGCCGAACACCAATTCAAACCGTTCCACCGGCTTCGTCACGATGGTGTAGATGTTTTGATTCTTGATGTCGCTCGGGATACTGAACGCCGCCAGGAACCCGGCGGGGACTAGCAAGATGAAGTTCATGAAGAACGTGGTAATTGCCACCGTCGATCGCAGTTCATCTTCGGCTTTGATCGGGAAGAACCACTTGGCCGGGAACATGAACGGGATCAGGGCAATCAAGAAAACCCAAAGCACCTTCGAGCGAATGGCTTCGAGGAAACTGAGTTTAGTCAGTGCCCACAGCCTGCGGAGTCGCACCTTGGCCAAGCTTCGGGCAAACGGTTCGCCGATACCCAACAGCGCGAATACGCCGCCGACCATCAGTATCATCGGCTGCAAGTTCCAGGCAAACTTCGGGGGCACGTACTTGATGTACTGCCCCGGATCGCTGGCATAGATCTTGGCGTTCGCAAGGTCCGGGCCGATGTTCGGAAACACGGTGACGAGGAAAGCGTAGACGGTGTAAAGGATGAGGGCCAACACGGCCATCGACAACATGAAGGGCGAGACGCCGGCGCGGGCTTTTGCCGATTCCGCCTGGGCCGCCGGCATACTCAGGGCATACGCCAAGTAAGCAAACAAACCGAGTGCGGCGAACCCGCCCGCGTCCTGGAACCAAGCTTGCACGAGGCCCCAAAAGTCCGCGTACACGAACGGGTCGCGGTCGATAATCAACATCCCGAACAGGGTCGCATTCGTCATAGGAGCAGTTCCTAGTGAAGCGAGCCGAGGCAAACCCCCGATGCTACGCCCTCATGGAAATAATTGAGAACCGAGGACCGAACCGATCACAAAAACTACGACTTGGCTGTTTCGCCAGTTTGGACCGGCTCCATGTACCGGCGGCCCGGACGCAGACGGGACTCTTCGACGATGCGGAGGAACAGGTCTTCCAACGTCGTCGTCGGGTGGCCGAACGTTTCCAGCGACCCGCCGTGCTTCTTGATGACCGCTTCCAACTCGCGTTTCAAAGCGTCGTTCATCTGCACGCCGGTGGCCCGCAGTTCGAGCCGATTCGAGTCTTCGATCAGCTTGTCCACACGACCTTGCTCTTGCAGATCGCCGTTGAACAGGATCGCAATCCGGTCACACACGTTCTGAACGTCGTCCAGCCGGTGGCTACACATCAGCACCGTCTTGCCGCGTTTGCGGAGGTCGAGGATGAGGTCTTTCATCCACTTGGTGCCGAGCGGGTCGAGGCCGGACGTGGGTTCGTCGAGAATGATGAGATCGGGATCGTTGATGAGGGCTTGGGCCAAGCCGATCCGTTGCCGCATCCCCTTGGAGTATTCCCGCAAGATGCGTTTCTTGTCGCCGGACAAGCCGACGAGTTCGATCAACTCACCGGCCCGTTTGCGGCGAGTGGCGGAGTCGATGTTGAACAGCCGCCCGTAGAAATCGAGCGTTTCTTCGGCGTTCAAGAAACGGTACAGGTAGGATTCTTCGGGCAGATACCCGATGCGTTCGTTCTTCTCGACCTTCGAGGCCGGTTCGCCGAACACGAACGAATCCCCCGCCGTCGGGAAGAGCAACCCGAGCAAAAGCTTGATCGTCGTGGTCTTGCCCGACCCGTTGGGACCGAGCAAGCCGAAGATTTCGCCCTTGTAGATTTTCAGGTCCAGCGCGTTGAGGGCGGTCTTTTTCTTCCGTCCCCAAAAGTCGCGGTAAACCTTGGTCAGGCTGCGGGTTTCGACAATCACATCCTGAGCCATGACATGGCCTCCGAGGGCTATACTCACCAGTAACACGTCTCATACGCACGCCCCGACACGCCGGTTCGCGCCGCCGGTCAGAACACACGGATATGGTAGGAATTCCGTCTTTCGTGGCGACCGCAAGCCAGTTCCCAGGGCGTTGCCCTGGGCGAATTGAACGACCCCGTTGAGGTCGAAATCCAGACGATCACCCGACGGCGGTTCAGTTTCGAGGTCCGGGTTCTGCTCGGATAGCTATCATTTCAACATCCGGATTTGTTGCGTCTCGAATTGGGTGTGGTGACCATGCTGCTGTTGAGTTGTGCGAACGTGGCGCGGGGGTATGATGCCACGCCGTTGTTTGAAGACGTGACCTTTGAACTTCACGCGGGGGAACGGGTCGGCTTCGTCGGGCCAAACGGCGCCGGCAAGACCACGCTCATGAAGCTGCTGTGCGGGGTCGATACGCCGGACCTGGGCACGATCAAATTCCACGCCGGCGCCCGGTTCGGGATGTTGCTGCAAGTCGCGGAGTTCCCGCCGGGTCGCACCCTGTTCAACGAGGCCAAATCCGCCTTCGATGAACTGCTCGAAACCCAACACGAATTAGTCCGGGTGGCCGAGGAACTGTCGGTTTGCACGGATGAAATTCTCCGCAAACAACTCGCCGCGAAGTACGACTTGCTCAGTGAATTGCTGTCCGCGCAAGACGCCTACCAACTCGACCACAAAGTCGAAGAAGTCCTCTCCGGTCTCGGGTTCCGGGAAGTGGATTACCACCGCGAAGTGTTGACCTTCAGCGGTGGTCAGCAGCGACGGTTGTTGTTAGCCAAACTGTTGCTGTCCGCGCCGGACGTGATGTTGCTCGATGAACCGAGTAACCACCTCGACATTGCGACAACGACGTGGTTGGAGAACTACTTAGCGACGCAACCACAAGGCATGATTATCATCAGCCACGACCGCTATTTCCTGAACCGCGTCTGCACCAAAATCTTCGAGCTGCACAACCGCAAAATCACCGCGTACCCCGGCAATTACAAGCAGTATGTTCGGCTCCGGGACGAGCGGTACGACCGGCAGTTGAAAGAGTGGGTGGCCCAACGCGAGTTCATTGAAAAGCAGGAAGAATACATCCGCCGTGCGCACTACGGCCAAATGGCGAAGCAGGCCCAATCCCGATCGAAAGTCCTCGACAAAATGGAGCTGCTCGAAAAGCCGACCAAGGTGTCCGGACCCAATATCCGCTTCAGCGAGGTGGCCCGGTCCGGGGATGTCGTGTTCCACGTCGAAGACCTGTCGAAGCGGTACGACGACAAGCTCTTGTTCGAGAACCTCAGCTTCGATGTACAGCGTGGCAAACGGCTCGGGATCCTGGGGCCAAACGGGTGCGGTAAGACCACGCTGTTACGCATCCTCCTTGGTGATGAAAAACCCACGAGCGGTATTGTGCAACGGGGGCATCTGGTGTTCCCCGGTTACCTCGATCAGCACTTGAAGTTACTCGACGAAGAAAAGACGTTGCTCCGTGCCGTGTGGCCCGAACCGGATCCCGCCCAAACGGAACAAAAGATGCGCGACCTGCTTGGGGCGTTCGGTTTACACGGCGAAATTGTCGAAGCGCCGGTGAAGCAACTTTCCGGTGGGGAAAAGAGTCGCGCCGCCCTGACGAAGTTGACCGTGGCCGGTACCAACGTCTTGATCCTCGACGAACCGACCAACCACCTCGACCTGTGGGCGTGTGACAGCTTGGAAGAAGCGGTCAAGGCGTTTGAAGGGACCGTGATCGTCGTCAGTCATGATCGCTACTTTTTGAACCGCGTTTGCGATTTACTGGTCGTGATCGAAGAGGGCAAAACCGAAGTGGTGTACGGCAACTACGACACGTACATTTTGCTGGTGAACGCCCGTGCGCTCGCGGCCAAAGAGGAAGCCAAAGCGGGTGGTCGCAAACCGGAACCAGTGAAAGTCATACGCCCCGTCGAGACCCCGAACGGCAGTGCCAAACGTAAACGCAAGTATCCGTTCCGTCGCATCGCCGAAATTGAACGCGACATTGCCACGACCGAAGAGAAAATCACCGAACTCGAATTTGCCCTCGTCAATCCCGACATTTATCGAGACTCTGCCCGAGTCAAGCAAACAATGGCCGACATCGAAGCCGCGAAAATCAAGCTCCCGCAGTTGTACGAGCACTGGGAAGAAGCCGTGGAGTTGAACAACGAACGGTAATAAAGAAAGCCCATGAACGATCGTTCATGGGCTTTGTAAGTCTTAAAACGCCACAACGCCCACAAACTGCGAGTTATTCGCGCAGGCCGTGAGCGTTGTAAATAGTCGGGGAACGATCAAACGATGTCATCGCCTCAATTCCGCCCCGATAATTAACATTAGCACAAGATCACGGGATTTGGGGTGCTTTTTCTCGATTTGCTCAAGTTTCACGATTTCTTAGCCAAGCCGCGAATCACACCCACCACTTTTTCCCCGATCATTGGCCAGTCGTAAGTTTGCTGTGCCAACCGGCGGGCTTGCTCCGCAAGACGTTGGCCGTGCGCTGGGTTCGCAACCAAGTCACAAATTGCTGCTGCCATATTCGGTCGTTCCGCGATGATGATTTCTTCACCCGCTGTGGCGTCGATGCCTTCCGCGCCGACTGCGGTGCTGACGACTGGCAACCCGGCCGCGAACGCTTCGAGAATTTTCAGTCTCGTCCCACCGCCGGAATCCAGCGTGACCGCAAGCAGGCTGGCTTGCTCCAAGTACGGACGCACACTCGGCACGGAGCCGGTGACTTCGACACCCGGAATGCGGGCTGTGGCGCGGACTTCAGGGCAAGGGTCTTTGCCGACGAGCAACAACTTGGCATCCGGAAACTTCGCCCGCACTTTCGGGAAGACTTCTTCGGCCAAGTAAACCGCTGCGGTGACGTTCGGCCCCCAGGACATCGTGCCGAGATACATCACCACCGGCGGGGTGACCGACCGACCCGTTTTCAAGTCCTGAAAAGCGGCACAATCGACGCCATTCGGTGCAACGTGAACGGCCTTCGCACCCAGCTTGCGAAAATGATCGGCCTCGGTCGAGGACACGGCCAAGACCGCATCCACCGACCGACAGGCACGGGCTTCGATGTTGGCGAGTCGTCTCGCTTCGCCACGGAAAAAGACCTTCTTTAACGGATTCGTCTGTTCGTCGGCCATGCGGCTCAGGATCAACGAGTAGACGTTGTGCAGGTCCAGCACGGTCGGCACACCAAGTTTGGCCGCGATTTCCTGGAACAGGAAGCTATCGAGGTGATCGAGGTGGGCCACATCCGGCTTGTCGCGGCGGATCTCCGCCTCCCAGGCGGCAAACATCTCCGGACGGGCGTGGCGACGATACATAACATAAGGTTCACGATGTAACTGAGCGTTGAGCAATCGCTTGCTTTCTGCGAGTTTCGTGCGTGGTGCGACCGTCACCGGGACCACGCGAATGTTCCACTGGTTTAATACCGCAACTGCCGGTTCTTGCCCGGCACGGACCGGCACCACGAGTCGCAGATCGACGTGCGCCGCTACGTGTTTCAACAGGTGAAACGTTCGCAAATGACCACCGGAATCCAGTGGCCAGGGGAGTTCACTGGTTACAGCGAGAACGTTCATGATACTTCCGCAAGTCTTCGGAATTCGCGCCGGAACTAACCGCGATACGGAACTATCTTAGGTTATGAAATGCGGCAATACGCCCCACCGCAGTCACAGAGATGCCAATGTCAATGAGTGTTCCGCTTCGATTCTGGTCTGTTGAACCGTGCCCGCGACGAGATGAACCCGTGACAGTCGGCATCCCCTGGCCTCGTGGGGCCGTGCAAGATGCCAAGTTATTTGAATTGGTCCATGCCGACGGTTCGTTGCCAGTGCTGCAGACGAACGTTCTTGATCGCTGGTCGGATGGTAGCGTTCGCTGGTGCCTGTTCGACTTCCTAGCAACGTGGGATGGCACGAGTTCGGAGAGCGGGTACCACATCGAAGTGGGGAAGAAAAGCAACACGGTTGGTCAAGCAATACGCATCGAGCAACCCGCCGGGTGTATCGCTGTCACCCCCCATCAGCACACCTTCACCACGAGTATTGACCGGCGGTTTCCACTCGATGAAGTTTCGCTTGAGATTCAAGAAACCCATCAGACCGAACCCGTATCCCTTCGCACCGAAGAGATGGACATCCGCGAGCAAGGACCGATCCGCGTTCGCGTGAACGGCGAAGGCACCGCGTGGCCGAATCCCCACCTGATGGCCCTGGCGGACGTCGATTACTTCGCCGGGACTTCGGTATTGCGGGTTCAGCTTACGCTTCGCAACACGATGCCGGCGGACCACCCCGGTGGCAACTGGGACTTGGGCACCCACGGCGCCCTCTCGTTGAAATCCGCGTCCATTGTCATCAAGCCGACCAGTCCCGTTTCTGGAACCGTGCGGTACTCCACCGAACGAACGCGACCATTCCAAACCACGTCGAAACCCGTGCAGATTCACCAGGAATCGAGCGGTGGGGAAAACTGGCAGAGTCGGAATCACATCAACGCTCAGCGTGAAGTGCCGCTGCAATACCGTGGCTACAAAACGAAAATTGATCGTGCTGTGTCCGCATCGGGCAACCGTGCCACGCCGATTGTGGTTCTCGGGAATCAGACGCAATTCCTCGGGATGACGATGCCATACTTTTGGGAAAACTTCCCCAAAGGGGTCGAGACGACCAACGGTGAATTGCGACTGCACCTCTTGCCAGCCGAATCGGCCCACGGCCACGAGTTGCAAGGCGGCGAGCAGAAAACGCACGTCTTTTACGTGAGCTTCGGCCAAGACACGATCACCGATGACCCGATGGTCTGGTGTCGTAGCCCGCTGGTGGTATCGACCGCGCCGGAGTGGTACGCCTCGACCGGCGTGGTCCCTTACTTGACGCCGAAAACGGCTCATTCCCAAGAAAAGCACGAGAGCCTTGTCGATCAAGCCATCAGTGGACCCGATACGTTTTTGACGAAACGGGAAACGATCGACGAGTACGGTTGGCGAAACTTCGGTGACATTTACAGCGATCACGAAGCCGTGTTTCACCCCGGCCCCACGCCGTTGATTTCGCATGACAACAACCAGTACGACTGCATCGCCGCCTTCGCCCAGCAGTTTCTGCGGAGTGGCGATTACCGTTGGTACACGCAGATGATCGAGTCCGCCGATCACACCGTGGACATCGACATTTATCACACCGATCATGACAAGGTTGCCTACAATCGCGGCCTTTTCTGGCACACCTACCACTACGCCGACGCGGACACCGGCACGCACCGCAGTTACCCCAAGGTGTTGCGAACAGGTGGGCACTTCGAGAGTGGCCAAGACCTGGAAAAGATGGGCGAAACCGGCGCGAAGCTCAAGAAAATCCTCGCCGGCGGCGGCGGCCCGGCCGGGTCGCACAACTACAACTCCGGCTTGATGCTCGCCTACTACCTCACGGGTAACACGCTGTACCGTGACAACGCCATCGGCTTGGCAGACTTCGTCATCAAAATCGACGACCCCGGTTGGACCGTCTTCCGCTGGCTGTCGCGGGAGTACACCGGGTTGGCCACCGAATCGAACGACGGTTACCACGGCCCTGGCCGCGCGGCGGGTAACTCCATCCTCGCGTTACTTGTCGGGCACCAACTGATGGGTGACGCAAAATACCTCGTGAAGTGTGATGCGATTATCCGGCGCGCCGTCCACCCGATGCAGAATCTCGAACGCCTCGATTTGCTCAACGCCGAGTTGCGGTGGTTCTACACGATGACCCTCCAAGCACTCGGGGTCTACCTCGACTACAAAGCCGAACTCGGGCAACTGGACCGCATGTACGGGTACGCCCAACTCACGCTGTTGCACTTCGCCAAGTGGATGGCGACGCACGAACGACCGATCCTGGACAAGCCCGAAGAACTGCAATACCCCACCGAAAGTTGGCCGGCCCAGGACATTCGCAAAGTCGAAGTGTTCAACTTCGCCGCGAAACATGCCAGTGGTGAGGACAAGTCGAAGTACCTCGAACGAGCGAACTGGTTCTTCAAAACCAGTGTCGATGCGCTCGATGAATTCCCAACGAAATCGCTGTGCCGTCCGGTCGTACTGATGATGCGCTACGGGTGGTCCCATGCGTGGTGGCAATCGCACCCCACTGCATCCGCACCGAAGCCAACCGTCGCAGTCACGGCTGACGAATTCGGCACGTGGACCCACTTCGTACCCCAAAAAGCGAAGGCGATCAAACGGGCCAAACTCCTCGTAGTACTTGGTGGCGTCGTTGCCATCGTGCTGTTTTGTCTGCTGCTGTGGTGGCTCTTCATCGCGGTGTGATGAAATTTAGCATTCCCGGCGAACCGGCGACGTCAGTCGCCTGGGTAAGAACCTGACACCCGCTTATGGCAGTCCACCCGGCAGCTTACGCAGCCGGTTCGCCGGGATCACCTTCACGCTTGCAGCATTCCCGGCGAACCGGCGACGTCAGTCGCCTGGGTAAGAACCTGACACCTGCTTGTGGCAGCCCACCCGGCAACTAACGCAGCCGGTTCGCCGGGAACTCACGGTGGGCTGCACATCGGGTGATCCGGGCTACAATAGTTGCGGTTAATTGATTGCAAGCATCGGCGGTCCCCAATCCTTCGGGCTGGAACAGGTTTATGCGATTCAACTACGCGATGCTCGAAGCCGCACAAAAGGTTCCTGGCAAGCCCCGTCACAAAACGCGCACCGTGGTCGTGGGTGGTGTGGCGATTGGTGGCGACAACCCGATTCGCGTGCAGTCGATGACGACGACGGACACGTTTGATGTTGCTGGAACGGTGAAGCAGATTCATGCACTCGAAGAAGCGGGCTGCGAGTTGGTGCGGGTGACGGTACCCAAACCCGAAGACGCGGGCGCACTTTCGGAGATCCGCAACCAGATCGGGATTCCGCTGATTTGTGACATTCACTTCGACTACAAAATGGCCCTCGCCGCCCTCGACCACCCGGTGGATAAGATTCGCATCAACCCCGGCAACATCGGTAACGCGGACCGCTTCCGCCAAGTCGTTCGCAAGGCGAAGGACAAAGGCATCCCGATGCGGATCGGCGTCAACGCGGGGTCACTGGAAAAAGAACTGGTCGAAAAGTACGGCTTCCCCTGCCCGCCCGCCATCGTCGAATCCGCGTTGCGGTCCATCGAGATTGCCGAGAGCGAAGGCTACCACGACATCATCGTCTCGGTGAAGTCGTCCGATACGCTCGTGGCGAGCGAATCGTACCGCCTGTTCGCCCAACTAGCCGACTACCCCACGCACATCGGCATCACGGAAGCGGGCAAGCCGCCGTATGCGGTGACGAAGTCGGCGGCGGGGCTGGCGCCCATTTTGCTCGATGGGATCGGTGACACGATCCGCATCAGTTTGCTCGGCGATCCGGTCCCGGAAATTGCCGCAGCGTTCGACATTCTCCAAGCTACTCAACGGCGGGTTCGCCGACCGGAAATCATTGCTTGCCCCACGTGTGGCCGACTGGCGATTGACCTCGAAAAGATCATCGCGGAACTGGAACAACGGCTCGAAGGCAAACGGCTGCCGGTGAAAATCAGCGTGTTGGGGTGCGTGGTCAACGGCCCCGGCGAAGCCCGTGAAGCCGACATCGGCATCGCCGCCGGCAACGGCAAAGGCATGATCTTCCGCAACGGCGAAATCATTCGGCGAGTCGATGAAAAAGATATTGTCGATGCGCTGATGGAAGAAGTGGCCTACTGGGAATCGACCAACCAACACAAGATACCAAAGCCAGAAGCAGAAAAGACGGGACGGAAGAAGCTGCCGTTGGTGGTGTGATGGGCATCAACGGGGGGTTAGAGACATTATTTCTTACTCACGCAACCACCAGTAAGAAGAAACGCTTCCCACCCCAGGTTAAGGTGTGTTTCTTCTTTCTAACCGTTTCTTCCCTCGTCGATCCGATTGAGCAATGAGGTTCCGCCACAAGAGCCACACGGACGATCGTCCGTGGGCGTTCCGCCCTCACACCCGGTTCGCCGTATAATCCCCCCATGCCTACGCCGTTGCCTGATGTTGTCACCCTGGTTCGTCGCGGGCAATTGTATGCGCAGCGGGGGGATTTTGTGCGGGCGTTGGAGGCGTTTACGGGGGCGATTGACCTGACGCCGTTGGACGCGGAGTTGTACTACCAACGTGGCAACGCTTACGCAGCGGCGGGGCAGTTTGAACTGGCGATTGAGGACTACACCGAAGTGGTCGCGTTGAAGCCGGACTACGCGGCGGCGTTCCACAACCGGGGGTTGGCGAACAGCGATCGCGGCCAACTGGATGAGGCGATTGCGGACTTCACATCGGCGGTTGCCCTCAGTCCGACCGATCCCGATCCGCTCAACGGTCGTGGGGCGGCGTACAGTCGGAAGCGGGAGTACGACGCGGCCCTGGCGGACTACGCCACCGCGTTGACGCTCAACCCGGACAACTTTCGCGTCTACTACAATCGAGCCAACACCCTCGCGGCCCAGCAGAAGCACGCCGAAGCGGAACTCGATTACACGGAGTCGTTGCGGCACAACCCGCGCAACCTCCGGGGCTACTTCTACCGGGCGTTGAGCTACGAGGCGTTGGGCCGGGTTGACGACGCGATCGCGGATTTGACCACGGCGTTGCGGTTGGACTCGCAGTTCGACGACGCCTATTTTCAACGGGCAAGACTTTGGGCGTTGCAGGACGAGCACCACAAGGCCATCGCGGACTACACCTGGGTGATCCACTACGACCCCGAGAACGGCGAGGCGTTCAACATGCGGGGCGTGGCCCACGCCGAGTTGCTGAACAACGCCAAGGCGATTGCCGACTTCACGACGGCGATCGAACTGGACCCCGAGGACGTGAGTCCGGTGTACAACCGGGGGTTGACGCAAACGCGGGTCAAGGATTGGGAAGCGGCCCTCGCGGATTTCACCGAAGCGGTTCGGCTGGATGCTGAGGACCATTCGACGTTCTTGCAACGCGGCTATGCGTACCTGGAACTGCTCGACCCCGACCGGGCCGTGGTCGATTTCACCGAAGCGATCCGGCTGCAACCGACGAACCCGCGAGCGTTCTTCGCCCGAGCTGTCGCCCACCGGCACCGGGCCGACTACCCTGCTGTGATCGTGGATTCAACGCAAGCCATCGCCATCCGCCCGGAGTTCGCCGCCGCGTTCGCGCAACGCGGTGCGGCCCACTCCAAGCTGCAACAGTTCCCCGAAGCGCTCGCCGACTTCCAAGCCGCCGTCACGCTGGAACCCCAGGAGCCGTCGTTCAACAACGCCCTGGCGTGGCTCCTGGCGACCTGCCCGGACGCCGGCATCCGCAACGGGGCCGACGCGGTGGTTCACGCCAGCAAAGCTTGTGAACTGACGAGCCAAACCGTCATGGGGTACTGCGACACCCTGGCCGCCGCCCACGCGGAAGCCGGCCAGTTCGAGCAAGCCGTCACGACGCAAGAACTGGTCCTCACGAACATCCCCGCCGATGAACAAGCCGACTACCAACACCGCCTGCAGTTGTACCAAGCCCATCAACCGTACCGCGACCAACTCCCGGTAGTGTGAGAGCGCGTAAAGCCCACGGACGATCGTTCATGGGCGTTCCGCGAAGCGGCCAGTCCGCCAAGTGCTCAGTCACTTCCCTGCTTGTCGTCTTTCTTCGGCGGCGGCAAGCCCAAGTCCTTCTCGGCTTCCGCCACTAACTTCTCGATCGCTCTGTCCATCTCGTGTTCGTTGCGCAGGTTCTTGTGCCGAATCACGCCCTTGTGGTCGATAAAGTAAAGCGTCGGCCACGCACTCACGTTCCACTTCGTCGGGATCGGTCCCTCGGACCCATCGGGGCCGCACCAGAACGACCGCCACGTAATTTTGTGCTTCTCGTTCTGCTTCTTGATCGCGCTTTTGTCGGCGTCACTGTTGACGCCGATGATGGCAAACGGACGGCCTTCCATGCGCTGTACGAGCGACCGCTCGTGTGGGAACATGCCCACGCACGGGCCTCACCAGTGCGCCCAGAAGTCGAGGAGGATCACCTTACCACGGTAGTCGCTGAGCTTGAACGTCTCACCCGTCGTGTCTTCGCCTTCAATGTCCGGGACCGCCTTGCCGATCGCCAAGTTGCGGTACTCGAAGAGTTGCCCCTCGGCAAAGTCCGCGACGGGCCGCTTGAAGATTTTGGCGTCGCGGTGGGTTTTGGTCACGTCCTCCAGCATCGCCTCGCCGGTTTTCTGGACCTCGGCGTCTTTGGACGTGAGTTGAATCTTGCCGAGCGAATACTTGGTAATGGCGATGGTGAGTGGCGACTTCGCCTTCTTGAGAATATGCTTGAACAGGGCTTCGGCGGCCGCCGAATGGTCCTGGTGACCCATGCCGTGGATCACAATGGCGAACTTCTCGTCGCTCTCGTGGTGTTCCAGCACGAGGTCGAACAGGTCTCGGTTGGCGTCGGGCGGTGACGACCGGATGACGAAGAACAGCGCCTCGCCGCCGTCCTTCGACGCGGGGTCCGCCTTCGCGGCGTCTGCCGCAAGTTTGTACATCAGATCCTGTGTGGTGCGCACTTTCTCTGATCTGGATTGAAAGTCTTTGTTCTCCCTGAGCTTCTCGAATTTTTCGTCTCGGAGGGTTTGGAAAACTTTGTCGTACTCCTTGTACGCATCGTCGTGTGCTTTTTTCGCGTCCCGGAACTTCTCGATCGGCGTGCGTTTGTCGTCGCTAGCGGCCTTCTTCTCGTCGGCCTTCTTCTCCCCCGGCGGTTCCGTCGGCTTCTTCGGATCGTCGGCAAACGCCGGTCCCGTACCCATCAGTGCGGTGGCGATCACCGCGTTCCAGTACCATCGTTTCATGTTGGCACCCCTCCCCTGGCCCCTCCGGGCAACGCCCACGCACACGCGAGGCTAACGATTGCGCCGGAAATCGCCGCTACTGTAACACGCCTCTCGTGGCGACGCGAGAACGCACTGTGACGAATCGCTGTAGCAGGTCGGTGCACGATTGTTGGTGGAAAGAGTTTCTGGTTTGTGGCCCCGATAGGGGTCATGGAATGTAGCCACGGGTGAAGGCTTTGCGCAACCCGTGGATCCGCAACTGCCCTGGAGGGGCAGAGGAATTCCTTCGCCCCTCCAGGGCGATTGACAATGGGGAGTATCGGTCCACGGGTTGCGCTTCGCTTCACCCGTGGCTACATCCCGGTGCCCCTTCAGGGCACAAAGCCATCCTTCGGATTCAATCGGCACACTTCGCCACGAACGTCGCGTTCTTGCACAATCACCTCGTCGGAACATAAACCTGCAATCGTGTGAAAGGTTCATTCGCGTTCGGTGTGCTGGTTGTAGAGGGAAACGAATGGACGGCCCCGGTACCCGCCACACGCTGATTGCCAAACTCCGCGACCCGAGCGACCGGGAGGCGTGGCGGGAGTTCGTGGCGATTTACGAGCCGCTGGTCTACCAACTGGCCCGACAGAAAGGGTTGCAAGACGCCGACGCCAGGGACGTTTGCCAGGACGTGTTCCGGGCCGTGGCCCGTGCGATTGACCGCTGGGAACCGGCGCCGGCATCTGCCCCCGACAGAGGCACCTTTCGCGGGTGGTTGTTCACGATCGCCCGCAACTTGGTGATTAACTTCCTCAGCCGCCGTGACCGGCATCCCCGTGGGACTGGAGATTCCAACATGCACGCCCTGCTGAACGAAATCCCGGCGGTCGATCCGGGTGTCACCGCCCAGTTTGAAACGGCGTACCGGCGGCGGTTGTTCCACTGGGCCGCCGAGCAAGTCCGCGACGAGTTCACCGCCAAGACGTGGCAAGCGTTCTGGCAAACCGCCGTCGAGAACCGGCCCGTCGCCGAAGTCGCAACGGAATTAGCCGTGAGTGTCGGGGCAGTTTACATCAGCCGCAGCCGTGTGATGGCGCGGTTGCGAACCAGCATCGAAAAACTCGGCGAAGAAACCGCCACCCTAATCGGAGGGGACAATGGTTACGCGACTTGACCCCCGCCACCCGGACCCGGACGCCTGGAAGAACTTGTTGGCGGACCGCCTGCCGCCCGTCCGCGTCCACGAGTTGGAGTCCCACCTGGAGCGGTGCCTGGATTGCCAGGTGGCGCTCGACGAGTTGGCCGGCGGCGAATCGTGGTCCTCGGCGGTGCGAACTTATCTCAGCGGCCCGGCGGATTCGGAGCCGTTCACCCGGTTGGGCAATGTCGATCCCGACGACACGCTCGACTTCTTGACGCCCTCGGAGTTCCCCGATTCGATCGGTCGGTTCGGGCCGTATGAGGTGAAGGGCGTGCTGGGTCGCGGCGGCAACGGCATCGTGCTGAAAGCCTTCGACGGCGGCCTGAATCGGTTCGTCGCGGTCAAAGTAATCGCGTCGGTTCTGGCCGGGAACGGTGCGGCCCGGCGGCGGTTCGCCCGCGAAGCCCAGGCTGCGGCGGCCGTCGTCCACGAACACGTGGTCGCGGTCCATTCCGTCGATGAAGCGGGCGGGCTGCCGTACCTCGTGATGGAGTACATCAAGGGCCGATCGCTACAAGACCGCATCGACCGCCAAGGCCCGTTGGACGTGGTCGAAATCCTACGCATCGGGATGCAAACCGCGTCGGGGCTTGCCGCCGCCCACGCCCAAGGGCTGGTTCACCGTGACATCAAGCCCGCCAACATCCTGCTGGAAAACAACATCGAGCGGGTCAAGATCACCGACTTCGGCTTGGCCCGTGCCGTCGCTGATGCGAGCTTGACGCAGAGCGGCATCGTGACCGGCACGCCGCAATACATGGCGCCGGAACAAGCCCGCGGCGAGGCGGTCGATCACCGGGCGGACTTGTTCAGCCTGGGTAGCACGCTGTACGCGATGTGTGCGGGCCATGCTGCATTCCGTGCGGAATCACCGCTCGCCGTGCTGCGTCGGGTGGTCGAAGACCAACCCCGACCGTTACGGGAAGTCAACGTCGCCGTGCCGGTGTGGTTGGACGCGATCGTCGTCAAATTGCTGGCGAAAGACGCCGGTGAACGCTACCAAACCGCAGCCGAAGTCGCGGACATTCTGGAACGGTGCCTCGCCCACGTGCAGCAGCCGTTGACGACGGCGTTGCCCGCCGAAGTCAGCCGAATCGTCCGCAAGCCGAGACGGTCAAAAATCATCCGCACGGCCTTCGCCGGGATAATTGTGATCTGCCTGATCGTCATCGTGGGCATCGTATTGGCACAGACACCGAAGGCCGACACGACGCAGGAAGAACCCCAGTCGTTAGCGCCAACACCAGCACCCACCGCGATGATGCGGCCTGACGAAATCGAAGCCCAATTGAAACAATTACGGGACGCCACGAGCCAGTTGGAAAAACAGGTCGTGCAGACCCAGCCGACACCGATCGACGCGATTGGTGCAGGTATTCAAAACACTGCCCAGCGTGCCAACCAGCTCGAACAAGAACTGGACCCGCGCCGCAAGTGATGTGTGAAACCCTTGAACCTGCAGTTACTTTTTGGAGAACCCGATGAAAGCGTACACGAAAGTCTTGATCCTGGCGGCACTCGGTGTCAGTTGCCTGACACTGAACACCGGCGCCCAACAACCAGCAACAGCCGGTAAACCAGTGGTGCCTCCGGCAACGAGTCCCGAAGACCACCTCCTGACACCGCTGTACATTCCAGGAGCCAGTTATGACGCCCAGTGGGGCAACAGACTTTCGGCGACCAGTGGCTTCAATGTGCTCAAAGTTTACGCTCCCGCCGATGCTGACACTCTCAACCTCACCAAGCAGTTGTCCGAAGCAAAGTCGGACGGCGACAAAGAGAAGATCAAAGAGAAGCTGAAGGAATTGCTACTCAAGCAATTTGACGAGAAGCAAAAGCGGCACGAGAAAGAACTTGAGGCGTTGGAGGCCCAGGTCAAGAAGCTGAAAGAGATGGTTGGCAAGCGCCAAGACAACAAGAAGGACATCGTCGAGGAGCGGATGAAACAACTGCAACGCGATGCGCTCGGTCTGGGTTGGTAGAGGGAGAAAGCCCAAAGCCCACGGATCATTATCCGTGGGCTTTCGTGGGTGGGTGTGGTGAATGTCACTACTCAATCTTTCTTCATGGTGAACATGTCAAACAATCGGCCTTCGTGGTCGAAGACTTTGCACTCCAGCACGCCAAGATGGATGGTGAAGTAGCAATAGTGATAGTCCACCCGCCCTTGGTTCTTGTAGAACGCCGGGGTGGGTTGGAAGTCTTCGAGTGAACCCCCGCCGCCGCCGGATGTGATATACACCACGCCGTTCTTGGCATCCACTTTGCCCGCCCGAATCGGCCACGTGCGTTCGTACAGGTGGATGTGGCCATTCATGGCCACATCCACTTTGTACTTCTCATAGAGCGGAATCAGTGATTGCGCATTCTTGTCGCCCAACTTCGAGGTGCCTTTCCACGTGTCACCGTAGTCGTCGGAATCGGACGTGTAGCACGGGTGGTGGTGGTAACAAAACTTCCACTTGGCATCCGACGCCGCCAAGGACTTTTCGAGCCATACATATTGTTCGGTGCCAGGGCCAACGGGCTTGTTAGTATCCAGGCTAAAGAATTCGGCGTTGCCGTACTTGAAGGAGTAGTAATACTCCGGCTTCGGCAGGCTGAAGTATTGGTAGTATTGCGCGTGATTCTTCTCGTGGTTGCCGATGCACGGGTACATGACCACGCGGCTAAACAGTTCGTGACACGGCTTGAACAGTTCGTCCGTCCATTGCTTTTTATCGCGGCCGTCATCCACAACGTCGCCCATGTGCAGCACAAAGTTGGGCCGTCGCTCCCACATCAGCTTGGCGATTTTCCCGGTTATGACCGGGTTGCGTTGGGTGTCACCGATCACCGTGAAGCTATACGCATCGGTTTCCTGACACGCGGTCATGAAGGTGAACGGTTTACTAGTGAGTGTATTGTTATCACCATCGGTACAGAGGAACCGATAGAAGTATTTGGTGTTCGGCTCCAGCTTGTCCAGCTTCACTTCGTGCAGGGTTGCACTGGCACCGACTTCGATCTTCTGATCCGGCGGGTACTTAGAACCATACTCCACGACACATTTCGTTGGTACGTTTGTCTCGCACATGGTGACAATGGACGTGCGTGTTGCGAACTGCAAATACGGCTCGACGACGAACTTTGGCCCAGGAATTGGTGCTTTTTGGGCGGCCAGTTGCGCGTCCGGTTTGAAGTGGCTCGCTATCAGTTCCAGTGACAGTGCGGTATTGCACCATAACACTTCGCGGATCGCACCTTGCATCGGGTAATCTTCATCGTCATCTTGGTATCGACCAATCACAAGTGATGCGGAATCTGCATACAACACTTGGCCGGATTGGTCGGTCCCCTCGGCGTCCAGTTTTCCGTTAACATACAATCGCATCCGCTTGCCGTCATACGTTGCCGCCACGTGATACCAATTCCCGATCGCGTAGTTCGTCTTGCCGTTCATGTAGGTGATTTTACCGTCACCATCATCTGCGCCTTTTGTTGCTAGCCCGAAGTAAAATGTGTTTTTGTTGAACCCGAGGATCATTCCCTTTTCACGCGGCCCGTTGTCTTGCATACAACCGAATAAGCCACCCCATTCGGTCGTGGCATCAATGCGAACCCAGGTCACGATGCTGAACGCTTCCTTCGGCAAGTACGGTTCAGTCGGCGTGACTTTCTCTTGAATCATCACGCCGTCGGTTGGTGCCGCAAATGTAATCGCATGGGTCGGCGGACCATCGGTTACAGTCGGCTTGCCCAATAACTTGCCGTTTAACGTGCCGACTTTTGCCGCAATCGTTTTGCCTTGAACGGCTTCCGGGGTGAACACCCAATGGGCAAACGGCTTCAGATCGACTGCGGGCGCGGCGTCCGTGGTGGCGACGGTCCGCATGCCCACAACGACGGCGAACGCGATCACACACAACGCACCCCCGGCCACTTTCCGCGCGCGATTGCTTAGCATAAATCACCCCGAACGTTGCGATCAATCCCGGTCTTCACTGCCAATCAGCTTGTTCAGCAGATTGAAGTGCATGTTACCCGCATTCCCAGGACGGTGCGATAAAATCGGGTGACGATTTGTGTGAAGAGTTGATGGCGTCACGTCGGGGTTCTTGACGGGTTGTTCCTCCGTGAACGGGATCACGGCTTTCACCAAGCGATCACTTCGCCCTTCCAAAACGGCCACTTTCACGCCGTCGGTTGCTCCCTTTAAGTCGAATGCGGTGTAGGTTCGCAACGCTGGTAGCGGCACATTCGGAGTGGTCGATTGGGCGGCAATGGATGCGGTTGATGTCCCGTTGAGTGTCGCGCTCGTCGTGTAACGGTCGGCGGTTTCACCGAGGATGCCGTTGCTGTTCTGGTCCATCGCATTTCCGGCAACGTTGCGGACATTTGGCCCGATCGCCAGTGTGTACGTACCAGAGCGGACTTGGTTGCGGGAGAACATCAGCACGAATTGCGTGTTGTTTTTGCCGGCCACGGGTATGACGGCGGAGACCGAAATGCTGCCACTGGGGCCGTTCACGGCAATCGTGGCGTTGGTCAACGTGGCCGGGTTCACGCCTTCACTGAAGGCCACCCAAACCCGGTCAAATTGGCCACTTCTTGCGCCACCGAAAACGGAGTTTGTGACACGCGGTCCCGTCAGCCCGCTGTTAACCGGGGGTGGGGGCACGACCGGCGGTGACGGCGGGCTGACCGTGGGCGCGTCCAGTAACTTCGCCACGTTGAGGCGGCCACCCGTGATGGTTTTCCCGGTCAGTGAGGGGAGGACATCTACGGACGATTTTAGCTTCGCAATGATTTGCTGGTAGTTCCAGGTGGGGTGCTGATCCCATAACAACGCCAGCGCCCCGCTGACCATCGGCGTGGCCATCGACGTGCCGCTGTAGCTGCCGTAACGGTTGTTGGGCAGCGTACTCAGGATGTCGGTACCGGGTGCGCCGAGAGTCACGGTGGTGCGGCCAAAGTTGGAATAGCTGGACAACTTATCTTGGCTGTCGGTCGCGGCCACGGTGATGACGTTGTCGGATTGCGTGATGTAGTTGGCGGGGTAAAACGCACTCTGGTCGTTGTCCGAACCGTTATTGCCCGCCGCGTTCACGACGATGACACCGGCGTTTCGTGCCCGCACAATCGCCGCACTGGTGGCCGCATCGTAGCCACCGCCGCCCCAACTGTTGTTGATGATCTTCGCGCCGTTGGTCACGGCATAGTTCATCGCCCGCACAGCATCGCTCGTGAAGCCGCCGTTCGGCCCGATGAATTTCAACGCCATGATCCGGACGTTCCAGTCGATCCCGGCCACACCGATCGCGTTCCCACCCTTTGCGCCGATGATCCCCGCGACGTGGGTGCCGTGGCTGTTCGTGTCGTAGGGGTCGCCGTTGTTGTCAACGAAGTTGGCGCCGATCCGGTCATCAACGAAGCCGTTGCCGTCGTCATCAATGCCGTTGCTCGGAATTTCGCCTGGGTTCTGCCACAGGTTCGGCGCGAGGTCCGGGTGGCGATAGTCGATGCCGGTGTCGATGACCGCAACGATGGTGTTCCCCGTCCCGGTCGAGACGTTCCAGGCGGCAGGTAAGCGGATGTCCGCGCCGGCCGTTCCGCCGTTTTGGCCGGTGTTGTTGAACGCCCATTGCGAGGTGAACGATGGGTCGTTCGGTGTGCGTTCGATTTGGATTTTGTAATCGGGCTGTGCCGATTGCACGCCCGGCAGCGTGGCGAGTTTGCTGGTCGCCGAAGTCACCGTGTCCGTGGGTTTCAAGTTGACTCGGTAGATGCCGAACCCGAGTTGGTCCACGCTCTGGGCCACCGGGGAACTTTGCAGTTCCGCGATGTTGTTGGCATCGGTTGCTGGGTTGGCAAACGTCACCAGCACACGAGTGGAATCGTAACTCAGCGGCGTCAATATCGACGGATTCAGCGTCGGCGTGAGGCGGTCTTCGAGGTTTTCGACACGTAACGACACCCGAACGGTTTCCCGTGGAAGGCCGGACATAGCTGCGCTCCGTAGCAATCAAAGTAGTCAATCAGGTTGCGGCAACAGTGCCGGACATGCGAATCGTAGCGTTTGGATGGGAGTCGTGCGATTCCGCCGGTTGAAACGGTGCGAACGATTTAGTCTAGAAAGACGGGTTGTGCGGGTCAGCGATGATATGCCGGGTGCGGGTTCTGCAAGATTTGGTCAAGAAGTGTCGTTGCTGTGTCGGGCGATCGTGCTGATTATCGGGCGCTGCGACGAGAACGGATTTTACAAACTTGCCCGTGCGCCCCACAGGTTAACATCGTCTCTATTTGCAGGAGGCTTATGAGCGAACAGGATGCGGTTCTGGTTTGGCGGGCACGCAACGGCGACCCGGCGGCCTTTGAAGAACTGGTTCGCCGCACGTCGCGGTTGGTGTTCGCACGCCTGTACCTCGACACCGGCTGTACGCACCTTGCCGAGGATTTGCTCCAGGAAACCTTGCTGAAAGCGTATCGGTCGTTGCACCAACTCACGGACCCGAACGGATTTCGCCCGTGGTTGCTGACCATTGCCCAAAACGTCCACATGGACAGCGTGAAAGCGGCGGGGCGCAAGAAGCGATCGACCCCCGGTCGCACAGCAGTGCCGCTGGCCGTGGTGCCGAGTACGGAACTCGGGCCGGAGGACGAAGCCCAACGCACGGAGTTGCGGCACACGGTGTTGGAGGCGTTGCGAAGCTTGCCGGAAGAGTACCGCTTGCCGATCACGCTCCGGTACATCACCGGGTCAGATTACGAGGCGATTGGCACGCAACTGGGACTGTCGAACGGGTCGCTCCGGGGGCTGTTACACCGGGGGTTGAAGCTGCTCCGCGAACGATTACCGGCGGACGTGTGATAGTGACAACTTGTAGGTCGTGGTCGAGGAGGCTTTGCGACGAGGCCCGACACTCGGCTACCACCGAATAACGGGCTGAACTGATACCGTTCGCTATCAAGTGTCGGGCCTCGCAAAGCCTCGACCACGACCTACAAGAAGGGATCGGATCGTGACTAAGAGATTTGCCATGACCGAACACGATTGGGTAACCGAAACCATTGCCGCATTCGTTGCGGGTGGGCTGGACCACGTTGAAATCGAACGTGTGGAAGCTCACGTCCGCGACTGTTCCGAATGCACCACGGCGCTGGCTGATGCTCGCGTCTGGGACGACAAACTTCAAACACTATTCGCCCCGGTCCGCCCCGGACCGTTGCTGGAGGATCGCATGGTCCAGACATTGCCACTGAAGTACACCGCCCGATCACTACGCAAAGCCGGTTGGAAACGCCGCGTCCTGTACACCGTCGCCGCATCAATCGGGTTCATCGGCATCGGCGTCACCGGGCTGACCGTCAGTCAGTTCGCCAACCTGGAGACGCTGCCGTTCCCAGGCTCCGAGGTGGCGCTGACTGAAACTTTACACTCGGTGGGTTCCGTGATCAAATCGACCAGTTCCGGGGGGACCGAGTGGGGTGAGAAGGAATCGCTCGGTCGGCCAGTGTCAGGCGATAACCCGATTCTGCTTGAGCGAAGCTCAGGTAAGATCGATCGCAGTGAGGGCTTTTTATTTAACAACTTAGATGCGGCGAAGCTTGAGCCAGGAGCGAAGGATTCATTACCAATGAGTCTGCTCGAAGTCGATGTCAAGAAGCGAATTGAAGACAACGTGACTGCCCAGAACGGTCGCATTCTCAATCAACTTTTCTTTAACGGAGACAACTCGGCTGCAGGTGGAACCAAACCTGATGATTCGCGTGGCTTCCCTGGTGCTGGTCGTGGCAATGTTAACGGCGTGCTAGCGGGTGAGCCGGATGGGGAGAAGTATTTCATACCCAGCGCCAAGAAGCCGGCGGAGGTTAGACCACTCGAAGAATTCGGCGTTGCCCTGAAGATGGCAACCAGCGTCAAAGATGCAAAAGCACTTAACGCAGCCGGTGACAAGCTAATGCTAGAAGAGCGTAAGCGTGGCGAAGTCGAGCGGCTACCGCAAGTGGCCCAGAAAGCGGACAAGGAAGCACTTGGTTTGCGATTCGGAGAAACTCCACCCGCTACCGTACTTGCCGCCGTCGATCCGGTTCCGGCGCCCGCACCGGCCGCCCAAGAGCAACGCAAGGTTATCATTCGCACCGGGGACATGGAGTTTGAAATCGAGTCGTTCGATTCGGCGGTGGCGACCGTCATGAAACTGGTGCTGCCGATTAAGGGCGGGTTCGTCGGCACGGTGAACAGCGAGAAGTTGGCGAACGGCAAAATGAAAGGCTCTGTGGTCGTGCGGATGCCGCCGGAACAACTCGACGGCTTCGTACTCGATCTGCGGAAGGATCTCGGCAAGGTCGGTGAACTGAAGGGCCAACGCATCGGCAGTCAGGACATCACCAAGCAGTACACCGACCTCGAAAGCCGCCTCAAAGCCGCCCGCACGATGGAAACGCGACTGCTGAACATGATTAAGGAAGGCAAGGGCGAGATCAAGCAACTGCTCGAAGCCGAAAAGGAACTCGGCGTCTGGCGGACACGCCTCGAAGAGTACGAAGGCGAACTCCGCTATTACAGCAACCAAGCCGCCCTCAGCACGCTCACGATTACGCTGATCGAGAAGGAGATTCGCGCCGCCGTCGGGTTGACCGAAACGGAACGGGTGCAAGCGGGCATCGAAGTCGAAGACGTGGATAAAGGCTTGCAACAAGCGATTGCCGCCGTGACGGAGGCCAAAGGGCGGGTCACGAAATCGGAGTTGAAGCAGTTGAGTGCCGGGCAGTTCAACGCCATCTTGCAGTTTGAAGTGCCGCCCGATGCGTCTGGACCCACTCGTGACCGTTTGCGTCAAATTGGTCGCGTCGCCCGGTTGGAGATTGACCGCGTCACCCAAGCCGATGGCGGTACGCCAGTCAAAGACGCCAAGGTGAAACGCGGTGAAACGCAGTTTCTGGTGCAGCTTTACAACCTCGCCAACGTGGCGCCACGGGAAACGGCGAACGTGCAACTCGCGGTGATCGACGTACCCGCCGCGTACAAGTTGCTGCAAGACGCCGTGGCCCAGGCCAAAGGCCGCGTCCTGACCGCGAAGCTCGACGAGAACGACCGGCAAAACATCACCGCCCAGTTCGATTTTGAAGTACGGCGAACCGATGAAAGCGCCGTGCAAGCCGCCCTCAACGCCGCTGGGGAAGTGCTGGCCCGCAACGTCAACCGCGCCCCAGAAGGCGATGCCGTCACGGACACGAAGGTGCTGTTCCGCACGTCGTTCCTGAGCGCCACGAAACTGGCCCCGCGTGAAACCACAACGCTCGCGGTTGAAGTGACTGACGTGGAGACCGCTGCAACGGTCATCAGCGCCCAAGTCGGCGAAGTGAAAGGCCGCCCGGTGAACGTGCAGGTCAACCACGAACGCAACGGCAACGTGACGGCACATCTGATCTACGATGTCCCACTCACGTCCGCTTCGGCCCTCGTGGAAAAGCTGAAAGCCGCCGGCACCGTCCGCCTCAACCAAGCCACCCGCAACCCGCAAGCCACCGACGGCAAGTACGCCATCGCCCGGTTGGACGTAACGCTCACGAACGTCGAGCAGATCGTGTCCAAGGACGACGGCATCTGGCCGCAAGTCCGCAAAGGCTTGACCTACAGCGTCTCCGCGTTGCTGCTCAGCGTGTCATGGCTCGTCGTCGGGTTGTGCGTGATCGTCCCATGGACCATCGTGGGGTACGGGGTCATCCGGTTGGCCCGCAGACTGTTCCGCACCACAACACCAGCGACGACGACATAAATCACATGATGGTGAGAAGAAAGAATGTTCACCACAGAGACACAGAGGCACAGAGAAATCCAATACAAGGATTTAAGATTTCTCTGTGCCTCTGTGTCTCTGTGGTGAAACGGATTTTTTAAGCCTTCGCCGAAGCGGGCCGATTCAATACATCCCCGCAGACTTGGTAGCGGAAGTTGCCGATGATGAGTTCGTCGCCGGGGATCAGCTTACCTTCAACGACTCGCTCGCCGTTGATGCGAACGCCGTTCGTGCTGCCCAGATCGCGGATCACAAGATAATCATTCACCTGCGCAATGCAACAGTGCCGCCGCGACACTTTCTTCGAGTTCAATTGCACGTCACATTCTTGATGCCGACCGAACAGCAAAATCGGTTTGTCGAGCATAATACTCGGACCATCCGTCAGCGAAAGCAGATGAGCAGGCATAGTGGCATCAACACGGAAGGAATGGGGAGTGTTCCCTGAGAACTATACTCGATCCGTGCGCGTGTGGGAATTGTTTCGCGGCATCTTGAAAAATGACACGGTCTGGCAAATTTTTCGGGCAAGCGTTTCAGACAGGGTTTTGTAGGTCGTGGTCGAGGCTTTGCGAGGCCCGACACTCAACGATTTTTGACAGGATTAACAGGATTCAAATCGGATCGTTGCGTTCGTCAATCCGGTCCATCCGGTCGAAATGTCGGATCGACCGTTCCCATCATTTGGCCGATGCACTGTCGGGCCTCGCCAAGCCTCTGCGACCTGACCGAGTCTCAACCGAGTACGATCGCGCCGACTGAAAAGCCGGACGGCCCACTGTACTACCTGTCGAAGACGAAGATCCTCGACATGACCGACGGAGCAAGCAACACGGTGGTGTTCAGCGAGAAGCGCCGGGGCCAAGGCACGCCCGACCCGTTGACGGACATGAAAGTCATGCCGGTCCAATCAACACTTACGTCTGCTTACACCACGTCCAGCACCCTAAATGCGTTGACCGCAACCCCGTTGACCAGCAAGTAAGGGTACAGTTGGGTGTTGGGCGAGATGTGCTGCACCACTTACAACCACGTCAGCGGTCCGAACACGACTTCGTGTGCCAGCACCGGATTTCCGGGCAACATGTCGAACATGGCGATGGTGATCCCCCCATCAAGTGGCCACACGGGTGGCGTCAACGTGGTCATGGGAGACGGGTCGATTCGGTTTATTAACAACAGTATCAGTCTGCCGACGTGGCGGGCGATGGGCACCAGCAACGGCGGCGAAGTCATTCCGTAGAAATGGAGTTTCAACTGTGTCGCTTTTTTCAAGCTGGTGTCTTTCAAGATGGTGCCTCGCAGCCACGGTCGTCGTCGCGCTGATCGGGGTCAGCGGTTGCGGGCAGGCCAACAAAGTCGAAGACTTCACCCCAGCCACTAACAACGCCCGGACGGCGCTGACCGCAGTGCTGGACTACTGGAAGTCCGGCAAGCCACTGGGCACAATCCCGGATACCAAGCCGACGGTAGAAGTGGTCGATTTCCAGTGGCGAACGGGCCAAAAGCTGAAGAGCTACGAGATCATTGCGGAGGCACCACCACCCCAGGGCCAGGGGCCACGAACCTTTACCGTTCGACTGACCCTTGGCCAGGGTGCGCCCGTCGAGACGCAGTACATGGTGGTCGGCATCGACCCCCTGTGGGTTTACCGTAAAGAAGACTTCGCAAAACTTTCGGGGGGGTAACGTTGTGAGGTGGTCTCGGCTGGCATTCCCAGTGATGGTCGTGTTGACGGTCCTGGTCACCTGCTGTTCTGGCACGCAACGCAACGAGGACTTCGTGCCATCGGAGGAGGTCGCGCGGTCATCGCTCGACGCCTCTCTCCGGATGTGGGCGAGCGGGGATACTGGCCAGTTGGTACCCGACGCGAAGCCGGCAATCATGTCGTCCGATGGTCACCGGACGCCGAACCGCAAGTTGACGGCGTATACCATTCTCGGCGAAGTTCCGTCCGACGCGCCCCGCTGCTTCGCCGTGAAGTTGACTCTCGGCAACCCGACCGCCGAGATTCGGGAACGCTACGTCGTCGTCGGCATCGACCCCATTTGGGTCATTCGCTACGAAGATTACGAGATGCTGACCCACTGGTCTCATCCTATGACGGCAGAAAAGGTGACAGCGGACAAAAAATCGGCCACCTCCGCCAGCAAGAAGTAGCCCCGATGCCCAGCGTACTTTACACAACCACGACAGTGTTACTGGCACGGGCACGATTCCTATTGTTGGTCGGCGGCTTACTCGGCGTCATCGCGGGTTGGCCGCTTCTGACCAACTACTGGGATAAGTTGACCACCTCGTCCCAAGCAAACGGGGCCATCTCTGCGGACACCGAGTACTGGTGCCCGATGTGCCCCGGTGTGGTTTCGGATTGGTCCACCAAATGCCCGGTCTGCAACATGTCGTTAGTCCGCCGCCAAAAAAGCGAGATGACGCCCCTACCAGACGGCATCGTCGCGCGGGTCCAGCTATCACCCTACCGAATCCAGCTTGCCGACATCCGCACCTCTCCGGTCGAGTATCACCGCCTCGAACACGAAATCGTCATCGCCGGGTTGATCGAAGCCCCACCAGCCACTGCGGGGACTACGGCCCGTCTCGTTCTCATCGGAGACGTATTCGAGAGAGAGATTCCGCACTCTTAAAACCAGACCAAGAGGTCCGCGTGTGGTGCGATGCCACACCGGGTGAGAGGACGCTAGGCCGCATCGCCGAACTCACATCCCTGCCCTCGGCAACCGGCGGCAAACGGGTACGGGTCCACGTCGAAAACCCACGCGGCGACCTCCGACCTGGACTCTTCGCCACTGCCAAATACCTCATCCCCGTCGCCCACACGGACACGGCCCGCCGACAGGCGCACGAACGGTTGCGGGAACGCATCGCCCTCCAAGTCTTCGTGAACCCGTGGGATGGGCCGTCAAACGTGCTAGCCGATGGGATGCTAATGCAGGCGACAACACAAGCGGGGTTAACCCTGGCCGTTACCGAAAGCGCCGTCATCGACACCGGAACCCGCCGGGTGGTGTACCTCGAATCAATGGCTGGGGTGTACGACGCGGTGGAGATTCGCCTCGGGCGGCGTTGTGGTGACACTACCCCGTTCTCGGTGGGTTGGACCCAGGTCAGCGTGTCGCCTCCGCCGGCGCCGTGTTACTGGACGCCGAAACCCGGTTGAACCCGAGCTTAGCAGCCAGCTACTTTGGGGCCGGTCCCCGAGGCACTATCTCGTCGCCGCTAACTACCTCGCCCCCCGTAGACGATGGCAGCCTCGTGAAGCGACAAAAGATTTGCCCCGTAACGGGCGAGCCGCTGGATTCGATGGGAGGTCCGGTGCGGGTGAACCTGGACGGGCGAACCGTGTTCGTCTGCTGCAAGTCGTGCAAAAAACCGTTGCGCAAGAAGCCCGCCGAGTACCTCGCCAAGTTGTCGAAATGATCGACCAAATCATCACGTTTTCCGTCCGCCACCGCTGGCTCGTCATTGGCATCGCGGCACTTCTGACTGTCTGGGGCATTCGGGCCACCCTTGTCACGCCGGTAGACGCCATCCCGGATTTGTCCGAAAACCAGGTGCTGGTGTTCACACCGTGGCCCGGCCACGGCCCGCATGAAATCGAGGACCAAGTCTCCTACCCACTGGCATTGGAACTGAAGGGGTTGGACGGCGTTCGGGTGGTGCGGTCGTCGAGAGACATCGGGTTTTCGTCAATCGCGGTGATCTTCGAGGACTCCGTTTCCAGGGAGGTTGGGCGGAAGCGAGTGGGCGAAGTTCTGGCCCGCTCCGCGTCTCGCTTTCCCACAGGAGTCACGCCGAAACTCGGCCCGGACGCCGCCGCCACGGGGCAGATTTTCTGGTACACCGTCGAAGGCGGGAACACCGATCCCGGTCGGTTGCGGGCGATCCAGGACTGGTACGTCGGCCCACAGTTGGCCGCAGTCTCTGGGGTCGCCGAAGTGGCCAGTGTCGGCGGTCTGCCACTGGAATATCAAGTCGAACTCGATCCGCAACGTCTGAAGGTTTACGGCATTTCTCCTGGCACCGTGGCCACCGCAGTCTCGCGGGCGAACGTCGCGGTCGGGGGCAACGTCATTCACAAAGGGAATGCCGAGTACGTGACTCGTGGGGTAGGTTGGTTGGGTGCGAGATCAGGGCAACCTGATGCAAGCTTCGAGCCACAACGGGTGATCCGCGACCTGGAGAACGTGGCGCTCACGGCAGCCGACGGGTCGCCACACACGCTCGCCGAAGTCGCCCGCGTGTCTCTGGGTTCCCAGCCTCGTCGGGGGATCTTGGAGAAAGACGGGACGGAGGCGACCGGCGGTGTCGTCCTCATGCGCCACGGTGAGAACGCCTTGGAAGTCTCTCGCCGTCTCCGCGCCAAGATCCAGGAACTTCAACCTGGCTTGCCACTTTGCGTGCGATCGTTCTCGTGTACGATCGCACGCCACTCATCCAGACTACCATTACGACAGTCACGCGGACCCTCACGGAGGCGATCCTCACCGCGACGGTGTGCATTATCCTAGTCCTCCGCCACGTCCGCACGGCGCTGGTCGTGGCCGTTACGCTACCCCTGGCCGTGCTGCTTGCGTTCGGGCTAATGGACCTCTGTCGTCGATTAGGGTTGGTCACGGTCGAGTCGAACCTCATGTCCCTGGCCGGTCTCGCAATTTCGATCGGAGTTCTCGTCGAGTCGTCGATTGCCACATCGGAAAACGTGATGCACCGCTTGAACCGCCGCCACGGTGACGCTCGTGTTCATGGCGATACGCGCGACGACGTGCTGGCCGCGTGCAAGCAGGTCGGACGGCCAATCGTTTTTGCAATGGCGATCATGCTCGTCTCCTTTCTGCCGATGTTCGCGCTCGGCGGGCTGGAGGGAAAAATGTTCCACCCGTTGGCGTACACCAAGTCGTTCGCCCTGTTGGCGGCTGGTTTACTCTCGATCACGTTGGTGCCGGCGTTGTGTACCGTGTTCGTGAAAGGTCGGCTCCGGTCCGAGGACGAAATCGGTCTGGTCCGTGGGCTAACCCGCGTGTACCGGCCGGTGCTGGCGTACCTACTCGACCGACCGCTTGCGATCGTCTGGGTCTTCGGGGTGACGTTAATCTTTGGGGTCGCTCCGTTTGGAAATGACTGGATTCTCCGTGTGGTTGTGGCTCTCTCGATCCTCGGCTGCGTCTCGTTCTCGTCTCGCCTCCCGACATGGCTCTTCGCTGGGGTGAGCTTGCTTCTCGTGGGGTTGGTGGCCCAGCAAGTGATGACGCCCTTCAAGCACGAGTTCCTCACGCCGCTCGATGAAGGCATGGTCATGGACATGCCGATCACCGTGCCGCGAATGTCCTCGACCCAGGCAGGAGACGACCTGCGGGCACGAGACATGACCTACTGCCGATTTCCGGAGGTCGAGATGGTCGTCGGGAAAGCAGGCCGCGCGGAGACGGCTTCCGACCCGGCCCCACTGGACATGATCGAGACGATGATCGGGTTCCGGCCACGCGAATTTTGGCCGCGTCGTTGCCTCCATCCCGGAGACGCCGAACAGCAAGCGGCAAAGGTTCTCGATGCCCTCCTGGCCCGCAACCTAATTCAATTGCGATCCGGAACCTCCCGGACTGACATCGTAAATACTACCGCGATGGAAGCCGTAGCATTGTTCGATGCCCAGATGCGGGAAGTCGCCCACCAGCGGAACAAGGAGTTTGAACGCGACCTCGGCCCGCGTCTCGCCCGCTTCACAGTCGAGAGATTACTGGAAATGCTTGATAGTAGTGGTGCACTATCACGAGCCGACGCCGAAAAAAACTAGCTCCACTCGCCGACACACTTCTTGCTAGCCACACGGCACACTTGGCGATGGAGCCGACCCCCGAAGCGGTCGCCGCGTTGTCACGTGATGTCCTGCGGAAACTCGCCGACCTCGTGGCGATCTCACCCGATGCCGACCTCAGTCGAGATGTTGGTAGCCTGTTGACCCGTGGTGTCCAATTCACCCGAGAACTTGTTGGCAACGACACCCTGACCCTAACCGAGATGCTCACCGACGCAGTGCGAGATCGTTATCGGGAACTCTGGAAAGCCCACACTACGAGATTGAATGCGGACCTGCTTGACCGCGCTGCTGTCCTCTACACGCGGCTTGTGCTAGAGGCGTTGTTAAGTACCACGACAGTTACCGATCCTCGGGTGACGAATGCGATGCAAGACTGGTATCGTATGCGACACGCCAACCCAGGTTCGGAGAATCACGACCACGATCCGGCGGCGCACCATCACGGCGACCGGGCGCCGCTGCCGTTCCTCGAACCTGTTCCGGACCTCGTAGCTGTTCAAACTGAGTTGACGAAATCGTTCGCCCGAAGGCTCTTGCTGTGGCCCCGTGACCGCGTGGAATTGGCAGGGTTTGGTGGTGAACTTGATCGCGCGATGCAAATGCCAGGGTGGACCAACGTGTGGACGATGCCGATTCAGAATCGCGTGGACATGCTCGCCACCGGAGTGAACACAACGGTCGGCGTTCGCGTCCTGGGCCGCCGTCTGGAGGACGTGGTTCAGGCCTCCGAGGAGGTTGCCGTCGTGCTGAAAACTCTCCCAGGGGCAGCCGACGTGATCGCCGACCCGGTTCGTGGCAAGGGGCACCTGGAGGTTTTCCCCGACCGAGAGAAGGCGTCCCATTACGGTGCCGAAGCTGGAGCGATAACGGACCTTGTTGAGATCGCGGTCGGGGGGCGTGTGGTCACCACAACTGTTGAAGGCCGGGAGCGACATCCGGTTCGGGTTCGTTACGCCAGGGCGTACCGCGAGGACGAGGAGGCCGTGCGTGACCTCCCTGTTCTCGTGCGAACCCGGAACGGGGTGTCCCACGTCCCGCTATCGCGGATGTTCGCATCACCGAGGGACCGGCGACCATCAAGGCGGAGAACGGGCTACTGCGTAACTACGTCCGGTTGAATGTGCGGGGCCGAGACGCCGAAGAATTCGTTGCCGCCGCTCGACAAGCCATTGCCACGCAGGTTAAACTTCCGGACGGCGTATTTTGCGAGTGGACCGGGCAGTTTGAGCACGCCGCCCATGCTTGGCGAACACTCAGGGTCGCCAGCCCGGTGGTGGTGCTGTTGATCTTTCTGATCTTGTGGTGGACCTACCGCGACCTAGCCGATGCGGGGCTGATGCTACTGGCTATGCCAGGGGCGCTCGCCGGTGGGGTGATCCTGCAATGGCTACTCGGCTACCCACTTTCGGTAGCCGCCTGGGTCGGGTTCATCGCCTGCTTCGGCATGGCCACCTCCACCGGAGTCATCATGCTCGTCTACTTACGACAAGCCATCACCGATGCGGGCGGATTGACAAGTCTCTCGCCAGATGATCTCCGACGGGTGGTGTTGGACGGCGCCGCTCATCGGTTGCGACCGAAGCTCTTGACCGAAGCAACCACCCTGTTCGGACTTGCGCCGCTCTTGCTTGCGACTGGTCCAGGTGCGGAGATTCTCCAGCCGATGGTGGTCCCGGTTCTTGGCGGTCTGTTGATCGCCGACGAGGTCATCGACTTGTTCCTACCCGTTCTCTTCTACCACGTCACGTCCGTCTCCGTCGGCTGCGTACCACCGAGTAGCGGACCGAATCTATGGCACTGACATCGTTTTCAGTTACCGATTACCCGCCCATCTTGGCGTGGGCGGCTTGCAGTTCGTCATGGGTGCAGGTGGCGGTGCCGACTTTGGCGACGACGATGGCGGCGGCGAGCGTGGCGAGACGACTAGCGGTTTCCAGGGTGCCACCAACGGCGAGCGTGAGGGCCATCGTCCCGGCAACCGTGTCGCCAGCGCCCGTGACATCGTAGACTTCGCGCGCTTGGGCGGGGATGTGAATCACTAGGCAGTTCGGCTCAAAGAGGCTCATGCCGTGCGGGCCACGGGTGATGAGGATCGCCGTGTTTGGGCCGAGTTGGGCTACGAGGTCGGCTCCTGCCTGGTCCACATCTTCACTCGTGCTCAAGTCGCGGTTGAGCACCTTTCCCGCTTCCAGTTGGTTCGGCTTCACTAGGGTCGCGCCGCGATATTTTTGGTAGTCGGTTCCCTTCGGGTCGATGATGATCGGCACCTTCGCCATCCGTGCCAACGCGATGAGTTGCATGACGAAACTCGGCGTAATCACCCCTTTGCCGTAGTCGGAAACGACACAGCCACGCACGGTGGGAAGCACGCCCTGAATGCGGGCCAGCAACGCGGCTTCGACACTTGCGGGCATCGCACCGGGGACTTCGTGGTCGATGCGGACGATCTGTTGGCTGTGGGCGATCACGCGGGTTTTCGTGGTGGTGGGCCGGGACGAATCCCGGACCACGGGTCCAGTTTCGACGCCACTCTTTTGGAGCAAATCGCAGACTTGGATCCCGTTGCCATCCTCGCCAACCACGCCCGCCAGTATTGGTTTGCCGCCGAGACTACTGATGTTCGCGGCGGTGTTCGCGGCTCCACCGGGGACGAAACTCCGACGGCTCACTTCGACGACCGGAACCGGGGCTTCGGGGGATATGCGGTTCACGGTGCCCCAGATGAACTCGTCGAGCATCAAGTCGCCAACGACTAGCACTGGACAACCACGGAACTGGGCCAGAATCTCAGCGTTGGTCATGATTCTTGTCTCCCCTCGTCTGCGGGAGGATTAAGGGGGGTTGAAGTTTCCACCCCACCCCGTCCCTCCCCGCAAGCGGAGCGGGAGCCAGTTTGCGAGACATTTTTGCGGAACCATTGGCGCAACACAACCACGAACTTCACCCAATCGCCATCGAACTTGCCCCCGACGTAGCCAGCGGCTTGCGCGGCTTCGACATCGCTAGACTTATCGCCGATCATGACGCCGGGCTTGCCAACCATCCCCAGTTCGGCGGCGGCGGTTCGCAACAGGCCAGGCTTCGGTTTGCGACAGTCGCACCCGTCGTCGGGGCCGTGGGGGCAGTACCAACAGTGTAAGCGCACGCCGGACGCGGCTTCAAAAAGTTCGACGAACCGGGCGTGGACGGCCTGGGCTTCCTCGGGCGTAATCAACCCCCGCGCCAGTCCCGATTGATTGCTGACAACCGCCGGCACGAAGCCGAGCGCGACTAACTCCCGCACCGCGTCGGCGGCGCCGGCGATGAGTCGCACATCGGCGGGGTCTTTGGGGTACCCGACATCGTGCATCAGGGTGCCATCCCGATCCAGGAACAACAAGGCATGGCGTGGCATGACTCGAAAGCCCTCTTGCCGTGGCTGGCCGGGTTAAAAGTAGTCTGAAAAGTCTTCTGGCCCAAATCCCTGGTCGCTGAGTTCGGTGACGCGCTCAAGGACTTCCTTATGTCGGGGTTCGGTGCTGTGCTGTGCAAGATTTGTCGCACGCTTCATGAGGCGGTTTGTCTCCCGGAACGGTGGCGGACGGTCCTTCGCTTTTCCGAACGCGGCCTCGATTTGGTACAGCACGAACACGGGATTTTGTGGGAATTTCACCGCGAGGTTCGCCGCGTACTTCTCAAGAAGTTTCCACTTCGCCTGCAGCAAGCAGTACGCCCCCAGGTTCTCGAAGTCGATCTCCGGGCTATCGGTCTCGTGAGTTCGGAGGATGAGATCTTCGATCTTTTTCACATGGGTTTTTTGGCCGCGGTACTCGATTCCTTCCAGGGTGTAGCTAATCAACCCCGCCCCCGCCGTCATCACTTCTCGGGGCGTGGCCGGAACACCGAGCGCAGTGATGAGGGCGAGTTCATACGGCTTGCGTTGGGCCGGTTTGAACTTTGCCAGCCCTACGTCCACGGCCATAAAAAGTGCGGCAGCCAACCGAGCGTGCGGTAGTGCCTCAACCCGGATGCGAAGCTGGTCAGCTAGTTCCTTGTTCCCCGCTTTGAGCGCCAGCAGGGTTCGTAACGACCAGTAGCCAGCCTCCAAGCCTTCCCGGCAAAGCTCTTCACTTTCGCCAAGTCGGGCTTCCCCCTTGGCCACGTCACCGGCAATGAACTGCTTGCGTGCGGCGGCCAGATAGCCACACCCGGCAAACGTTCGCAGCGATTTATCCAGGGGGTTGTTGGCGAGCGCTTTGCGGTAGTATTCCAACCCGCCCTCGGCGTTGCCATTCCGCAACAACAACGTCGCCAGCGATGTCATCATCGTGATGGCGGTGGGGTTGTGCTCGATCAACTTCCTGGCCACGGCTTCGGCTTCGGCGAACTTCTCGTGTTCCTGAAGGTAGTCGAACAGTTCCTTGGCGGGTGCTTCCCAATCCGGGGCGAGTGCGATGGCCCGTTGCCAAAGTGGAATCGGGTCCGGTGGTTTTGGTTGCGGCGCTCGTTGAACAGTAAATTGGGGCCGCCCGCCGCCCATGAGGCGTTGGAACGCGGCTTGCAAATCGTCCGCCTGACCGTCGTCAAGTTCGACGGCATCCGCTGCCAGGGAGCCGACCCGGAACAAAATTATCGCCCTGGCGCGCTGGGCGATGTCGGGCGGCCAGGATTCCGGGTGCTTGCTCAACCAGTTGACGTACAGGTTCCAGAATCGAATCGCTTCGTGGTGGTCTTGGGCTTTATCGAACGCCAGCGCGTTGATGCGGTAAAAATCCGGGTCGTCGGTCGGCTTGCCGAACAGTCGCAAATACTTGGGCAAGTCTGTGGGGTCGCCGTGACCGAGGATTGCGCGGTACAGGATGTTCGCCAGCTTCGGCACCAAGCGGGCGTCGCGTTGCCGAACAATCGGCAGGATTCGTTCGAGCGTCTTGATTGTGTTGGTCAACGGGCGCCCGCGTCCCAGATCCCGACGTAAATCCCGCAAGCCGTTCAAATAGGTGTCGTTGAGCAGCGTTTGAAATTCCTCCTTCATCCGCGATGCCGTTTGGGGCGGTTGGCCGGCGTGGAAACCGGCGTCGATCGAATCGCGCAACGGCGCCGCGAGACGGGCCGGTAGTCGTCCGGCGGTGAGGCGCTGCCAGTTCTCGATGGCACGGGCATCGTCCCCCGTTGCATACGCCATCAGCCCGCGAATCAGCAGTTTCCAGTCTTGGAACGGCGATTTTAAGCCAATCGTTTGCAATGCCACACGGGCCGCTTCGTCGTTACCAGCTTCATAACTGACGAAGGCTTGAAGAACCGCCTGAAATTCCGCATGTTGCTCCGGCGGCAAGCCCGCTTTGGTGCGGGTACGGATCGCTAGATCAATCGGGTCTTCGGGCGGCGGTGTGGGTGCGGGTGGCGAAGCCGGGGCGGGCGGCTTCTCCCGCTTGGCGAATCGATTTTTCTGTGCCAATTTTGCAGCCTCCAAGCAGAGTGAACGGGCAGTTCTAAATCTTGTGAATACTATAACGGAACAGACCTTACCTGACGACTGACGGACTATGAGCAACCCCGAAGCCCATCTGCTTTCCCCGTACCGACCACCGACATCGTACCCGGTCACGCTGAACCCGGACGAAGCCGGTGCGTGGCTGTGCGGGTACTTCGCCCTGTGGCACCCGGCGGTGCTGGCGAACCTTCATCGCCCGCCGGTGGCTTCGTCATCGTATGACCACGACCAACCGAACGAAGGGTTCTTCTACGCCGTCCCGGAAGGGCCACACCTTTACCAACCCGAGAACTGGGCCGAACGAGTGACGGAGGCCAAGGCGATTGCGTTCACCGCCACGCCGGACCGGGCCACGACGCTAGCAAACTTGCGCACGGCCTTCACCAACGTCGGGCAAACATCGCCGTTGTTGGAACTTACACCCGAGATCGTTCAGCAGTTTGCCGCCATTGGCTACGGTTACCTGTTGGTCGAATCCCTGTTCGATGCCAGCGACCACGAACACCTGTTGGACGCGGAAGGCTTCTGGGCGGACGTGCAAAACGCCGTGCAATCGGCGCACAACCCGGACACCTCCGCCGACATCCTGAAACACCTCCGCGATGCCGCCGATAAACTCCGCTCCGCCCGCGAGACGCTGAACACCAACCCGTTTGCGCTGCTCGATTGGGCGATTCTGGACGGCGAGAAACTCGACAGCCCGTGGCCGCGAACGCTGAGCCGTGGCCTGCCCGTGATTGTGCTGGCGTCCGGGGAACTGCTCGAACGCCAAGCGGCGGAGCACCCGGACCGATTCGCGGAATTGAAGGCGAAGTTTCAACCAAATCTGCCGTCGTCGATTGACCTGGCGTGTGGCAGTTATGCCGAGCGCGAGGATGCGCTGCTGCCGCCCGAAAGCCAGTGGTGGAACCTGACCAAAGGCCGCGCCACGGTCCGGCACCTATTCGGCGTGGAAACCGAACTGTACGCCCGCAAACGGTCCGCTTACCACACGCAACTCCCGGCGTGGATGACGCATTGTGGCTACCGCAAAGCCTTACTCGTGAGCCTTGATGGTGCCCTGACCCCGTCGCGTAATTCCGCGATCATCAACTGGCCCAGCCCGGACGGCAAGTCGATCGACGCCATCGGTCGGGAACCGCAACCGGCGTCCGATCCGCTCACGTTCTTCAACCTGGTCTACACGTTGCAGCAAGCGATGACGCAGGATTCGTCCCCGATCATTCCGTTCGCCCACAAGGGCACGCTGGCTGCGGTTGGCTACGACGAACTCGTCACACTGACGGAGCTTTCGTCCGCCGTCGGGGAGTTCACCACAGCCACGCAATTTCTCAGCGACCACCCCTACGGCGAGTACCTCGGCACCGCCACCGCCGACGATTTCTTCAACGACGCGCTCGACGAACGGGTGACCACGCTCCACCGACCCGATGCCGTCAGCGGCTTTGCGAAGCACCTGCGGTTACGCCGACGGCTCGATTCCGCGTTCGCCCTGGCAGCCCTGCATCGCAGCCTCACGCCGCCGACGCCCGACGATCACGTCGAGGTCATGAAGCTCAGTAGTCTTGAAGATGGGATCGAAACCCGAGGTGCCAACGACCCCGTTGATTTCGATCAACTCGTCGGTCTCGAAGCGACCTTCGCCCAGAAACTTGCGGACCGGCTTCAGTCCAACGCCGCGCCGAACACGCCGGGAATGTTGGTGTTCAACCCGTGTGCGTTTACTCGCCGTGTGGCATTGGAACTCGACAACTTCGGCGGGGCGATTCCGGTCGTCGATCCGGTGAAAGCGGCGCAGTTTGACGGCAACGCGGCGAAGCTGGTCGTCGAAGTTCCGGCGCTGGGGTTCGCCTGGATACCACGACCGACCGGCAACCCACCCGCCCCGAAACCGCGTCTCAAGACTGCCGAAGGGACGCTCGTTCGCAACGAGTTTTTTGAAGCGGAACTCGACCCGAACAACGGCGGCCTGCGGGCATTCCGCGACACCCGCACCCGCCTGAACCGCCTCGGGATGCAACTGGTTTTCAACCCCGGCAGCAAGACGCGGGTGCGAACCATTAACGTGACCAGCGCGGGAACGGCACTCGGGGAAGTGCTTGTCGAAGGCGATATTCTCAACGAACACGACTCCGTGTTAGCCACCTTTCGCCACCGCATTCGTGCCTGGGTTGGTCGCCCGGCGCTCGAAGTGCAACTCGACATCGTGCCGCAACACCAACCCACCGGCTACCCGTGGCACGCTTATTACGGCGCCAGATTCGGCTGGCGTGACGAACGTGCTGCGCTGTTCCGGGGCGTGAACGGCCTGAACGCGAAAACGACTTACACGCGGCCCGTCTCCCCGGACTATCTGGAAATCCGCCTCGCTGCGGAGCGAACATTTATCTTCACCGGCGGGCTGCCGTTCATTCAGCGCCACGGCACCCGCATGGCCGACGTGGTCCTAATCCCCGAAGGCGAACACGCCACCCGCTTCGAGTTCCTGCTGGCAATGGACCGCGACTACCCGATGCAAACCGCCACCGGCTGGGTGGCCCCGTCCCCGATCGTCCGCACCGATCGCGGCCCCCCCAACGGCATGACCAGCAGTTGGCTCGCCCACCTGGACATGCCAAGCGTGCTACTGACCTCCCTACGCCCTACCCCCGAGGGCCGTGCCATCACCGCGAGATTCCTAGAAACCGCCACCTTCGGCGGCACCACCGATTTCCGCCTCGCCATCCCCCCTGCCCGCGCCACCGTCGTCAACGGAGAAGGCCACGAAGCCCAAGACATCACCCTCATCGAAACCACCATCCCCCTAGAATTCTCCGCCAGCGAAGCCTTCCGCGTGAAGGTGACGTGGGCGTAAAAGCGAATGGGTGTGATGGAGATAAACGGCGGGTTGGACTTGGTCAACTCATGATCGCACCGCTACTCGGTTAGCCGATCTTTTGCCATTCGGTGAGGGCTGACACCAACGACGGGGCACACGTCGTTGGTGGACTCGGGTTGTTGCGTGCCCAACCATAAATCTCCTTGGCGGCTGCGCGAACATCTGCCCTTTTCGGCTCAGGGTGTTTGTAACTGTCGGTCTCGTTGACAGATTCTCCCAGAGCAGACCGGATCCATGTTTCGATGTGGCGTCGTGGAATTAACACAACCAACGGGTCACTGCCGGTAAGTGGTGGGTCCGCAATTAATTGGGAACGACGTTCGGCCAATGTCAAGAGATCGGCATCGACGACAACGATCAACAAGGTATTGGCCTTGGCAGCATGGCGTTGGCGACACGCATGCATTTCTTTTGCGAACTCGTGAATGACCCAGGTGACGTTTCCACCGTGGACTTCGCGGCTCGCGTTACGAGGGAGCAAATACGGCGGATTGGTATTGAGTCCACACTGCTTGAGGTAATTGCGAACGAGTTGTTCCTGGAGGTCGTCCTCACAAAGTAGTATTGTTTGCGAGACACGGTCACTCACGTTCCCACCCCCGCGCAACTAATTCGGCTGCCGTTAGCCCCGTATTTGACGGGTCGTCGAACCGCCGAACTCGCGTGTGCCGACCGCCGGGGCGATCAAAAAGCAAACCTTCCTTGAAGGCCATGCGGTTCAGCAGCTCGGGGTGGTGAGAAGCGATCAAAACTTGCGAGTTCGATTCGTCATCCTCCGTGCGATCAATGACCTTGGACAGCCACGGCTGGATTTCCCGAAGTGCAATGAAGTTGTCCGGTTCATCGAAGCAAATCGTCGCCCCCGGCTTCAACGCGAAATGAAGGACCGTGTAAAGCCCGATCAGTACCCGTTGCCCTTCCGAAAGTTCGCTCAGTAGGAATTCGGACTCCTGTTTTTTGCCGTTCCCTGGACCGTGATCTGACCCGGTCATGCGGACCTTAATCTCCCGTCGTCCTTCACCCGCGACTTCCAGCCGTAGCGAAACGAATCCCTCGATCACGTCGCGGAGGTCACGAATGAATTCATGGTCGTCGGTCTCCTGACGGAGGTGGCGATACCAATCGGCAAAATTTGACAGGTGTTGATCCGGCCGCGATGTTTCCTGCGCGGCAATCCCGTGCATGAGCCACGGGTTGGGTTGCACATATAGCAACCCGCCCAGCCACCGCTTGAACCACAACAGTCTCGTGTTGTCGTTTCGTTCGGTGATTGTTGCTAGTGCCGAACGATGCTCATCGAAGGGATACCGAACCTTCTCTTGGCTATCGAGACGATCATCAAATAAATATACGAAACCGCCATCGAAACAGAAAATTGGCACGTTATTGAATTTCACTGCTTCAAGAAGCACACGCGGTCGTTCCGGGTTGCCCCAGGAGTCGATTTCGAGGCGAAATTTGTAACTCCCTCCATTTCCGGTGACATCTAACTCGAACGCCTGCATGGGGACATTTTGCCATCGCGTCCGAGAGGGGCCGCCGAACCGTGGTGCGGGTATTAATCGGTCGGGCGGTTCACCAAAGATGCAGAAGTCTCGGAGCAAACCGAGTACGTCAAAAAGTGTGGACTTTCCGGCCCCGTTCGGACCAAGAACTAACTGTTGAGGCCCAAGGTGGCACTCAAAATTCACCAGACATCGAAAATTGTCCACATAAATGCGAGTTAACATGCCGCTATTCTACGTAATCGCAGAGAGTTTGTGCAACAGGCGAAACCACTTGACAGGTAGCGACTCATCAGTATTGCATGTTCTGCAAGCATCAATGATTCCAGCAAAAAGCGATCCGTTCAGACTGCTTCATGTTGAATACTTTACACCAGCCCCACGCCCGTTCTCGCACGATCGCTTCCAGCGCCGCACGCTTCGCCTCAACATCCCCAGCGTCGGTGAACTTCACGACGGCGAGTCCGTCATCGTTCACCGCGTGTATTTGATGACGTAGAACGAGACGCCTTGTGGCGAGATGATACCGCAGAAGCGACCGACGCCAGTGATCTCGCGCATTGGCATACAGAGCTTGCCGCCGAGTTCGACCGCCAGCTTCGCCGTCTCGTCGGGGTCGGTCACGGCGAAGTAGACGGCCCAGTGTGGGGGCATCTCGCCCATTCCCGGCAAGATCGGCATCATGCCCGCGACGGGGGTGGTGCCGAGTTTGAACTCGGTGTAGGTCCACTCCGGCATCGGCTTGGCTACCGGGGTCCAGCCGAACAGTTTGGAGTAGAACTTTGTCGCGCGGCCTACGTCGGTGGTCAGCGTCTCGAACCAACAGGGGGCGCCGTGCAGGGTGCTATCCACGTCGGTGCCGTGCATGTTTTTCGGTTGCCACACGTCAAAGTTGGCACCGTTCGGATCGAAGCAGACGGCCATACGGCCGGCGTCCGAGATGTCGAACGCGGGCTTCACCCTGCCACCTAGCGCGACCACTTTCTCGGAGGTTGCATCGGCACTCTCGACCTTCACCATGAGACCGATGCAAGGGGGAATGCCCTTGGGCGTGTTCGCACCGTTCAGGTCGAACAGCCCGCCGATGTTGCGACCGCCGACCTGGACACCGTGGCCCATCCCCGGCATCTCGAAGTAGGTCCACCCCAATAGTTTCCCGAAGAAGTCGCGGGCCTGCTCCGGTTGCGGCGTGAGCATGTTAATCCAGCAGAACTCGCCCGGCTTGCGTATCCCAATCATGATGGCTCCTGATTAATTGAATCCGAGTTGTCCTAGGTCACGTTATCTACGCCAGCATCTCGTCCAGTCGGTCGTACCCGGCGCCGACACCGTGTGCCATGCCGGAGGCGATCGCGCCGTCGCGGGCTTCCTTCGACGGGTACAACACCGTGAGCTTGAGCGAGGTTTTGTTAGCCCGTTCGGTCAAGACGATTGTCGCTAATTGTTCACCCGATTGGGGGGCACAGCCGAACTCGAACGACTCCGTGCGGGACATCCGTTCGGGCGGCACGACCTCGCGGTAGATGCCGTGCATCGCCATCCCGGTTCCGTCGGGGCCGCTCCATTCCCACCGGAATTTACCGCCCACTTTCAGGTCGTCCTCGCACACAGTCATCGTCCAACCGGGTGGGCCGAACAACCAACGCATGAGCAATTTTGGCGTGGTCATCGCTAGCCAAACCAGGTCGCGTGCAGCGTTGAATTGGCGTGTCATCACGACTTCCAGGTCGCTCGGTGTCGAGACGGTCAACGTGTTCTTCATCGCAACATCCTCTACGATTTGTTGGTCTCTCGTTTCTTCGCTTCCGTTTTCAATTCGTCGAGTAGTTCATCGAGCCGCTGGAAATTACCTTCCCAGATTCGGCGGTATTCCTCCAGCCATTTGTTGGCTTCGGCCAGCGGCTGACCTTCGATCCGGCGCGGGCGCCGTTGCTTGTCCCGACCGTGTGAGATGAGGCCCGCCCGCTCCAACACCTTGAGGTGCTTGGAAATCGCGGGTTGACTCATCTTGAACGGCTTAGCCAAGTCGGTCACCGACGCTTCCCCAAAAGCGAGGCGAGCCAGAATCGCCCGTCGGGTTGGATCGGCGAGCGCGGCAAACGTGGCATCGAGACGATCAGACGGCTTCATTGCATAACCTACAAGTTGTATAGCCACATGGTTATGTTAAACACCGATGACGTGCCCGTCAACCCCGTATCGTTGGGTGTCGTTAGAGCACTTTCAGTTTCCTTGTTACGTCCCGGTTAGCCCGACGCGCCAGCGAGGGGTCTGCCGAAACGAACTCCACGCCGTACCGCGTTTGTTCGGCATGACGGACCGGGGCAGGACCGTCCCGATCAGACCCCTCGCTGGCGCGTCGGGCTAACAAGAATCGCCAGAGTGATATTGAAAATGCTCTAGAATCTCTGGGGATGAAACGAAAAATGTCCGACATCGAGATGGAGTGGGCGCTGAGGAATCCGTTTATCCGCATAGCCGGTGTTGAGAACTGCATCAACGAAAAAAGCCCCCACAACAATTGTTGTGGGGGCTTTTTTGGATTACCCAAACCTAGCTTTGCACGCTGGGTGCCAGCGAGGGTGCTGGGGCGGTGGCGCGCTTCGAGGGGGCTTGGACCTTGGCTTCGCCTTCCTTGAGGAACTCGATGATGGCGGTTTCGCCGCCGTCGCCGAGGCGACGTTTGTTGAGCTTCAGGATGCGGGTGTAACCGCCGGGACGCAGCTTGAAGCGTGGCCCCAATTCGTTGAAGAGCTTCTTCAACACGGTTTCGTTGACCGCAACTTGTTCGTTTTCCTTGTCGTACACGCCGGTACCGTGCGTTGGCCCGAGCCACATGATCGCCTGACGGCGGTAGTGTAGCGATTGGGTCTTGCCCGCAACCGTGCCGTCATCGACGACGGCGGCTTTCTTGGCGAGCGTAATAATTTTCTCAATGAACCGCCGCAGTTCTTTTGCTTTCGGAACTGTGGTGGTGATACTTTCGTGGGTAATGAGCGATCGGCTCAAGTTCCGGAAGAGGGCGAGGCGATGGCTCGCGTTCCGACTGAGTTTCCGACCGACGCAACGATGGCGCATGACAAACCTCAAAGTTGGCGAAGAATCCTCGCTCCCCCGTGCCAAGGAAGGAAGCGTTTCCCGCACGAAGCGGAAAGTACAGTAGTGGAGAGTGGTCAGTGGATAGTGGTTAGCAAGAGAAGCGGTCTTCGGTTTTGCTACCCAATATCCACTAACCACTCTCCACTTTTAACACTTATCATGACTCACAAAAAGAATCGGTCTTCGGTTTTGCTATCCACTAACCACTACTCACTATCCACTACTCACTCACCGTCGCGGCATTTTCATGCCGAGGTGTAGGCCGCGTTCTTGCAGTTTGCCTTTGACTTCCTTCAGCGTGGTTTCGCCGAAGTTGCGAACTTCGAGGAGTTCGTCATCGGAGCGAATCACGAGGTCACGCACTGTGGTGATGCCTTCGGATTCCAGGCAGTTCGTCGCCCGGACCGACAGTTCCAACTCGGCGAGGCTCATGTTGAGCTTGCGTTCGAGTTCGGTATCGACGGTCACATTGACTGTGGTGCCGATCTCAATCGCACCGTCATCCAGCGAAACTTCAGGGCCGGGTTCGCTGTACTGGATAAACGGGTTGAGGTGCTTCCGCAAAATCTTGGCGGCTTCGACAAGCGCCATTTGCGGCGAGACCGTGCCGTTGGTCCAGATTTCCATGACGAGTTTGTCGTAGTTGGTCTTCTGGCCGACCCGCGTTTCTTCGATGTCGTACTTCACGCGGACGACCGGCGAGAAGCTCGAATCGACGGGGATCGTGCCGATTTCGCGTTCTTTTAAGTTCTCGTCGGCGGTCCGGTACCCGCGGCCGTTTTCGACGGTCATTTCCATCACGAACGGCACGTCGGCGGTCATCGTGCAGATGTGGTGATCGGGGTCCACGATCTGAACGGATTCGTCGTGCTGAATGTCCGCCGCCCGCACTTCGCCCGCGCCGTGCTTGTCGATGCGGATGGTCTTCGGCTGGTCCGACATGTTCTTGACGACGAGGCTTTTGATGTTCAACACGATGTCCGTCACGTCTTCGACGACGCCGGGAATGGTGCTGATTTCGTGCTGCACGCCTTGAATCGTGATGCGGGTGACCGCACTCCCTTCGAGGCTGGACAGCAGAATTCGGCGGATACTGTTGCCGACCGTCATCCCGAACCCGCGTTCAAACGGTTCGGCGGTGAACTTGCCGTAAACGTCCGTCAATGAGGGGCGTTCCGAGGTAACTCGGTTGGGCAATTCCAGCCCGCGCCAGCGAATACGCATGATCGACTCCGAAAAAAGGGCATCGCCGTCAGCTTTCCGCAACCAGTCCGTTACCGCGATTGCAACGGGAATTTGGTCACACAGCAAGACAGCCAGAGGCCAGCTTCAAAAACAAAAATTCGGAGGAACGAGATCAAACATCTCACGCAGAGACGCAGAGCCGCAGAGAAATCAAAACAGAACTCTTAATGATTTTCTCTGCGGCTCTGCGTGAGATACTCTTTCCTATTACCGACTGCGTTATCGCGTCGCAATTTCGATGATGAGTTGCTCGCGGATTTCCGCGATGCGGGGATCGACATCTTGGCGTGTCGGCATCCGGGTCATCTGGCCTTCCGGTTCCTCGTTGTTCGTAATCGAGAGGAAGTCCGGTACTTGGGGCGGTGTTTGTTGCAGGCTCGTCTTGGCAAGCGTTTGGCTGCGGGTGCGGGTCTTGACTTTGACCTTGTCGCCGGGCTTCAGGAGCATACTTGGGATGTCGCACTTGCGGCCGTTCACTTCGATGTGGCCGTGAACGACGAGTTGGCGGGCACCATTACGGGACGGTGCGAAGCCGAGGCGGTGAATCACGTTATCGAGGCGGCGTTCGAGAATGGCCAGTAGCGTTTCGCCGGTGTTGGACGGCGACCGCGTGGCGAGTTCAAAGTACCGACGGAACTGCGCTTCCATCACGCCGTAAAACCACTTGAGACGTTGTTTTTCGCGCAACCGCAGGCCGTACTCGGACTGCTTGCTCCGGCGGGTGCCGTGCATACCGGGCGGCGGGGCTTCGCGGTCGATCGGACACTTCGGGCTGAAGCACCGGGAACCTTTGAGGAACAATTTCATCTGCTCGCGGCGGCACCGCTTGCAAACCGAGTCGAGAAAACGTGCCATGGTGTGGTGTTTTGGCCAGCGGCCAATTGAGCAGGGGTCAAATAAACCGAGTGAAATCAGTGTTCGTCGTCCGGATTCCTTGGCGAACCCCAGAGTCGTGACAGGGACGGTTGTGGCAAGCACAACCCCAGAACGACGCCGGTGGGCCGGAGTCAACACCGCGTTCGGCGTTGACCAAGGACCACCGGCCACTGACCACTACAAACCAACCCAATTAGACGCGCCGCTTTTTGGGCGGGCGACAACCGTTGTGAGGAAGCGGGGTGACATCTTCAATTGCTTTCACGTTCAACCCGGCCGCTTGCAAGGCGGTGATCGCCGATTCTCGGCCAGCACCTGGGCCTTTCACACGAACTTCAATTTCCTTCACGCCGAACTTGGACGCTTTCGAGGCGGCTTCTTCCGCAGCCCGTTGGGCGGCAAACGGGGTGCTCTTGCGACTTCCCTTGAAGCCAACAGCACCACCAGAAACCGCACACAGCGTGTCGCCGTTCGTGTCCGTAATGGTCACGATCGTGTTGTTGAACGTCGATTGCACGTGGGCGATGCCCCGGCTGACGTTGCGACGCGCTTTTTTCTTCTTACTCTTGGCCATTTTAGTAGTGGTCAGTGGTCAGTGGATAGTGGATAGTTAAGAGTGTTAGCAGTAGTGATTGGCAATCAGGCAGCAACTGAGTCGTGAGAATGAGTTTGGGTGGGTAATCTCTGAGCAAACCAACCACCATCTACTCTGCACTGTCTTCTGCTTACTGACCACTTGTCACTAACCACTACCCACTATTTGTCCTTAACGCCCTTCTTACCGGCGACGGTCTTGCGAACGCCTTTGCGGCTGCGGGCATTTGTCTTCGATCGTTGGCCGCGAACGGGCAGGTTCTTCCGGTGTCGTTCGCCGCGATAGGATTTGATTTCTTTCAATCGCTGAATGTTGCCGCCGTCGAACCGACGCAACGCACCTTCGACGAGGTAGTCCCGGTCGATGATGACTGCCAACTTCGCTACTTCATCGTCACTGAGTTCGGACGCGCGACGTTGTGGGTCTACGCCCACCTTTTCGCACAATTCCAACGACGTGGTCGGCCCGATTCCCTTGAGATACCGCAAGGAAATGTGGGTCGGCTTGTTGGACGGAATATCGACGCCTTGAATACGTGGCATGGGGATCTCGCTCTTAGCCTTGTCGTTGTTTGTGGCGTGGATCTTCACAGATGACACGAACGACGCCATGCCGCTTAATCAGCTTGCATTTATCGCAAATGCGTTTAACGCTAGTCCGGACTTTCATCGAGCCGACCTCAAAATCACTTCTGCCGTCAGGTCAGGGAAACCATCAAATTAGCAGCCGTCCCCATTTCGGCAAGTCCGACCGGCACGAAAAATGCGCAGGATTCGATAACTCTGCTGAGTTCGACAAATGATCTGGGCTAATAATACTAATGTTGATACAATTGCCGAATCGAATTCAACTGGAGGAAGTCATGATTAACACGATCGGTGCGGCCCCACCATTGAGACGGCAGTACACGGGCGGGGCCAGATGCTACTACCGACAGGCCGTTTTCATTTTGGCTGCGTTGGTGTTGGTTAGCTCATTCTGGTTCGCCTCGCGGTACCCGTCGCTCTTAAGCAAAGCGCAACACATTGATGGTTTGCTGCCAAGCATGACTTATTCGAGCGTCGTTTTCACAGTCAATCCGGACGCCCCCGCGTGGCAACAAATTCTAGCGACGATGGGAAACTGGCTGAACGGCATGAAAGTCGGCATGGGGTTTGGCGTACTACTCGGTGCGTTGTTACACACCGTGCTGAACTATTACCCGTTGAAACTCGGATCCAACCTCTACCTAAACTCGATGAAAGGCGCGCTCGTGGGGCTGCCTGCCGGTGTGTGTGCCAACTGTTCCGTGCCGGTCGCGTGCGGGATCACACGCGGCGCGGGGCGGGTTGAAGCGGCCCTCGGGTTTCTGTTCTCCTCCCCCAATTTCAACCCGGTCGTCGTCATGATGACCTTTACGGCGCTCCCGATTGCGATCGCGTTGACGAAGTACGCCGTACTACTGCTCGTGATAGCGGTAGCCGTGCCGCTGCTGGTCCGTTGGGTGGAACGGACCCAGAATCAAAGTGCCGAATCCATCGCCGATCAAGCCTCCTGTGCGATCAATCTGAACACACCGTGTTCGCAGTCTTTTTCACAAGTGGTCGTCGAACTGGGACGACTTTATCTGAAACACATCTGGGGACTACTGCGGCCAACGGCGGTCATTATGCTCGGTGCCAGTCTCGCATCGTCAGTCGCACTGATAATAGTGCCGTGGGGTGAATTGCTCGCCGATGTAACACCACTGAAAATGGCGGTCCTGAGCTTGCTCGCCACGGCGATGCCGGTGCCGATCGCGTTGGACGTGATGTTCGCGGGCAACTTGCAAGCCCAAGGAATACCCGCAGGCTACGTGGCCATGTTTGCGATGAACCTGGGAACGTACAGTTTGATCCCGAGCATTTATTTGTGGCGTGAAGTCTCTCGGCGACTCTCGGTCGCCCTGTTTGTTATGTTCTGGGCGATCGGGTTTGGTGTCGGCATGGTGTTTTAAGTTATCAAACACTTCAAACAACACAGCCACTCCAACTTGGAGTGGGCTGTGTTTCGCGTGCATCAACTTCATCAGTAATCGACATCGACTGTCCCGTTGCGACGGAAGTGGACTTCGACTTCTTTGCGCCCGTAGTCGAACTCGAAGTACCGGCGGCCGTGTTTCACTTTTGGGCACCCGCAATTGGCGGGCAACGTGAAGCAGATTTGAACGGGTTGGCACGTCACCGGGTGAATGATCCACACATGGTGAACACCCGGCGTGGGTTGGAAGCAATGCACAAATTGCTCGATTGTCATCGGCGGTTGATGATGGGGCACCAGCACAACCGGGCCGGGCGAAAACACGGGCGGGTGAGCCGGGGCAACCAAAGCCAAGCTAAGCAGAATCGCGTTCATAGTCGGACATCCTGTGAGGTTTCCGAGGCGAGCCGGCCGCTGGTCCGTTCGCCTCGTTCACTTCCCTGACGCAAACTTGAGCGAAAGTTGCGCGAAATCTAGGATTTGGAGCTGGTCGGGAACAAGCCACTAGCATCCGACCCAACAATCGGCGATACTACCAACACCTGCCTGACCCCGATTCGACTTATCCGAACCCTCCGAGGGCGCACATGGCGCCGTTCTCCAAATTGCTGCTGGTACTTGCTGGTCTCGCCGGGACGGGTGTTCTGCACGCGACCGCTGATGACACCCGCAACCACTGGGCGTTTCAACCGATCACGAAGCCAGCGCTTCCCGCCGTGCCCGATGCGGCGTGGGTGAAAACGCCGATTGATGCGTTCATCCTGGCGAAGTTGACCGCCAACGGGATGAAGCCATCTGCGCCTGCTGATCGGCGAACGTGGATGCGGCGGGTGCATTTTGATCTACTCGGGTTGCCACCGTCGATTGAAGATGTCGAAGCGTTTCTCCACGACAAGTCGCCGGACGCCGAGGCAAAGCTCGTTGAAAAACTGCTCGCCTCCCCGCACTACGGCGAACGCTGGGGCCGCCATTGGCTCGATGTCGCCCGCTACGCCGACAGCAACGGACTGGACGAGAACATTGCCCACGGCAACGCTTGGCGGTACCGCGACTACGTGATTCAAGCATTCAACAGTGACAAGCCGTATGACCAATTCTTGCGGGAGCAAATCGCGGGAGACTTGCTTCCACCCACGAACGAGGCGATCCGACGGGAGCAACTCATCGCAACGGGCTATCTGGTCCTCGGGCCGAAGGTGCTGGCCGAACCGGACGAACGCAAGATGGAGTTGGACATCGTCGATGAGCAAATCGACACGCTGGGCCGCAGTGTCATGGGGTTGACACTCGGTTGCGCCCGCTGCCACGATCACAAGTTCGACCCGATTAGTATGCCGGACTATTACGCCTTGGCTGGGATTTTTACCAGTACCAAGACGATGGACAGCTTCACGAAAATTGCCAAGTGGCACGAACACCCGATCGGCAGCCCTGCCGAGATTCAACACCAAGTCGATTACGACGCGAAGATTGTCCGAGTGCAGAACTCGATCAAGGTGCTGAAACCCAAGATCGACACCGATGCCAAAGTAGAAGTGAAGAAACTCCAGGCCGAACTCGCAGCACTGATAAAAGCCCCTGTGGTGGGGCCGTCCGCAATGGGCGTCACCGAGGGAGTCACTGCCGACGCTCCGCTGTTACGGCGTGGCAACCCGACCCAACCCGGCAAACCCGTGACGCGCCGATTTCCCACGGTGCTAACCCGTGACATCGCGGTGTCACTGCCGATGAAGCAGAGCGGACGCCTCGAACTGGCCGACTGGTTGACACGCCCTGAACACCCGCTACCGGCGCGGGTGATGGCCAACCGCGTCTGGCGGTGGCACTTCGGCCAAGGTCTCGTGCGGTCCGTGGATAACTTCGGGTTGATCGGCGAAAAGCCATCCCACCCGGAACTACTCGATTGGCTCGCCACCGAATTCACCAATTCAAATTGGTCCGTGAAACACCTGCATCGGGTGATCGTGCTGTCCGCAACGTACCGCCAATCGTCGCTGCCGAACAGTACCAACCTGGAACGCGATGCGGACAACCAACTCCTGTGGCGGTTCGCCCCGCACCGCTTGGAAGCGGAAGCGATCCGCGATTCCCTGCTCGCGGTCAGCGGTCAACTCGACCGCACGATGGGCGGGCCGTCGATCACCCACGTGAAGAACCGCGAGTTCTTTTTCGATCATACATCGACCGACAAAACCAACTACGGCAGCCGCCGTAGGGCCGTCTATTTGCCGGTCGTGCGTAACAACATTTATGACCTGTTTCAACTCTTCGACAGCACGGACGGCACGGTCATCAACGGCAACCGCATCACGACCACGGTCGCCACGCAAGCCCTGTTTTGGATGAACAGCGAACTCGTGATGACCAGCGCCGACGCGATTGCGAAGAAACTCCTCGCCGCGAAACTCGACGACAATCAACGTGCCGAACGCCTCCTTGCAGCCACCTACCTGCGGCCCGCAACTGCCAGCGAAGTGCAACGCTACACCGCCGCCGTCAACCGCTTCGACGACCAACTCAAACCCACCGAACCGCACGCCGACAAACGCCGCCTCCGCGCTTGGTCCCTGGTGTGCCAAGTCGTGTTGGCGTCCAATGAATTCGTCACCGTTCAGTGACCATGTGTGGGACGTGGCAAATTGAACAGTGCATTTTCGGTATCGTTCTGGCGCGTTTTTTTTAGCCCGACGCGCAACTTCAAAAATCCGCGAGCGAGGGGTTACGCCGAACCCCTCGCTGGCGCGTCGGGCTAACAAAACCGCAACATTGAAGCTGATAATGCTCTAGCAGCCAGACTACGTAGATCGCGGTCAACTCGTTGATGATCGGCTCCGCCGCTTGGGTCGAGTGGTCAGTAATCCAGGCAAAATGCGGGACTGACGCGGTCGTAACGATTCACCGCATTAGGCTTCAGATCGGCTTCGATGCTGTCGATGTTTAGATTAAGTCAAAACAGGACGGCCGTGCTGATTACTACGGGGGCGGAGTCCGATGCACTTGGGAACCGCGTTGTTAACCCATCGGGCTGGGGCTTGGGGCGCACTGTTGGTGTTGCTCGGTGGCTGTGCGATGCAACGTTCGGGATTGCAATCGCCCGTCGCCGCCGGGCTGAACACCCGCGACCTTGTGGACGTGGCGGCTCAGAACGCCCCGAGCCGCTTAGATGACGTGGACTTTCGGTTGAAGCAAGCGGAGAAGATTAGCGAACTCGCGCGCCCGGCCACGATGCCGCCGAAGCGGTCGATTCTTTGCCTGTCCGGGGGCGGCTCCTACGGGGCCTACACCGCAGGCGTTCTTTACGGGTGGAGTCGCCGTGGGGATCGGCCGCAGTTTGACGTGGTGACCGGGATCAGCACCGGGGCGATCATCGCGCCGCTCGTATTTTTAGGGCCGAAGTACGACGACCAGATCAAAGATTTCTACACCACGGTCCAGTCGCGGGACATTTTCAACCTCCGCGCCATTCGCGGGATCTTCTCCGAAGGGCTGGCCGACAATTCGCCGCTGTCACGCAAGGTGGAAGAGTCGCTCACGCCGGAAGTGGTGACGGAACTTGCCGCCGCCCACGCGCAAGGCCGCCGCCTGTACATCGGCACGACAGAACTGGAAGGGCGGCGGTTCGTCACCTGGGACATCGGCGCAATCGCCAGTCGCGGGACGCCCGAAGACCTCACGCTGATTAAGCACATTCTCTTAGGTTCTTCCGCCATCCCCGGCTTCTTCCCGCCCGCCCAGATTCCGGTCGAAGTCGATGGCAAAAAGTACGTCGAACGGCACGTCGATGGCGGAGTCTCGCAAGCCTTGTTCTTGCAGTACCCCTACCTGCCGCCGGAATTGGACAACGACCCGATTGCGACATCGCTTTACGGCTCCGACGTCTACGCCGTTGTCGCCGGGAAGTTGTACGCCGACGCGGAAGTCATTCGACGGCGGTCGTTGCGAATCGCCGGGACCAGTGTTTCGTCCGTGATCTACGCCCAAACGCGGGGCGACTTGGTCCGAATTTGGACCATCTGCAAGTTAACGGGGATGAACTTCCACATGGCGGCCCTCGGCCCCGAGTTTAAGATTCCGCTCCCGGCGACGAAGTTTGAACCCGAGGAAATGATTAAGATGTTCAACGAAGGGGTTCGTCAGATCCAGTCCGGCGACACGTGGCGAACAACCCCTCCGGGTGTGGAATACGGCGAGACTCCGCTGAAGCGGGCCGGCACCAAGCTCAACTACGTGCAACGCGGGCCGGTAGCACCCGGCCCCCAAATCGGGCCGATCTTCACCAGCGATCGCGGGATGCCGCTTCCGCTCACGCCGATCGAGAAGTAACCGAACGGCGGGGTCATTCGTCCGGAAACTGGTCGGGGCGAAAACCCGCGCCGATGATGCTGCACCCGGTGGCCACGTTTAGCCCGAGCGCTTTCGCCTTGGCAATCACCTCCGGCGATTCGGTTCCCGGATTCAACAAGAGTGTACCGACCTTCTTGGCGCCGAACGTGTCGAGGGCGTTCAAACCAATTGGTGGCGCGAGGTAGAACGTCACGCGGTCCAAGGAATCGACGGGAACGTCTGCAAGACTTTTGAAGACGGGAAGCCCTTCGATGGTCGTTTCGCTGGGGTGAACCGGGTAGACATCGTACCCCGCTGCGACGTGAGCACGGACGGCTTTGTTGCCAAATTTCCGCCGGTCGGAACTGGCACCGATGATGGCGACGGTTGGTTTCATGGTGTTGAGTGTACTTGAGAAGTGATTCCGTGGCATTACAGACTAGGCCGTGTTGATTGAAGGCGGGTCAACGACGGCGGCCTGAAAATCTCATTTGAGCCAGATCATTGTGGCGGCTAGTAAGACCATCCCCAGAAAGT
>JAYVXO010000007.1:0-26125 GCA_043785105.1 Fimbriiglobus sp.
CCCTCCTGAATACGACATCGACCGCAACAACAAACCGCAGTAGACTAACCCAAACAAAGACCCCGCAAAACTCCAGTTTTCACGTCGGATTGGGTTTAGTTCGGCAAACCCGCACGAAACTCGGCCCGAAATGCAAGATTACACTGCTCGCGGCACCGGCTGCCGTGGCGTATTACGCGAAGTTGGGCTTTGAACAGCACCCGTCCGCGTGGATCCTTCACGAAACCCAACCGATTACGCCAGCACGTCCTGAATCGGCTTCCCGCGACTGATGGGCAGGGGGCGCCCGAGCGAATCGCGGATTTCGGATTCGTGTGAAATGCCGAGTGCCTCGAACATGGTCGCCGCAAGGTCTTCGGGGCTGGCTTGGCCTTGGGCGGGGTAGGCGCCGAGCTTGTCGCTGGAGCCGTAAACATGCCCCGTTTTCACGCCGCCGCCTGCCAACACCGCGTTGTAACATTGCGGCCAATGGTCACGCCCGCCGTTGCTACTGATGCGTGGCGTGCGACCGAATTCACCGACCCAGACGACAAGAGTGGAATCGAGCAGCCCGCGTTCGTGTAAATCCAACACCAACGCGGGCAAGGTCTGATCCGTGAGTGGCAAGAGTTCGTTCAGCCGGGCGACGGGGTCTTCGCCGCGGAAGCCGTGGTAGTCCCAGCCGTTGTTGACGCCGCCGATGGACCGGGCCAAGTAGACGTTGATGAACTTCGCCCCGGCTTCGACCAATCTTCGCGCCAGTAGACACGATTGGCCGTAGGTCGTGCGGCCGTAACGGTCGCGCGTTTCCGGCTTCTCCTTGGTCAAGTCGAACGCCACTTTGAACCGTGGTGAGGTCAGCATCGAAACGGCCTTCTGGTACGACTCGTCCATGCCCCGCGCCACGGCGGACTTCTCGATCAAGTCCGATTGTGCGTCGATCAGTTTCAAAATGTCCGTGCGGTTGCCGAGCCGGGCGGGGTTGATGCCTTCGGGCAAACTCAGTTCCGGCAAGCGGAAGTCCGGCAGGTTCGGGTCTTCGTTGATGAACAGCGGGTTGTGGGATTTGCCCAAGAAACTGGCGTGCTGGCCGGGCGTGGTCGAACCGTCGGCCAGCACGTGCGGAAATGAAACGAACGTCGCCGACCCCTTCGGCCCCGGTGCCAGCTTGCTGACGATGCTACCGTAAGCCGGGAACAGGTCGCTGGAGTCGCGTAGCCGTTGGTCGTCGGTCGGCGGCGCAACCCCGGTGAGGCTGTAGTAGCCGGCAGAGTTGTGGTTCTTCATCATGGTGGTGTGGGCCATGCACCGAATGATGCACAGCTTGTCCATGATCTGCGCGATCTTCGGCAGCTTCTCACAAATCTGAATACCGGGCACGTTCGTCGAAGCCGGTTTGAACCACCCGCGCACCTTGTCCGGCGCGTCCGGCTTCATGTCAAACGTCTCGTGCTGCCCCGGCCCGCCCCACTGGTGCAAAAAGAGCACCGACTTCACCCGCGCCTTCGGCGACGCCTTTTCCGTAGCCGCCAGCAATTGCGGGAACGTCAATCCACCCAACAGCGCGCCACCACCCACACGAATCGCCGCACGGCGGGAGAGAGAGTTAAGCATGGGGGATCACTCGGAAAAAGCTTGGGGCAGGTCGGTGGCATACTGTAATCCCGATCGCAAGTCTGGACAAGAAGATTTTCGGCGGATCACGCCTATAGACCATCAAGATTGTTGCGGAATTGTTCGGCGTGTGCGAGCGGCCAGACCGCCCGCGCACTTACTTCGAGGATACGAGCGAACCCGTCATTTGAAAACGCGGCGCCTCAACATGGCCCACGAGGCGGGAAGACCTAGCAAGACCAAGAGTGCGGACGACGGTTCGGGGACAACGTTGGTGACCGACCCCAATTGAATGTTAAAGGACGACGTGCCGACGTAGTCGCCTTTGGCATTGACAATGTCAGCATAAATGAATGCTCCTGTACCTAAGCCACCGTAGCTCGACAACGACAGTAGTGAGGACGGCGGGTTTGGGAAGTGGATCGGTGCCGGGCTTGTTGCGAACAAGCCGACGTAGACACCGTAGTCTGCAATTCGGTAGCCGGTTGGCAAACCAGTTGTGGTTAGCGGACCCGCGCCGGCGTTGAAGAACTGAAAATCGTACCCGTAGAGGTTCCTAGGCGGCCCGAAGTTGTAGGTCTGCACGACCACATCGTCGATCGACTTGAACTGGTACGAGCCGAACGTTGCGGTCATCAGCGTCTTGCCGTCGGGCGTGGTCGGGAACGACACGAAGGCAGTAGTACTGTCGGCGTAGTCGAGGCCCTTTGTGGACGAGTAGCGGATGACGCCGTTGACCGCGTTACCGTCCGCGATCGACCCGAAGACGCCAAACGGGTCGTCAATTTCGAACACAGACCCGCTGTATCGTGCGTTCAATATGAACGCCGCAGACGCCCGCCTTGAATCAGACGCCGTGGCGGCGATCGCCACGACCATCACGCCGAAAAACTGGAACCAGTTATGCTTTGCCACTTCATCAACTCCTTTTAATACGTGAACTCACACAAAAGCGAAACAATTGGCGGCGGCAACGAACTGCCGGTGGGGAGTTAGGTGTCTTTTCCTTCGAGCCGGTCAATCGCGCGTAATAGCCATCGAGTTGTGAAATCCCCCTTCGACCGCATTGGATACAGTGATCCACAGCGTGAATCGATACTGGGAAAAGAGTATCAATAGCACACACGTTGACTTCATCTGAGAAATTCAGCCTCGACGAGATAAGAATCGCATCTCAGCCTGATTTTCTTTCAGTGAGCGTGAAGATTTAACACCAAAATGTGAATACCTTGGGAGTTACGCAGACATGCCGCATTCCAAAACTGAGCACGAAAGCACGAAAAAATCCATGATCCTGGGGTTCGATTTCGAACTCTCGTGCTTTCGTGCTCCGCTGTTTTTTTGGCTTGGAATCGTCAAACTTACGGCAAACCCAGGTGCAGTGCGTAAGTCCTAAACGCCTCACCGCCGCAGCAGAAACTCTTTCGAGTTGACTAGACCCCACGCGATGTCTTCCCAGGCACTGCGGGGGTCTTTGGCGTTTTGCAGGTAGTCGTGGAGCTTGGTGGATTCGGTTGCGGTGGGGGTGCGAGCCAGGGTGTTCAGGTACAGTTCTTCCAGCATTTCGCTTTCGCCGGCTTTGGCTTCCAGCAGTTGGCCGATGCGGTTACCGGGGGTGCGGATGAGGGTGTGAACCAGTTCGCCGGTCATCAGTTGGAAGGCTTGCAAAATGCCGGGGTCTTCGCTGCGTTCGCAATCGCACGTCAACAATCGGTCCGGCTTACCGAAGACTTTCAGGAACCGCGTTCCGGTCGTGGAATCGCGTCCGCGACGGCCAACGAGTGGCGTGGCCGGGACTTCGCCCGCCCGCATCCCCATCGGGTAGCCGGGGAATTTCACCGGCACCGCGAACGTGTTTGCGAGCGCATCCAGCAGTTGCTCCGCCTTCAAGGGTTGAACGGCGGCGTGGGAATAGTGCAACTCATCCGCCGCGTTTGTTTCGTTCGGGGAGGCGGAGAGTTGGTAGACGCGCGAGTTCAGGACGTGCCGAACGAACGGCTTTAAGCGATAACCGCCGGCGGTGAATTCGCGGGTCAGGTGTTCCATTAACGCCGGGTTGGTTGGCGGATTGCTGATGCGGAAGTCGTCGTTCGGTTCGACCAGCCCACGGGCCATCAGGTGGGACCAGATGCGGTTCGCCTGGGCACGGGCGAAGAACGGGTTCTGTGCGGACGCGACCCAATCCGCCAGCGCCATCACGCGGTCTTCGGCCAAGTCAGTTTGATTGCTGCCCAGGAACTTCGGCACCGCGTTGCCGCCACGCGGGTGGGGTAGCTCGCCGGTGTGGTTCACGTACACGAGTTGATCGCCGTTGAACTCGTGCTTATCGAGATTGTCGCGGCGCTCGTTGTCGGTGACGCGATAATCAATCCGGGCAAACAGCGCCACGAAGCGGTGGTAATCGTCTTGCGTCCACGTGTCGAACGGGTGGTTGTGGCACTTCGCGCAACTCACCCGCAACCCAAGAAACACCTGCGCCACCGACTCCGCCCGCTGATACGGGTCGCGGATCGCCCGGTAAAAGTTGGCCGGCGGGTTGGCGTAAGTGCTGCCCCGACCGGCCAGGATTTCGCGGGCAAAGTCGTTGAGCGGTTTGTCCTCCGCGATCCACCCCCGAATCCAGCGGTGGAAAATCTGCACCCCTTTGTGGTCCAGCGACTTCTCTTCGTTGCGTAACAAGTCCGACCACTTCTGCGCCCAATAGTTCGCAAACTCCGGACGAGCCAGCAACGCATCAATCAGCTTCGCCCGCTTATCGGATGTGGTGTCCGCCAGGAACTTTCGCACTTCGTCGGCAGTCGGTGTAATGCCGCAAACGTCCAGATAAACTCGGCGAATGAACACGCTGTCCGAGCACAGTTCCGACGGCGTCATTCGCAGTTGTTGGAGTTGGGAGAAAACGTGGCGGTCGATCGCGTTGGACACCGGCACTTGCGAAAGATCGGTCGTCGGGCGGTTCGGCAAGAACGCCAACCGCACGGGCACTTGCAAATCCAGATACCGCACCAGCACCACGACTTCGCCGTCTTGTTCCTTCACAACGTCGCCCGTTTGGTGAACCTTGGCCACGCCGACGTTGTTGGTCTCGAACGTGACCAAGTTCGTGACATCCCGTTTGCTGCCATCCGCGAAGTGAGCAATCGCGTTCAGTTTGGTGCGATCCGCCGGGGCGATGAGGATTTGCCCGATCGGTGTCACGTCGAGTTTCACCGGCTTGATGCGCGACGCGGAATCGTACTGCGTCCCCGCTTCGACCCACCGTAGCAGGAGCGAATACTCCGTGCTACTCACCGAAAACCGCGCCCCGCCTTCGTGGGGCAACTGCCCGGCGGCTTTCTTCAACAGCAAGCTTTCACACGGGTTCGTCACGTCGGTCCGGCGGGCCAGCATGTCCCGCGTCAGGGTGACAAAATCGCCCGCCGGGTTTTCCCCTCGCAACGAAAGCTTAAACCCGCCCCGACCGTTCAGGTTGCCGTGACACGCACCCGCATTGCACCCCGCCCGCGACAACACTGCCATAATGTCGTTTTGAAACGACACCGGCTCCGCAGCAAAACCAACAGTGGGCAACAGCACAAACCCAGCGGCGAGCAAGATTGTCAAACGCATCACACGCTCATAGAGAGAAAAGCAATCCAGTAGGGTGTAAATAGCATAACAAGTCTTTCAAGGAAATGGGATCAGAAAACCGCACTCAAGAGTCATGGGGTCTGGCAAATTTTTCTGGCACTCAGTCGTCAACGGGTTTTCGGCCCTTTCAGGGCCGAAAACCAAGAAAAATCACTTGCCCGAAAAATTTGCCAGACCCAGAGTCATGGCCAGACAGTGCTACTGCCAAGATGCTCGGACGGGTCGGGAAGACGTTTCTTGACAGGATTTACATGACAGAAGATTCGATTGGTGGTGTCCGTTCAACATTGGACATGGTAATTGTGGTGGAGTCTCGGTTTACAAGCATTGATCCGATGGTTGTGAACGTCAGGAGGGATTCGCACTGGACGACCTTACCGGCGGTGATGTGGGCTTACTGGCTTCGACGGTGAGCCGGGTCGTGAACACGTGTTTTGAGAAGCGTCACACCGGGACGGATCGTGGTTGGTGTCGCCACAAAGTACGGAACAGTGATGCGTTTTCCAAGGATTGGGCGACGCATCACGCGGCCACAAAGTTCAGTGATTTCCGCTACGATTTTTGTTGGCCGGTTCCGCCGTTGGGTGGGTCGGGTGAAGATGGCCATACTCACCGATCACGTCTGGACGTTCCCGGAATCGCTGACATTTCCAGCCGTGCAACGAAGGTAGGATACCACCCAAGACTGGCCAGCACTGGGAAAGAATCCCACCAACACATGTGACGCTCACGTGCGTTTCTCACCCCGATTTTCTCGTTAGGAAACCTCCCCATGTTCCGACTTCTGGCGATTGGCTTTGCGTTTCTGCCGTTCGCATTGCTCCAGGCCCAGGATGCGCCGCCGAAAGGCGAGGTCATCAAGTTCGTGTTCGAGCAGAGCAAGGTGTTCCCAGGCACCACGCGGGACGTGTGGGTGTACGTGCCCAAGCAGTACGACGGCACGACCCCGGCGTGCGTATATGTCAATCAGGATGGCGTGCAGTACAAGGCGCCGGACGTGTTCGACAAACTGATTCATTCCAAAGAAATGCCGGTGACCATTGGCGTGTTCGTGATGCACGGTCGCGTCAAAGCGGCTGACTCGACGAAGGCACTGGATCGGTTTAATCGCAGCTACGAGTATGACGGGCTGGGCGATAGTTATGCGCGATTCGTGTTGGATGAACTGCTGCCTGCCATCGAGAAAATGAAGACCGCCGACGGTCGGGAAATCAAGCTCTCCAAGAAGGGCAACGACCGGGCCATCGGTGGCGCGAGCAGTGGGGCGGTTTGTGCGTTCACGGCAGCGTGGGAACGCCCCGATGCGTTCAGCCGCGTCTTCAGTTCGATCGGCACTTACGTCGGACTTCGTGGTGGCCACAACTACTCCACACTGATTCGTAAATACGAGCCGAGACCGCTCCGGGTGTTCCTCGAAGACGGCAGCAACGACCTCAACATTTACGGCGGCGATTGGTGGATGGCGAATCAAGCGATGGAGCGCAGCTTGAAGTTCGCGGGCTACGAGGTCGAACACAACTGGGGCGACGGCGGCCACAACGGTACCCACGCGACCCAAGTTTTCCCGGACGCGATGAAGTGGTTGTGGAAGGGCTGGCCGGAACCCGTCAAAGCCGGCGCGGGGTCGTCGCAACTCAAGGAAATCCTCCTTCCCGGCGAGGGCTGGAAGTTGGTCGGCGAAGGCTACCAGTTCACCGAAGGCCCGGCATCGAACGCCAAGGGTGAGGTCTTTTTCTGCGATGTTCCCAAGAGCAAAATCTACAAACTCGCTCCGGACGGCAAGCCGATCGAATGGGCAACGGACAGCAAACGAACCTCCGGTCTGGCGTTTGGGCCGGACAGCAAAGCGTATGGTGCCGCCGGTGGTAGCCAGCAAATTCTCGCGTTCGACGAAGCGGGTCATGCCACCCCGATTGCGGAGATGGTGCCCAGTAACGACCTCACGGTCGGCGCCAACGGTAGTGTTTATGTGACCAACCCGAACGTCGCAGGCAACGACCGGAGCCGCGTGTGGCACATCACGGCGAAGGGCGAAAAGAAGGTCGTCGATACCGGGTTAAAGTCCAGCAACGGCATCACGTTCTCCCCGGATCAAACGCTGCTTTACGTGGCCGATTACGGTTCGCATTGGGTTTACAGTTACCAAATCCAGCCCGATGGTTCGTTGGCCCACAAGCAAAAATACTATCACCTGCACGCCCCGGACAACGCCGACGACGCGGGCGCCGACGGCATGAAGACCGACCGCGACGGGCGGCTGTGGGTGGCCACGCGGATGGGGCTGCAAGTGTGCGACCAAGCGGGGCGGGTGAACGCAATCATCCCGACGCCCAACGGCAAATCGTCGAACCTGTGCTTCGGCGGGCCGAACTTCGATACGCTTTACGTGACGGCGGGTGACAAAGTTTACAGCCGTAAAGTGAAGGTTCGCGGCGCCAACGGGTTTGAAGCCCCGATCAAGCCGAAGGCGCCGGGGCTGTAAATGACATCGCACTGTCACTCTGAACCGATTCGCTAACTTGGACAGCCGATGCCAATCCCGTTGTTGCCGAACGATGCCTACGATGACGCACTTTTGGCACACGTCAAGCCGCCGGGTTGGGTGAACCCGACCCCGGCGGCGGTGTACAACCTCGTGGCGATTGGGGCGGGGGCAGCGGGGTTGGTGTCGGCAGGCGGGGCGGGTGGGTTGGGCGGGAAAGCCGCGATCATCGAACGGGATTTAATGGGCGGCGATTGCCTCAACGTCGGGTGCGTGCCGTCTAAAACATTGATCGCGGCGGCGAAGACCGTGGCCACCATTCGTCGCGCGGCGGAGTACGGAATCCGCGTGCCGAGTGGTGTGACTGTCGATTTCGCGGCGGTCATGGAACGAGTGCGCCGCGTGCGAGCAGATATTGCACCGCACGATTCCCCGGAACGATTTCGCCGCGAATACGGTGTCGATGTTTTTCTGGGTGAAGCGAGGTTCACCGGACCGGACGAACTCGAAGTCGGTGGGCAAAAGTTGCGGTTCCGCAAAGCCGTTATCGCCACCGGGGGACGGGCCAGTTTGCCGGACATTCCGGGACTGCACGAAGCCGGGTGTTACACCAACGAAAACCTGTTCACGCTCACCACGCTACCGCGCCGACTTTGCATCATCGGCGGCGGCCCGATTGCGTGCGAACTCGGCCAAGCGTTCGCCCGGTTCGGTTCGCAAGTCACGATCGTGTCGCACAGTTCGCAACTCCTTCCGCGTGAAGAACCGGAGGCGACGCGGCTGCTAGAAATCGCCCTCCGATTTGACGGCGTGGACGTGCGGTTGAACACCAAAGTCGCACGGGTTGAACACAATACCGTCGAGTTGTCCCCCGGTGAACGACAGGATTTCGACGCCATTCTCGTCGCGGCCGGTCGGACACCAAACGTCGAACAACTGAACCTCGAATCCGCTGGTGTGGCCTACGATAACAAGCTTGGCGTGCTAGTCAGCGACACGTTGCGAACGTCCAATGATCGCATTTATGCGGCGGGGGATGTCTGTTCGGTCGGGTGGAAGTTCACCCACGCCGCCGACGCGATGGCCCGGCTGGTGCTTCGCAACGCCCTGTTTCCCGGTCGCGGGAAAGTGTCTTCGCTCACGATCCCGTGGTGTACCTTCACCGACCCGGAAGTGGCGCGCGTTGGGCTTTCGGAACAGGAAGCCGCCGAACGCGGCGTACTAGTGACCGTCCATCGTTTCGACCTGGGTGAACTCGACCGCGCTCATACCGACGGGACTGGCGGCTTCATTCAAGTGCTGGTGCATAAAGGGACGGATCGCATCGCCGGTGCCACAATCGCGGGACCGCACGCCGGGGAATTGATCGGTACCTTGTCGCTAGCCATGACCAACCGAATCGGCCTCAAAGGCATCGCCGCCACCGTCTTCCCGTACCCCACCCACACCGAAGCCCTCAAGCGCATCGCCGACCAATTCAACCGGACTCGCCTCACGCCGTTCGTTGCGAACCTGTCCCGACTCTGGCTGAAATGGTCACGGTAACCGGGTGTTTATCACCGGGGCTTCACGGCACGGGCATAAAGAACTGGCAGCAAGGTGTTGGCCTTTTCGTCGCCGAGTTGCAGAGCGCCGTGATCGCTCACCGATTATTACCCCGAGGCGTTTGAATGAACCCGATGTCAGCGCCGGACGGACTCACGACTGCCGAAGTCCAATCTCGGTTCAAGCAGTACGGGCCGAACGAGGTCGCTCCGAGCGCTGGCCCAGGTATCGTGAAACTATTCCTGGCCACGTTCCTCAACCCCTTGACGATGATCCTGCTTGTGGCCGGGGGCATCGCGGCCGGCGTCGGGGATTACGCGACCACGACCGTCATCGTCGTCGTCGTTTCCGTCAGTTCGGCAATCCAGTTTGTTCAGACGCTGCGGTCCGATCAAGCGGTGCGTCGGCTTCAGGAACGGGTGGCGGTCACGGCTACCGTTCAGCGCGATGGCGCGTGGGTGGAGTTACCGCGACGCGACATCGTCCCCGGAGACTTGATCCGCCTCGGGGCTGGCGATTTTATCCCCGCCGATGCGCAGCTTATTACGGCGCGTGATCTCCACGTGTTGCAAGCCGCGCTGACGGGTGAATCCCTGCCCGTGGAGAAGGAGGCGGCGGATGCAACGGCCAAACCTGTTGGGTTGAATGCATTAGACCGTAGCGACCTCGTGTTCTTCGGCACGTCCGTGGTGAGCGGAACGGCAACAGCTATCGTTTCCACAACGGGCCGGGCCACGGCGTTCGGAGACGTTGCGGCGCGGCTGGCGGCCAAGGCTCCTGCGACCGAGTTCGATCGCGGCACCCGCCGGTTCGGTCTTTTCATCACGCAAACCGTACTCGCGCTGGTTCTCTTCGTTTTCGTCGTGTCGTTCACACGGCAACTCCCGGCGATGGAGTCGCTCCTCTTCGCACTCGCTCTTGCTGTCGGACTGACCCCCGAACTGCTGCCGATGATTGTGAGCGTGACCCTCGCCCGTGGGGCCGTCCGCATGGCTCACCGGGATGTCATCGTCAAGCACCTTGCCGCGATCCAAAACCTGGGCAGCATGGATGTACTCTGCACCGACAAGACCGGCACTCTCACGCAAGGCGAGGTCAGCCTGGCCCGATGGGACGACGCGGCCGGCGTACCGTCGGGCCGGGTTCTGCTGTTCGCTCACCTTAACAGTCGGCACGAGACGGGGATTAAAAGCCCGCTCGACACGGCGATTCTTGCTCACCCGGCCCCAACCGAGGCCGACCAGTTTGTGAAACTGGACGAGGTACCGTTCGACTTCGAGCGGCGGCGATTGTCCGTCGTGTTGCGTGGACCGGCGGGGGCGAAAATGATTACCAAGGGGGCACCGGAAAGTGTGCTTGGTTGCTGCGAGAATTGGGAAGACGGCGCTAACACTCGCCCACTCGATACCGCGACCCGCGACCATATTGCCGAGTACGTCCGGGGTCGAAGTGCGGACGGGTATCGCCTGCTCGCCGTTGCGACACGGACCGTCGAACCGCGCGACCGCTATACCGCTGCGGACGAGACTGGCTTGACACTCACCGGCTTCCTCTCGTTCACCGATCCGATTCGGGAAGACGCCGCCGCCGCGATTCGGGAATTGGCGGCGGATGGTGTACGGCTGGTGATGATTAGCGGGGACAACGAACATGTCGTCAAACGGGTTGCGGAGCAAGTGGGGCTTGACGGGGCGCGAGTCGTCGTGGGTAGTGAACTCGATGGCATGACCGATTCGGCGCTGGGTGCAGTGGCGGAGCAAGTGGCCGTGTTCGCCCGGACATCGCCCGCCCAGAAGAATCGGATTTTGCTGGCGCTCAAAGCCCGTGGGCATGTCGTTGGCTTCCTGGGCGATGGCGTGAACGACGCCCCTTCGATCCATGCGGCGGACGTCGGCATCTCGGTCAGCACGGCCGTGGATGTGGCGAAAGCGTCGGCCGAGGTCATCTTAATGAAGCCGGGCCTCCGGGTGATCCACGACGGCATCCTCGAAGGTCGCCGGGCCTATGCCAACGTAACGAAGTACCTACTGATGGGAACCAGCTCCAATTTCGGCAACATGCTCAGCATGGCCGCCGCGATCCTGTTCCTGCCATTCCTCCCGATGCTCCCGCTTCAGATTCTGTTGAACAACTTGCTCTACGACATCGCCCAACTTCCTATCCCGACCGACAACGTCGATCCGGAATTGATGCGGAAGCCACGGAAGTGGGACATCGCGGCGATCCGCAAGTTCATGCTCGTGATCGGGCCGGTCAGTTCCCTGTTCGATCTCGTCACGTTTGCCGGCCTGTTGGGGCTGTTCCACGCCTCCGCAACGGCCTTCCAAACCGGGTGGTTCGTCGAGTCGCTCCTGACGCAGACGCTCGTGCTGTTGGTGATCCGCACCGCCGGCAACCCGTTCCGGAGTCGTCCAAGCCCCTGGCTGCTGGGGACCGTGTTGGGTGTGTGCGGCATCGCGGTTGCGTTGCCACTCACGCCGTTCGCCGAGTCCCTCGGCTTTGTGCCACTACCTTGGACGTTCATCCCGTTCCTGGCTGTGGTCGCCGTGACCTACTTGGGCGCGGTCGAACTGGTCAAGCGGCGATTCTTTCGCGCGATTGACGCCACGTGATTGGTAAGCGTCCGATGAGAAAGCGTCTGGTGGCGGGTAGGAGATTGGACCTTTCTTCGTGGGGATGCTTGCGTCATGGCTGGAGCGGTTCGGGATGTGGCTAAGGTGCTTCTGTCATGCTTCGGTCGGCAGTGGAAGTCGCTAGCAAGGTCTTCAAGTCTTGGTTTCTCCTGCCGACCGAAGGGTTGCTATTCTCAAGCGGCACTCGCTCGAAAAAGTGCCGCTTGAACTGCACGATGTCCGATCACATCGCCGCTTGGTAGCGGCGGTTGGCTTCGGCCCAATCGACGTGGCGCATAAACTTCTCGACGTAGTCCGCTTTCTTGTTCTGGTAGTCGATGTAGTAAGCGTGTTCGTACACGTCGATCACCACCAGCGGCATCGCCAACCACAGCGGCCCCATTGCGTGTTCGTCGCTCACGACGTTGTACAGCCGGCCGTTGACCGGGTGCAGCACGAGCATGGCCCAGCCCGCCGCCGCCTTGGCGCTGGCGATGAAATCGGCACCCCACTTCTCCAGTGACCCGAACCGCTTCTCGATGGCCTTTCGCACGCCCTCGGCGGGTTCGGTGGCCTTCAACGCCAGCCCGTCGAAGTACATTTCGTGCAGGATGACGCTGTTGCCACGACTCGATTTTTGTCGCTGCATCGTTTCAAACGCGAGGGGGTCGATGGCCGTGCCCTTCAGAAAGCTCTCCTCGAACTTCGTGTCGATGGAAACGAACGTCTTGAGCGCCCCGCCGTAGTGAGCGGTGTGATGGGGTGCAATCTGTTGAGCGGTCAGGAACCCCGGAATTTCCTTGTGCTTCAACGGTTTCAAATTGCCGGTTGCCAGTCCGCTCTTGGCGAAATCGAGCTTTTCAGCTTCCGCCCCTTCGACCAGACCCGGCACGAGTAACGAACCTGCGGCGGCCCCGGACGAGGCGAAGAAGAAGTTGCGACGGGAAATGCTGCTCATCGGTAAGAACTCCTGTTGGGTTGCGTCACGGCACAACAGCCACCCAACTTCGGGGCTTTGCCTACCGTGGCCAAACGACTTCAGCTTACTGCTAAACCGTCCTCCGAAAAATACATGTCACAGGGGATTTGCTATGAGGATCACGGCTTCCAATCCTTCGGTAGACTTAGCGACCACACTTCGCTCGACAACGGTTGGGCGTGGCCACCGGCGATCCAGAGTTTGTCTTGGAAGACGAAGACCGAGTGTTCATGGCGTTCCTTCCAGCAGGTCTTGGTTTCCAGTTTCTGCCAGGTCTTGCCGTCCTGGGAATGCCAAACGTCGCCCCAGTTTTTTGAGGGGTTGTTGGACCAACCGCCCAGCACCCACATGCGACCCCGGTAGACAGCCGCCGAGAACCACAATCGCGGGGACCACGGTGCCGTCTCGGTCTCGCACGTCCATTGCACGCCATCTTTGGACGACCACACGTCGTTCTTCGCGTGGTAGCCCGGCACGTAATTGCCGCCGCCGAACACGTACACCCGGTCGTTGAGTACCACACTCTGGTGATAGGCACGCGGCGTCCAGCCCGCATTCGCGGTTTCCTGCTTCCAGTCACTGCCATCCTTCGAGGACCACACGTCGTTCTTTAAGCTTTTCTCAGTGCCGAAGTAGTAGTTCTCGGTGCCACCGAGCAACCACATGCGATCCCGAAACTCCACGACCGTCCCGGCAATCCGTGGCGTCCACGCGGCGGCCTTGGTGACTTGTTTCCATTCGTTGCCATCTGTGGACGACCAGACTTGGTTGCTCGCCGAATGCCCCGGCAACCGACCGTTGTGCCAGCCGCCCATTAGCCACATTTTGTCTTGAAAGGTGATGTTCATCGGCAAATCGCTGTGGAGCCACGGCGCTTCCTTGTTCACTAATTTCCACTCGCGTCCGTCCTTCGAGGACCAGACATCACGGGGCGGTGCCGAGTTGGAATCGAACCACCCGCCCATAATCCAGAGCCGATCCCGAAACACAAACTCCGCCTGGGAATCACGTGGCTGCCAGGGGGCTTTGCCTTCAAGAACCCAGTTCGGTGCGTCGCCGGTCGCCGGTTTGACTATTGGCTTGTCGGCAGCCAACAGCCCGACCAACGAAGTCAGCAAAAGGATGGCCAGGGTCACGAATTTCGTTACCACCACGTCCTTGCGGTTCTGTTTGTCCATTCGGTCCCCCTCGCGCCGATCACTTCATCGAAGCAAAATGCTTAGAGCATTTTCAGTTTCATTGTTGCGTTCCGTTAGCCCGACGCGCCAGCGAGGGGTCTGCCGAAACGAACTCCACGCCGTACCAACTTTGTCACGCCGTACCAACTTTGTTCGGCGTGACGGACCGGGGCGGGACCGTCCCGACCGAACCCCTCGCTGGCGCGTCGGGCTAACAAGAACCGCCAGAATGAGATCGAAAATGCTCTGGTTGGCGTTTGTTTACGTTTTGCCGCTGCCCCCGAGGAGGTAGCCCAGGATGGCGTGGGTGGAATCATCAAGGGGTTCGAGGCGGCGGATGTCGAGCATCCCTTCGACGATAACGCGGCCGAACGATTGGAAGAAGTGACGCGGGCGTTTGATCCGCACTAACACGGAACCATCGTGGTCGCCCGTTCCCAGGTCGCACCCGAGCACGTCCGGCATGGTGTCTTGAAGCAGTAGTTGGGCGAGTTTTCGCGGGTTATCGACTTCGATGCGGACACTGAGCGGGAAGTTCTCCATGCGGTCGCGGATTTCTTGCACGGTCCCGCGATCGGCGATGCGGCCACGGGCCATGATGATGACTTCGTTGGTGAGTTTCTCCAACTCTTCGAGTTCGTGGCTAGAGATGAGCAGTGCCTTTCCTTGGGCGGCAAGGCTACGGAACAGTTCAAGCAGTTCTTGCCGGCCCACCGGGTCCACGCCGGAAAGGGGTTCGTCGAGGATCAGCAATTTCGGGTCGTGCAACAGGGCCTGTGCTAGTTTGATCCGCTGCCGCATTCCTTTGGAATAACCTCGCAATTTGCGGTCGGCTCGATCGCTCATGCCCACCCGATCCAGTACCGCTTCAGTGCGCCGGTGCGATTCCGTCCGGGTGTAGCCACACAGTTTCGCCATCGTGAACACGAACTCGCGGCCGGTCATGTCTTCGTAAAACGCATCGTGGTCGGGACAATAGCCGACGAGTCGGCGGGCTTCCCAGTTCCACGCCTCAATGCCGCAAACTTTTACCGTGCCGATCGTCGGGCGGACTTGCCCCGTGGCTAGCTTAATCAGCGTCGATTTCCCGGCCCCGTTCGCGCCGACCAGCCCCGTAATCCCCGCCGAGAGCGGAAACCAAACTTGGTTCAACGCCAACACCGACCCGTACCATTTCGACACGTCTTCAAAGCGCAACAACGTCGCAGACTTGGGCAGTTGGGCAACCGGCGGCGGTGTCGGGTTCGCGTCACGATTCAAGGTCATGATCTCCACCACGAATAACACGGATTTATCACCACGGAATACGCGGAAGGCACGGAAAATGATTCGAGACAATTAGTTAGGAGCCGACAAACAATGTATCAACAGATAGAGATTGTTCTTGGTAGTCCTGATTCCTTCCGTGTTTTCCGCGTATTCCGTGGTTCCAATTGTCACGACACGATTTCCACCGCTTGGATGCGTCGTCGCAGGTAGAGCAAGCAGAGTCCACACACGCCACCGACCACGAGGGCCGCTTGCCAGACTGTTGGTTGGGTGTTGACGCGGGGGGTTTCTTGTTCCGCACCGAGGCACCATAGGCCGACGAGGTACAGGTCATTCCACAAATCAATCAACCGCCATGCCGCATGGAAGCGTTGGCCGTCCACGAGAAACCCGCCCAACATCCGACACAGCACGAATACCCCGGCCCAGACCATGACCAAGGGCACCGTGCGCCGCACCCAGACCGACGTGGCGACGAGCAAGAGACTCAGTGTGATGGTTAGGATGGCACCATACGCCAGGATGCCGACGAGTTGGCGGAGGTGCTCGAAGTAGTAGGTTTGCCAGTCGTAAAGCAGCCCGGCTTGGATGTAGAGAATCAGCGACGGGATCGTGGTGAGCAAGTTGACGAACGCGGCAGCACCCAGGCACTTGCCGAGAATGTAGTGCCACCGCCCGATCGGCTTCGAGAGGTAGAACGGCAAACTGCCGTGGTGGAAATCGTTGCCCACCAGCACGGCCCCCGCAAGCGAGAGGACGATCATGCTGATGTAACCCTGGAACCAGATGAAATTGCCGTAGGTGTGTGCCGACCCGTTGAGGTTCAGCTTGTCCAGGAACTTCAAAAGCTCCGCAACTTTGATCGGCACCCCGAGTAGGGGAACGGTCTGGTTCGCGGTTTGAATCTGAATCCAGACGACGAGGTATTGCCCGTAGAAGAAGAAGAAGAAGATCATGGCAGCCAGGGCGTACAGCGCCCAGAACAGCTTGCGGCGAAACATCAACTTCAGCGACACCCGCGCCATCGCTACGGACCCGTACACCGGCCCGTGCAACTCCCCACGCCAGGGCCGGTAGTGCAACAACGCATCCGTCGGGTTGGACATCGGCTACCATCTGAACAGTACACGGTGACCGGGTCTGAACGAGTGACCCGACCACCGTTACAGTATTTCAACCCGTTACTGCCCGATACCCCAGCCCATGTAGAAACTGAAAAGTTGTTTGCTGTCGTAAGGCGATCGCGTAAGGGGCACGGCGAAGTCGAGGGCGATCGGCAACGGGCCGAGGGCAGGGACGACGATCCGCAAACCGACACCGACCGCGACGCGATAGTCTTTAATACCGAAGCCCCGCTCGACGGTACCGTGGTCGATGAAACTCGCAAAGTAGAGCTTGTCGTTCGCCAGGATCGGAACTTGGTACTCGATGTTGTTGAGGAACGCGAACGTGCCACCCACATTCAGTTGGTTCTCGTTCGGGCCAACGCCACGGAAACTAAAGCCGCGGAAACTACGAATCCCCCCGGCGTAGACCCGCTCGAACACCGGAGCGTTGCCGCCCATCACGGTCACTTGCGTTCGCGCGGCGAGGACGTGCTTACCGCTCCCGTCCTTGCGTTGCCAGATGGTGAAGAACTTGCTCGCTTCGGCTGTCCCGATCGGGAATTGGTAATCCCCGAGAACTTGTTCCACGCCGAAGTCCACGACGCTACCACTCGTCGGCATCAGGTAACTGTCACGGGTATCGCGTGTCATACCGGCCCGCAGCCCGAGGACGGTCGAGTGCCCCACGTCGTTCGTGATGGCGGGGGACGCCCAGTACGGCGCCTGGGTAATGTTCACGTCTTCCAGCCGCGTCGTCAGCGTCGCCCGCCAGTATTGATTGTCCGTGAATCGGTAATCAAATGCGGCTCGAACTCCGACTCGGGCTTCGTTGTACTCCACGAACTGGCGGTTGTAGTAATACCCGCTGCCGGTGAAGCCGAACTTGCTGTCGAAGAGGTACGGCTCCCGGAAGGTGATCGCGTACCGCTGGAAAATCGTCCCCGGCATCGCCTCGATCTTCATCTCTTGGCCGCCCCCCCGGAACGCTTTCCCGGAGAAGAGGTCGTCGAGACTGGTGGGCACCCGGAGAATGTCGAAGTTGCGTTGGTTGAGCGTGAGCGAGCCGTTAACCCCGGCGTCCGAGTTGACGTTGGCTTGCAGGGCAACCATGCCGGTGCGGGTTTCTTTGACCCGCACCCGGATGTCCTTGAAGTCGCCGTTCGCTTCGTCCTGAATCACATCGACTTTGGGCGGGTCTTCCTGGTCGAAGATCCCTAACCGCATCAAGTTATATTGGGCTTCTTCGAGCTTGGGGTATTGCAGGATTTGTCCGGGGAAGAACCCGAGTTGGTTCAGAATCACCCGCTGGTCGGTGATCGTGTTTCCTTCGATGATAATGTTGCCGATGCGGTACGGTTCGCGGTTTTGTTCGACAACGTGGTAATGCACATCCACGACGCCGGGTTGGTTCGGAACGACGTACTTTTCCGTCTGGACGAAGGTCTTCAACCCGCCGTTGCCGCACAACATTTCGATCCGCTTTTCGTCCGCTTGCACGATGTCCGCGTCGAAGGTCTTGCCCGGTTTCAGATCGGTGACTTTACGCAGCCGGTCTTCGGTGAACATTTTGTTCCCGTCGATCCGGACGTTGCGGACCGTGTAGGGGCGGCCTTCGTGGACGTGGTAGACTAACGTGACTTCGCTGATGTCGTTCGTCCCCGGCACAATCTCTTCGTGGACCATCGCGTCCAGGTGGCCGAGTTTATGGTAGTAGTCGATGATCTTTTTCTTGTCTTCTTCCATGCTGCCAGGCGTAAACTTCGGCGACAACGCGGTGACAATCCGTGGGAACAGCGGCGTGCCGGTCACGGTCTGGGTTTTCAACCGCCCGGTCGTGGCGGTTTGATTGCCACGAAACTCGATCGCTTTCACCCGCACGATGGGGCCTTCGACGATTTGATACACCACCCGCGTGTCGTTAATGCTGGTGCCTTCGGTTAGCTGAACGCTGGCGTAGTAGCGGCCGTCTTCGCGGAGTTTGTTCAGAATCGCTTGCTTGCCCAGTTCGTTCGTACCGGGGTTCATCGGCCCGCCCTTGCGGATTTGCGTCAAGTCTTGCAACTCGCTTTGCGACAAGTGTTGCGCGCCAAAGTAAAGCACCTCTTGGGCAACCCCCGTCAGTTCCCGTGCCTTCACAAAAACCGTGACACGGCCATCGGCACTAATCGCCGTCGAGACACTGACCGAACCGGGCACAAACAGGTGCGTGTTCAACAATCGCCGGACGTCTTCGTTAATGACCGAGTCGTCGTAGGGTTTGTCGGGCCGGGTGTGCATCAAACTTTTGACGTAATTCGGATCGACCGATTTCAGGTCGAGCGGAATTACTTCGGCAACGAGCTTACCCACGGGGGTTTCGGCCGCAGAAGCGCCCGTTGCCATCAAAACCAGCCCGAAAGCCAGCATGATTCGGCAAGAAAGCATTGCGCAACGGGCGGTCATCGGTCGTCCCCCAGGTGATCCGGTGCGCGACCCTTGCGCGCCGGGTCGGCCAGATACCCACCCGCAGAATTAGTGTCAAGTCCGGCCCCAAGCGTGCCGAAAGCCGGGGTGTAGGTAGATTCTCTGGGGGATAAAAACAAGAATGTTCACCGCAGAGGCGCAGAGTGCGCAGAGCAATCCATTCAAATTGTTTTGGATTGCGTTGCGCGCTCTGCGCCTCGGGTCTGGTAAATTTTTCTGGCGGGTCAATTCTCAAGGTTTTCGGCCCTGAAAGGGACGTTCTGTCAGCCCAGGGCCATGCCCTGGGAACGCGGGAAGGGACAGCTATGCGTGTGGCCATCGTCGGGATGGGACGGTCGAGACGGGGCCGAAAACCAGACCGTTGCCCGGTCCCCAGCCCGGCCCCCAGGGCATGGCCCTGGGCTGACAGCACGTCCCTTTCAGGGCCGAAAACCCGTTGACGACCGAGTGCCAGAACGATTTGCCAGTCCCCCGAGTCGTATCTCCATCACTTACGCCAGCCGCTGATCGCGGCGGCAATTCCTAGCAATGGTGCTACAGACCAACACGTCGGACATTTGCTTGAGGATCACTTCTCCAAGACATGGATCGTGTTGTGGATCACGCCCGTGATGGGTCGCCCGTCCGCACCTTGAAGCCGGTACTTGATCTCCATGCCCCACGTCGGGGTGAGGTTGGGGAGGTCGAGGTTCACACTTTTTCCATCCTCGGACACAGTTGCTTGAGTGACCACGAGCGGCTTCTCGTCGATGTGCTTGGACCCGTAGTTCTGGCTCCGTTTCAAGCCCCAAACTTTGACCTCGTAGTTCTTCGGGTCGGCCGCGTTCTTTGCATCGAGTGCGTCGGTGAAGGTGAGTTCCACGCCGCCTGCTTTCGCCTTCAAGCCGACGGGCAGGTCGGCTGGTTTGCCGGTGTAGCGGACGCGGTAGAACCCACCCGGAGCGGCCTGGTTCCCAGCCCACGCAAACATTCCGCACACGTAGAGTTGGCCGTCGGTCGGGTGAAATCGTGGCCGCATGATGCCGGTGGGGAACGTCGGCAGCGGTAGTGCGCACACCCCGCCCTGGGCCTGCCCGTTCACCATCTCGTGCGGGACGACGTAGATTTTTCCATGGCCGTAGGAGGTGTTCAGGAGCGAACCCGTCAGCGGCCCCCACTTGTCGGACGTGACCCAAATCAGTTCCGCCGGGGAGCGGTCGAAGTCGTTCGTAATCCAGCACAGCGGTTGCTTCATCGCGGAATCGGACGGGTCGGTGATGTCCGTGTAGCCCCACATGTTGCCGTAGAACCCGCCCTTGGTGACGAGGTTGATGCGGTTCTTCGGCGTCCAAAAACCCTCCTGGTCGGTCACGAAGAACGTGCCGTCTGGATTCAGACAGACGCCGTTCGCAGCGCGGAACCCAGTCGCTAGAATCTCCGTCGTCGCACCGTCTTGGCTCACCTTCAAGAGCGTGCCGTGATGCGGGACGAGAGCCGGGAGGGCGTGCCGACCGCTCTTGGCGTAGTAGAAGTTGCCGTCCGCGTCGGTCTGCAAGCCCATCGCAAACTCGTGGAAGTGCTCCGTCACTTGATGATCGTTGTTGAACGACTCGTAGAAGTCGGTTTCACCGTCGCCGTTGAGGTCGTGCAACTTCACAATCTGGTCGCGGCAGCAGACGAAGATCGCCCCGTCGCGGAGTTTCAGCCCGAGCGGTTGGAACAGGCCCGACGCGATCCGCTGCCAAGTCAGCCCGCCTGAGAGGTTGTCGAGGCCGGACACGAGCCACACGTCGCCGTCCCACGAGCAGACGGCCATGCGCTTGCCGTCCGGGTAGAAATCGAAACCCGTGAGGCGGAGTTGGGCGTTCCACGGGTTCCGCTCCGGCAAGGCGAACGCATCGACGGCAAACGGCCCATCGTTCTTCCCGATCGACACGCCAGCCTTGAGCACCTCCGGCCACCGCTTCGGGCCGCCCTCGGTCAGCGGCTTGAGCGAACGAGGCGGCGGGGTCGTCTTGGCTATTTCCGCAAGCAAAGTTGAATCACCCTTGGCCATCAACACCTTGACCCGTGTTGGCGTGGCCGCCGCCGGAACACGGAGCACCGTGAACCCGTCACGATCCTCCAGTGACACCCGGTTGTCACCAATTACTATCGCGGCTACGCCAGTCGCGGCTACGCCGGTCGGGGCGATACGGGCGTGCAGGTCGCGTGACGACTTCCCGATTTCGAGCGTGCGTGTAAACACGACTTCCGTAGGCTTCTTCGCGTCGAGTTCCGCACCGGCTAGTTCCAGCACAGTCGCGTCGCCGACGGTGTACGAAACGATGGTCTGGTCGCCGAAGTGGTACACGCCACGGAACTTCGCCCATTCCTTCGTGAGCGGGCCGTAGGGTCGCTTGTCGTGACCGAGGAATCGCGGGTCTTTGAAACTGCCCGTGGCCGGGTCGGCCCAGCCGGGACCGACCGGGTTCGTGAGGTGAATGTCTCCGACGAGCTTCGGATGAACTTGGTGCTGGCCGTTGAAGTGAATGCCCTTCCAGTCGATGAACCGATCGCCAGTCCAGGCGGCCCCGAATCGCATCGTGTCCTGGTCAAACAGTGCCCACTGCTTTCCGCGTGATATGCCCCCAGCGCCCGAGTCGAGGCGCACGGCGATGCCCTTGTACGCGATGTTTGGTCCTACCCCGCCGACCTCGTAGGTGTTCATCAGGCTCGGTCCGTAGTCCATCGTCACCCACGGTTCAACATTGATTGGGGCTGGACCCACCGTCGTGCCCTTGGGGAGTGATGCGAGATACGCTGAATCGGTCGCCGGGAACTGCGTTGGGTTGTGCGGCTTCAGGTACGTCTCGCGGAGGTAGTGGATGAGGTCGTACTTTTGTCGCGGCACCATCCAGGTCTGGGCTGCCATCAGGCCGTAGCCACGCGTGAGTGTCTGGTACAGGCTGTAGGGGTCACTGCCGTTCTTGAAGAGGTGCGACGCGAACTTGGGTGAAGTCGGGAGCGAACCGGGTTGGTCCATCGTACCGTGGCAGTTTGCGCACACGCGGGTGTAAATTGCCTCGCCGCGGTTCAAACTCTTGCCGTCCCACTTGCGAATCAGGCCCGCGTGGTCGATGTCCTTCTCGTACTCCGGAATCACCAGTGTTGTGACGGCGGGGCGGAGTTCCCTCGCTCGCGTCGGTCCACCTTCGGCGACTTCGATGAGGTACTTTGTGAGGTCCAGAAACTGCTGTCGGTCCGAAAGGAGGTTGACCAGCCCTTCCGGCATCAACGATTGTTTCGTTGCTTCTCGTTTCTCGATGTCGGTCTTGGAAATGACGAGCCGCTTTCCGTTGGCGGAAGGATCAATCAGTGTGATCGCGTCGGCATTTTCTTCCGCAATCAGCCCGGTGAAAGACCGGCCATCGGTCGTGACGACCGTGACCGTCTCGTACCCCTTTTTGATGACCTTCGAGGGGGACAGTACTGATTCGACGAGATATTCCGCCGTCGCCTCCTTGCCCGCTTTTGCAATGTCCGGCCCGAGTTGTGTGCCGGTCTCGCCGTCGTGACACTTCGCACAGGTCAGGAACGGCTGGAAAAACAACACAGCGCCCCGACCGGCGTTGCCTCGCTCACGAGCGGCCTTGGCGAGATCAGCTACCGGCTCCTGTGCGAGTTGTTGGAGCAAGGAGGAAGTCGGTTCCGCCGACCAGACGGAGGGAGTGAGCGAGAGAAGCAACGCCACGGTCACAGATCGAATGAGCATCAATCACCATCCACTGAGTGACACGGAATCGAATGGGCATTTTATTCGTTTGCCGTCTGGCTGCAACTCAAAGCTCTACGGGAAACGTCCGCGCCACACCGATCAAACCAGTTCATTGAAGTCGGGTCGCCACTCGGTATGAAAAGACAGCGCGGAACGGTCTGGGAACGGTCCTGTTCGCCGCGATCACGAGCTGGCTGAAATGAACGACCCGGCTTCAATCAACACGGCGTAGCGAAAGTGACACCCCGATGACACTCCCCCTGAACTACCTGCCGCAACTGCCGCGTCGGCGGGATTGGCGAATCGGCTGCGTCGGGGCGGGGTTCATCATGCGGGATTGTCATCTCGTGGCGTATCGCAACGCGGGGTTCAACCCGGTTGCGATTGCGTCGCGGACACTGGACCAAGCGAAGTCGGTTGCAGTGTTACACGGCATTCCGCGAGTTCATGACAGTATCGAAGACCTGTTGCGTGACCCCGAGATTGAAATCCTGGATGTCGCGGTGCCGCCGGATGTCCAACCGGAATTGATCCGCCGCGCCGTCGAACTCGGGGCGGGACGGTTGCGGGGGATTCTCGCGCAGAAGCCGCTGGCACTGTCCGTGAACGGCGCCCGCGATTTAGTTGAACGCTGTGACCGCGCCGGGATTGCACTCGGCGTGAACCAGAACATGCGGTTCGATCAGTCGGTGCGGGCCATGAAGGATTTGCTGAATCGCGGTTGGATCGGCGACCCGGTGTTTGCCAGTATCGAAATGCGCGCCGTACCGCACTGGATGCCGTGGGCCGAAGGCTTGCCGTCGCTGTCCACCTTCGTGATGAGCATTCACCACCTCGACACGTTCCGGTATTGGTTGGGCACGCCGGACCGCGTTCTCGCCAGCACCCGCCCGGACCCGCGCACAAAGTTTCCGCACCGCGACGGGCTGAACCTGTACATCCTCGAATACGACAGTGGCGTTCGCGCAAGTGCGTGGGACGACGTGTGGGCTGGGCCGTGCAAGGAAGGCGTGGCCGGCGACGTGTTCATCCGGTGGCGGGTGGAAGGCACCGACGGCTTGGCCCAAGGCACGATCGGTTGGCCCAGCTACCCGGCCCGGACCCCCAGCACCATCGAATACAGCACCCGGCAACAACCGGGAGAATGGATTCGCCCGACGTGGAACGAAGTCTGGTTCCCGGATGCGTTCGTCGGCACAATGGCTCAACTTCTGTGTGCGGTCGAAGACAAACAGGAACCCGAAATTAGCGGGCGTGACAACCTCGAAACCATCGCCTTGTGCGAAGCCGTCTTCGCGGCGGCAACCCAACACCGCGTGACAACGGTGCGGGAGTTTCTGAGTTAGCTCACAGCATCCCTTTCACCACGAATCGGACGAATAAAACGAATGAAATCCAGAACAAAGACGAGTTAGCCCGACGCGCCAGCGAGGGGTTCGGCGTGACCCCTCGCTGGCGCGTCGGGCTAACAAGCTCGTTGGCTGTAAAACTAATTCGTTCGATTCGTGTTATTCGTGGTGAATGATCCGGGTGGTTGAGGTTAGAACACCCGACTGATGACACACTTCAAGTAGCCGGATTCGCGGCAGGTGACGGCAACGGGGTGATCGGGGGCCGGGCCACGGCGTTCGAGAATTTGGAGGTCGCGTTTGGATTCGACTGCGACTTGGGCGATCGTGTCTTCAAACATCTCCTGCGAAATCAATCCGGTGCAACAACAAGAGACCAGCACCCCGTCGGGTGCGAGTAGCTTCATCGCTTGTTGGTGGAGCTTGCGGTAGCCTTGCATTGCTTTCGGGATGGCGGCGCGGTTGCGGGCGAATTTGGGCGGGTCGAGGACGATCAGGTCGAACTTGCGGCCGGCCGTGACGAGCTTGTCGAGGTAACCGAACACGTCCTGTTGCGTGAACGTCAACTGCCCGAGGCCGTTCAGGACGGCGTTGCGTTCGGCTAGCTTGAGTGCGGGTTCGGAAGCGTCCACGCACTCGACTTCCGTCGCACCCGCCTTGGCGGCGTACAACCCGAAGCCGCCACTGTAGCTGAACGCATCCAGCATCCGCCGACCGAGTGCGAGTTTGGCGACTGCCACCCGGTTGTCACGCTGATCGAGGTAATAGCCGGTCTTCTGGCCTTCGGTCAGATTCACCGCAAATTGCAGGTGGTTTTCGTGAATGATCAGTTCGGCGGGTGGCGGCTCGCCGCACAACATGCCGTCGTGAAGCTCCAGCCCTTCGAGTTGGCCGATCCCCTTTTCGGTGCGAAGGTAGATGCCTTTCGCGTTCAGCAATTCCATGAGAATTTCGCCGAACATCGCCTTTTGCTTCGCAATCCCGAGTGATGTGAACTGCACCGTGAGGTAGTCCGCGTACCGATCCACGACCACGCCGGAGAGCAAATCCGCTTCACTAAACACGACCCGGTAGGCCGCGTTCGGCCCGGTATTGAGCTTCAATACGTCGTGCCGCAGGGCGATGGCGCGTTCGAGCCGAGCCTTGAAAAACGCTCGATCCAGGGGGGCTTCTGGCTCCCACGAGTAGAGCCGGACGATGATTTTGCTTTGGCTGTTGAACAGCCCGCGACCGACGAACCCGCCCGTCGCGGACATCAAATTGACAACATCGCCGTCACGGGGTTTGCCTTCAATCCGCTCCACCGCACCGGCAAACACCCAGGGGTGCCGCCCGAAAAAAGGTTGGGCTTTTTGGGGCTTCAGAACCACGTTGCTATTCGGAGTAGTCATAAGCTCGCAGGTCAATTAGGAAAGCGTACCGTGTTGCACGCGGCGGAAGTACGCCAGCGTGCGGTCGGTCGGTGTCGGTTCGGGAATGGCTTGAAGGAGTGCGCGAACCCGCAGCAGCAGTTCGGTTTTGTTAATGGGGCGAGTCACGAAGTCGTCGGTGCCAACTTCGACGGCGCGTTCGATGTCGGTCGGCTGATCGAGCGCGGTGACCATCAGGATGCCAACGTTCGCCGTCACCGGGTCGGCGCGAAGTCGCTTGCACACTTCAAACCCGCTCAGTTTGGGCATCATGATGTCGAGCAATATCACGTCCGGCTTCCAGGTCACGGCATCGCGCAGCGCGTCCTCGCCATTCGTGGCGATGAGCGTTTCGTACCCGGTCCCATCGAGGTGGGCTTCGAGCAACTCCGCGTTGGGCCGGGTGTCATCGACAATTAACACACGAGGCATCGGCAACTCCAGCAAGGGCAAGGTGGTCATTATAGGAGGCCCTGCGGAAACGAAAAAACCAAGCCGGAGCCTGGTTGAATCAAAAGCAGTAGTTCGCGGGTGCCTGGGGTGTCGTGAGGGGGTGCCTGGGGTGTCGCTGCGCTCAACCCCAGGCTAATCGCTGGCATCCCTACCGGGATGCCTCAGGTTGCTACTACCCCGATGGAATGTTTCGGAATGGTTTTTATCCCGAAGGGATAACAGCCATTAGAGCGGTTCTCGCATTGGTGTAGCGTACACCAATGCCATATTTTGCGAGCTATCTTCCGAGTGTCCGCTACACAAAATCGGGAACCGCTCTAG
>JAYVXO010000008.1:0-26045 GCA_043785105.1 Fimbriiglobus sp.
ACCAGGCGGCCATTCGGGACTCCCTTCCGTTGTGAGAAGGAGAGTAGAACAGAATCTAGCTCACAGAAAAAGATCATTTACTACCGGGCAGAGTATAGTCTAGGCTCTGGCAATGTGACGTGACGGATTTTTGTAGGTCGTGGTCGAGGCTTTGCGAGGCCCGACACACGAGCGAACGAAATGGGATCAGCCGTTTTCCGGTGGTAGTCGTGTGTCGGGCCTCGTCGCCGAGCCTCCTCGACCACGACCTACAAATCCACCCAGCCCGGTTCAGTCCAGCACGGCTAGCGTTAGTGCCAGCGTGACGCGGGGGCCTTCAAACAGGAAGGCCCTCGGGATCGGCTTTTCGTCATCGACGATCGGGGCTTTGGCGCGGGACACGGTCGTCGGGTTGGTGATCGCGCTGACGAGGCGCTCGAATTCGCCGATCAGTACGTCCCGGTCGGCACTGCGGGTGCGCCAGCGGCGGTACTCGCCGTCGTACACGTCGCCCCGGCTGCCGAGGCAGACCGTCAGCCATTCGCCCATGCGGAACCGGAACGTTTCTTGCCAATCTTTTAAGCGGATCAGTTCGAGCGGCTTGGCGTCAAACAGGGTCTCGAAGTACGCCGCCAAGAAGTCGTCGGTGACGCGGGCCGTCGGCCAGATTTCGACGGCGAAGTCGAGTTGATCCGGGCTGGTGCGGGAAATGACCGTGAACGAATCGAGCCGCCCCGTCAGTTCGCCGAACGCTTGCGACGTGGCCAAATCAATTGCCGCCGTGTGGCCTTCGAGCAAGTCCGCCCACACATCGCCGAGGGTATCGCGCAGGTCACGCAACCGCCGTTCGACGCGGAGTTGCTCGGCCTTCCGGCCGGGGTCTTTGCGATAAATCGCCCACTGCCGCACGTACTCTTCCCGGTCCCGGTCGCCGAGTTCCTGCAACCAATCGGCGTACAACTGAAGCGCACCCGTCGGGTCGGTCGCCGCTTGAACCGCCCGCAAATGATCGTCGTGGGTCATGACGGGGTGTTTCCTCTTTCTGCATCAGGGGGAATCGTCGCGCGGGCTTTGATGCGGGCCACGAACCGGATCGTTTCGCCGATCAGTAGCACCGGGGACGTTGCCGCGATGATGACGCCCCACTGCTCCCACGAAAGCGGCACGGTGCGGAACACGTTGCCGAAGAATTGGACTAGGACAATTTGGCCGACCAGAATCACGCCCGCGATCAGCAGGAACGCTTTATTCTGGAATAACCCCACAAACGCCGATTCGTTCCGGCCCAGGCAGCGGGCGTTGAACAGGTTCCAGAATTGCAACAGCACGAACACGCAGAAGAAGGCCGTGAGCCATTCTTTCTGTTCCTGCGTTTCCGGGTTGCCGCCGGGGAGCGTGGGCATGACCAGCAAAAACGCGATTAAAATCACCAGGAACACGCCGCCGATGCCGAAGATCAACCGCGACATTCCGCGGGTGATGATGAAGTCGTCCGGGTGGCGCGGCTTGCGTTTCAGTACGCTGGCGTGGGGCGGTTCGGTGGCCAGTGCCAGTGCCGCGAACGTGTCCATGATGAGGTTGACCCAGAGCATCTGTATCACCGTCAACGGGAAGTTCACGCCGATGAACGGCCCCACGAGCGCGATGCCGAGGGCGACGACGTTGATTGTCAGTTGGAACAGAATGAACCGCTGGATGTTTTCGTACAGCCCGCGACCCCACCGGACCGCCGTCACGATGCTGGCGAAACTGTCATCAAGTAGCACGATGTCCGCTGCCTCTTTGGCCACGGCGGTGCCGGTGATCCCCATCGCCAAGCCGACCTTGGCGTAGTTCAGCGCCGGCGCGTCGTTAGTGCCATCGCCGGTGACGGCGACGACTTCGCGTTGCGCTTGCAGCAACTGCACGAGGCGCAGCTTGTCCAGCGGACGTGCGCGCGACATGATCTTCAACCCCTTCACGGCTTTGGCCGCCACCTCGTCGGGCATCGCCGCGAATTCGATGCCGGTCAATTCCGTGCCAGCACCCTCGTTGCCGGTGAGTAGCCCGATTTGCCGACCGATTTCGCGTGCCGTGTCGGGGGTGTCCCCGGTGACGATTTTCACGTCAATGCCCGCATCGTGGCAGGCGGCAATCGCGGCGGGCACTTCGGGGCGAATTGGATCGGCGATGCCGACGAACCCGAGCCAAACCAGCCCGTTCACTTGCGGCTCCAGTTCCGCTTTGACATCGGCGACATCGCGGTAAGCGATGCCAATGGTTCGCATCCCACGGGCTTGCAGTTCGGTCAGCTCGTTGGTGATGGTTTCTTTCGCAGTCGCAGTCAGTGACATCGGGTTGTCACCGGACAAAATCCGATCCGATTGCGTGAGGATGACTTCCGGCGCGCCTTTAACGTGCAGCGTCTTGTGCCCCTTCACATCGGTGCCACTGGTGGCCATGTATTTGCGTTCGGTGGAGAACGGCATCTGCGTGCCGACGGCGAACGCGGAACGGGCGTTCGTGTAGTTCACGCCTTGGCCTTCGAGCCACACGAGGAGCGCGCCTTCGGTGGGGTTGCCCAGCGCTTTGAGTTCGCCGTTTTCGCGGCTCAGTTGGGCGGTGCTGTTCGCGGCAATCGCCTCCACGAGCCGGGCAGCGGGGGTGCCGGTCGGTGCGTCTTTTAGCGAGCTATTCGCTAGCGCCGGGAAGCGGGCTTCGACGACTTGCATCTTGTTCTGCGTCAACGTGCCGGTCTTGTCGGAACAAATCACGGTGGCCGCGCCGATCGTTTCACAGGCGTGCATCTTGCGAACGAGCGTGTTCTGGGCGGTCATCTTTCTCATGCTGTACGCCAGGCTCAGCGTGACGCTCATCGCCAACCCTTCCGGGACGGCCACGACAATAATCACCACCGCGATCATGAAGTAGTTCAACAGTGCCACGCCCGCCGCTGCCGGTAGCCAGTCCGACGGACTCGCCGGTATCCAGCCCAGGCTGTACGCCAGCCCCATGCCGCCAACAAACACGCCGGCACCCATACCGATTGCCACCAGCCAACGCTTCAACGTGTCCTCGGCCAGCCACTCCGGGGGTTCCATCCCGAGACCAAACGCACTCAGGCCTTCCAACGTGATCTTCAGCCAAACCCGGTGGAGCGCGAGGGCCACACCCACCAGCAAAATCAACGCAAAGGTCCACTGTTGCGCGGCCATGACCAGTTCGCCTTTGAGCGCCCCGCGAGCGACCAGGGCGAAGAACGTTAGCACCGCGATGCCCAACCCGATGACGCCGATCCACTTCGACAGCTTGTCGAGTTGTTCGTTCAGCGGCGTGACCTCGTCCGAATCTTCGCTGGCTTTCTGGCCGAGTTTGCCGAACTCGGTTTGATCCCCAACCGCTGCGACCCGGATCACGGCATGGCCGTCGGCGACCATCGTGCCACGCATCACTTTATTACGTGGGTAGGCATGGTCTTTTTCGTCAGTAGAAGGGGTCGCCAACGGCTCCTTATTCACAGGCAGTGCTTCACCCGTCAGCGACGCTTCGGACACCGACAACGAAACCGCTTTCAGGACTTCGCCGTCCGACGGCACCTCTTCGCCGGTTTCGATCAGCACCACGTCGTTCACGACGAGATCGCGCTTCGGGACTTCTTGAAACTTCCCGTCCCGGATCACCTTGATGGGCACGTCGTCGTTGACCTTGTTCAAGATGTCGAACTCGCGGTTCGCCTTGAACTCGTTGACGAACGCCAGCGTGGTCGCCAGCAGAATTGCCACCACGATAGCCAAGCCTTCGATGTACTCGCCCTTGTAAACGCCCACCGCGATCTGGATGACCGCCGCGATAATCAGGATGCGAATCACCGGGTCTTCAAACTTCGACAGCCATTGTTTCCACCACGGCACCCGCGCCGGCGGCGACAGCACGTTGTGCCCGTGCTCGCGGCGGCTCTGTTCGACTTCCGCTGGGGAAAGACCGGGGTAGCGAACGTTCGTCGGGGCGGTATCGGCGGCCATGCGGTTGCTCGGGGGGTTCAACGTGTGTGCAGGAAATGATATTGCTAGGCACCGACACTTCCATCCGAGCCGCGACGGTAACGGAGCGGCCCAACTCGCCTCACACGGCACGGCCTGTTGCCGTAAAAGCGGCGTAGCGCGGGTGATTGTTTGGGCCACTCCCTGACGGTTGTGGCTCGGATAATCTCTCGGGTAATCTCAAGGTGGGTTCCTACTTCTTGCTTTCGTCTTTCTCTTTCACTTCGTTCAGGATCGACGCCAACACGGTGTCCGTGGACATGCTCTCCGCTTGGGCTTCAAAGTTCAACAGCACGCGGTGCCGCATCGACGGGAAGTACACTTTGCGGATGTCTTCAAAGCTGACGTTGTAGCGGCCTTGCAAGAGCGCCCGGACTTTCGACGCGAGGATGAGGGCTTGCGCCCCCCGTGGCGACGCGCCGCAGCGGAAAAACCGCGCCGCGTCCTTCGTGGCGTATTCACTATCGGGGTGCGTGGCGAGTAGCAACCGGATCGCGTAATCTTGCACCGGGGCGGCCACGATCACTTCCCGGACCAGTTGCATCCATTGCTTAATCTCGCTCGCGTCCATCACCTTTTTGGGTTGCGGGTTCTCGTTGCGGGTGGTGCGGTCGAGGATCAGGTTCAACTCTTCGCGGGTCGTGAACGGCACCAGTAACTTGAACAAGAAGCGGTCGAGTTGCGCTTCCGGAAGGGGGTAGGTGCCTTCTTGCTCGATCGGGTTTTGCGTGGCGAGGACGAAGAACGGTTCTACGAGAATGTGGACCGTGCCGCCGACCGTGACGCTGTGTTCTTGCATCGCTTCGAGCAGTGCCGATTGCGTCTTCGGCGTCGCCCGGTTGATTTCGTCCGCCAGGACAATTTGCGCAAATAGCGGTCCGGATTGGAACCGGAAGTCGCGCCGACCATCGGGGGATTCGCTGATAATGTTTGTGCCGATAATGTCCGACGGCATCAAGTCCGGCGTGAATTGAATCCGTGCGAAGTGCAACTCCAGCACCTGCGCCAAGGTCCGGATCAGCAACGTCTTCCCCAACCCCGGCACGCCTTCCAACAACACGTGCCCGCCGACGAACAAGCACGTCAGCACCCCCCGGACAATCTCCGGCTGGCCGACAATGACTTTGCCAATCTCCGCTTCGAGATTGGCGAAGCGTTCCCGAAACTGGGCAGCCCGTTCGGGCATGGGGGCAGTGGTGTTCATGAAGCAAATGTACCTAGCAGGGAATTAAGAGTCGAGAGTGTGTCACGCAGAGTCGCAGAGACGCAAAGAAGAACCAAAACAAGATTTGGATTCTCTGCGTCTCTGCGACTCTGCGTGAGATCCTGTTTTACATTTTCATTCGCTGTCGCGTTGGGTGCGGTCTTGGGCGCGCTTTTTGGCCTTGCGGAGCTTGGCCAGAGTGTCGTCTTCGTCCTCGGCGGGTTCGGCGGGGGCGCGGTCCGTAGCGGGCTTGGCGGCGGGCAGCCCGGTCGGGATGTTGGCGACGAACTCGTCGGCGCCGGCAGGGGCATCATCGGCGGTGATGGTTGTCGGGTCGAAGCGCTTGGCGGCGCGGTTGCGGTCCAGGGTTTGGCCGATGGCTTGCTTGCGTTTCAGCAACCGACCCAGCCCTTCGCCTTCGTCGGCGATCAATTCTTGTTGGCGAATCTTCGCCCAGATGTTGGACGCACCGACTTGCACTTCACGCCACTCGAACGAAATCCGCCGCGTGCCGACATCGAACACCAGGGCAATCGCGGCCACGAACACCAGCCAGAACCAGAACGGCAACAACGCCCGCGTGCTACTCGGCGGGTTGCGGAACAAGTCGCCGGAGGCGAGCATCTTGTCGAGGTCTTCCTGCGCTTCGGTGTGGAACGTGCCGCCCGTCATTTCGGACAGCCGCTTCATCAGGGGCGTGTTACTTTCCAGGTCGGCGAACTCGGGGGAGTACGGCACGGTGACACCGGCGCGACCGGCATCGACGGTCTTCAACACGGCGCTGCCGTCCTTGTTGAGCATCAGGTTGCCGTCCTTGTCCTTCGCCGGTTCGAGGGCTTGCACGTTGACGAAGTACGACCCGGCTTCGTCGGCGGCGAACTCCGCTTCGTACAGCCCACCGCCCTTGGATTTGAACTCGACTTGCGGCGCCTTTTCACCGGGCGCTGCTTGCTTCGGCGCGGTCACGGCGCCCCGCAGTGACACCCCACTGACGGGCCGATCCTTCTCATCGCGCACATCCGCCGTGACGCGAACTCGCCCGTCGCGGTATTCCGTGGTCATGGTCAACTTGCCGCGTTCCGGTTCGCGCATCACCCAGTTAATGGCCTGTTCCCACAACTTGCGGTACATCTCGGAGCCGACCCATTCCTTGTCCCAATACTGCTTCTCCGCATCCGGTTGGGTGCGGGCATCCGAAGTGAACGCGACGGCTTTGCCGAGGCCGTAGCGCCACGATGCGAGCAGTGGAAACTGTTGGTCCGGGTAGGGCGATGGCCCTTCGAGCGACATGCCGACGAGAATGTTTTGTTTCAACGTCGTTCGCACCATGCCGTGCAATCGCGGCATCGGGTTGGGCAGGCCGGGGGCCAACACTTCCGCAGACCCCGCCCCGCCGACGATCTTCGGAATGAACGGATCCTTCGAGATGAACGACTGACTCACCCGCCGACTTTCCTTGATGTAAATCGCGGGCAGTTGGTTGGGGTTGGTCACGTCGTAGAAGTTGCCCTTCTTGCCCTCGCCGTCGTTGGTCCCTTCGGCAATGAGCTTTAACCGCGATTTCTCCGCGCCGCCGTGGGTGGCCACGCCGACCGTGGTGCAGGTGATTCCACCCGCCGCCATCTTCACGACTGCGGTTTTGCCGGGGCCGGAGTAGTTCGGGTCGCCGTCGCTAATCAGAATGCAGTGCTTCAACGTCAGGTTGTGCTTGGGGTCCGAAAGGGTGTCGTAAGCGGCGACCAAGAACGGGTCGAAGTCGGGCATGTCCCCCGGCACGAGGGAATCGACTTTCGCCATCAAGTTGTTTCTCGTCGTGCTGTCTTGCTCGCCGACCATTTGGAACGGGATGTGCCACGACACCCCGGCCCCGCCGCCGCCGAACCCGCCGTATTGCACCACGCCAACCATGTCCGCCGGCCCGAGCCGTTGGATGGCGAGCTTGGCGATGTCCTTCTGCCACTTGTTGCCGTCCGCCATTTCTGAGGCGTGCATGACGAGGACTAGCCCGCCCTTACCGGCGGCTTTGAGGGCTTTAATTTCACAATCGACCGGCAGCGCCGCTTCGATCGGGGTGCCCTGGTAGCCGCCCGCGCCGAACCCGTCCGGCCCGCCGATCATCACCAGCCCGCACCCTTGGTCGTACACGGACGTGCGGAGCATTTCGGCTTGGTCGTTGGTGAAGCGTTCGTAGGGGACGTTGGCCAGTATCACCGCGTCGTAGTTGCTCAGGAAGACACCGAGTTCACCCTTGTCTTGCGGGAGTTTATCGGCGGGGAGGCGATCGACGCGGAGCTTGTTGGCCGACCCACCGTCTTTCTTCGCCGCTTCAAACCGGAGCGTGGCCAGCAAGTAATCGTGCGACGAGCGGCTACCGTTCGGCGCGTTTTCATCCAACAACAACACCCGCCGTTGGCCCCGAGAGACGACTGCCGTTTCAACGCGGTTGTTCGTGGTGCGGTCACCGGGCAAGCCCGCGACCACGGTGCCACCATTGACCGGACGGGATTCGGTCGGCGTGAACGTGGCCCGAAACGTGAACGACGAATCCCCCGACCCATCGACCCGATCCCGAAACCGGAACACGTTCAACCCCGGAAGCAACCGCACCTTCGGCGGTTGCCCGGCTTCGAGAAGTTGCGGGCTGTCTTCCATCTCGATCGGCGTCGTCTGACCCGTCGAAATCTTTGTCACATCGAGCCGACCATCGACGATCTTGTTCGGGGTCGCGTTGCGAATCAGCACGCGGACTGGGAGCCGTTGCCCCTGGGCGGTGACTTGGGGGGCTTCAATCGCTTGCACCAAAACTTCGTTCTCGTTGCGGAAGCCGGGTGCCAGTGCCACGGTGTCAATTTGCACGTTGTTGTTCTTGGCAATGTTCGCCTGTTCCTCGGCGACGCCGATGTTCTCGTTGCCGTCGGAAAACAGCACGATCCGCTTGCCAGTGCCTTCCGGGAAGGACGCGAGGGCGAGCTTAATCGCGGCGCTGATGTCCGTGTAATTCCCGTCAATCGGCCCGGCCATTCGTTCATCGACTGGCATCCGGTCTACGGTTGCGGGGGGCAGTGCCAACCGGGGGCGTTTGCCGAACAGGATCAACCCGGTCTGGTCGTTGCGGTGCGTCACCGGACGCTTTTGCACCGCTTGTTCGATGAACCCGCGCACCTTCTCCCAGCGACGATCGACGGATTCGGTCACGGGCTTATCCGGATCGACATCTTGCGGGATGCTGAACGAACGATCGACCAAAAACAGGACCGTCGTGTTCTCAGTCGGTCGCTTCAGACGGGGTTCCGAAAGAGCGAGTGCCAGCAACGTAATTCCGAGTGCCCGCAAGCTGATCGCCGCCCATTTCCGCGTCGGCCCCAACCCGGACAAACTGCGCCGACTCATCAGCACGATCAGCGGCACGAACGCCAACAACGCCAACCATTCGGGCCGCACGAACTCCACGCCGTGGAAACTCTTGAACGCTTCCACAAGTGCGGCACCCGTTGGCCGCACGATCAACCCGCCGACGCCGATTAACAGCATCGCCCCGAGCGTCATTCCCAACGGGAACGACCAAAGCCGGAAAATCAGCAGCACGAACCCCGACAGGAACAGCAACATCGCCGCGATAGCCACAAGCGTGATCGCCGGATCAAGTTGGGTGCCGAAGAAAACCTCCACCGGCTCCCCCGCTAGCACCAACCCGCCGATGCCAAGCGAACCAGCGACAAACGCTACCGCCACGGACCACGCCGGCAGGCCACGCTTGACGGCGACACGCAACGAGAAACCCGCCGCAATCGCCAACAACACGACGGCGAGCCAGGACGTTCCCAGGTATTCGGTAAGCTGTGGCATAAGCACCCTGGGCTGGAAGGACCGAACGAATCAGATCACGCAAAACCCGATTATCTGCGGGTCGGAGTCTTGAAATCCACCTCACCCCCAGCCCCTCTCCGAAACGGAGAAGGGAGCAAAGGCCGCTCTCTTCCTCCCTCCCCGTCTGCGGGGAGGGCCGGGGTGGGGTGCTCGCTTCGACCCCCCTTAATCCCCCCGCAGACGGGGGGAAAGAAGACCGCAGTCCCCCTCTCCGCTTCGGGAGGGGGTTAGGGGTGGGGTTGTTTTGCATCAACCTACAGATCGTACCCGATCCGCGTCACGGTTTCAAAACTTCACCCGCTGCACGCGGTGGTTCTCGGTGTCGATCACGTGTACCCGCCCCTGGCGATCCACGACCACGGCCCACGGGTCGGCGAGTTGGCCCGGCCCTTTGCCCGGCACGCCCCACGACCCCAGGGATTCGCCCTTCAGGTTGAACTTCTGCACCCGCATGTTGCCGCGTTCGACGACGTACAGTTCGCTGTTGGCGTTGAAGCAGAGGTCGTAGGGATACTCCAACTGCCCGAGCGCACTCCCTGCTTCGCCGAAGCTGCGGACGAAGTTCCCGTCTTGGTCGAACACCTGAATCCGGTGATTGCACGCATCCGCCGTGTATAGCAACCCGTCCGGCCCGATGGCCAGCGCCCGCACGCGGCTGAACTGCCCCGGCAGTTGGCCGTTCTCGCCCCAGCACTTCAGGAACTTCCCCGCCGGGTCGAGCTTCGTGACGCGGTCGTTCTCCCCGAACTCGGAGATGAAGTAGCACCCGTCCGGCGCTTGCACGCAATCGGACACGTAGCCCCATTCCCCCGGATTCTTCCCCGCCTTCCCGCCGAGGACTTTCAATTCCTTCCCGGTGTGGTCATAAACCCGCACGCAGTGGTAATGCGAATCGGCGACGAGTAAGTTGCCGTCGTTGTCCACACCCAATCCGCTTGGGCGCCCGTTGCGAAAGTCCGGCGTCGTCCACGTCGCCCCGAGGTGGTGCCCGTCGAGGTCGAACCCCTGAATCCGGGCCGTGAAATCGACGATGAACATTCGATCGTTGTGGTCCAGCACCGCCGCCCGTGGCCGGTTAAACTTGCCGTCCTGCACCCCGCGTTGCCCCCAAACGAGGTCCGGCTTCCGCTCCCCCAACGTCGGGGTGAACGCGAGAAAGCCCACGCCAATTGCGAGCAACACCATGACCAGTCCGGCAAACAAACGCAAACCCACGATGACTTTCCAAACCAAGAGTTTTCACCACAGCGGGCACCGAGAGCCACGGAGAAGAATCAATCAGTTCTGGATTTCTCTCCGTGGCTCTCGGTGCCCGCTGTGGTGAATCCGGATTTCAACGACTACCACTACTGTTGACTCACCATATCAGACGTTTCCCGGCCCGGTGCATTTCGCCGTCAATACGCCGCTTCGTAGATTGCGAGAATCTCGGTTGCCGATGCGGGTATTCGGGGGTTCACGCGCATCAGCCGCTTGATGGCGAACGCTTTCTCCGCAAACCCCGGCAGCATGTCGCGGGTGACGCCGATGTCCCGGAGCCGGGTCGGGATGCCGATGAACTCTCGGAGTCGCTCGATCGTTTCGATCGCTAGCTCAGCCAGTTCCTCGCCGACCCCGTTTCCGAAACCGCCTGCCAACAGGTCGCCAATATCCGCAATTTCTTCGCACCGCTCGGTCATGTTGTACCGCATCACATACGGCAGCAACAACCCGTTCCCCGCGCCGTGCGACACGTGAACCGCGCCGCCGACCGGGTACTCCATCGCGTGGACCAACGCAACGCCCGCGTTGCTGAACGCCAGCCCGCCGAGCGTCCCGGCCATCGCCATGCCATCGCGGGCTTCGAGGTCGTTGCCGTTGCGGACGGCGCGTTCGATAAACTGACCGACGAGCGAAATGCACTGCTTCGCCATCATGTCCGCGAGCGGATTTTTGCCCTGATAAACCGTTTGGCCACCCGGACGTTTCAGGAACTCCGCGTGATCGACCGCAGTGAATGCTTCGATAGCGTGCGTGAGGGCATCAATCCCCGAATCGGCGGTGACGGCCTTCGGGCAACCGACGGTCAACAGCGGATCGACGATGGCAAACGCGGGGCGAAGGTACTGGCTGAGCGTACTCACTTTGATCTTGTTGGCCGTGTCCGTGAACACCGCCGCCGCCGAAACCTCGCTACCCGTGCCAGCCGTCGTGGGCACGCAAATCAGCGGCACCACCGGACCCGGCACGCGGCTATCACCGACCCAATCCGCAGGCGTTCCGCCGTGGGCGAGCAACACCGCGACCAGCTTCGCCGCGTCCATGTTGCTCCCACCGCCCAGCCCAATGACCACGTCCGGTTTGTATTCTTTCGCAACGCCATACGCTTCCAGAATCACTTCCACCGGCGGCTCCGGCAAACAACCGTCGAACACCGTCACCGCGATCCCAGCGGCAGTAAGCGGGGCGACGACCTTTGCCACCAACCCGGCCTGCAGAAGCGTTTTGTCCGTGACCAACAGCACCTTCTTCGCCTTCAACCGTTCCGCCGCGATCGTGCCAATTTGCTGAACCGCATCACGGCCAAAGACGAGCGAACCGGCACTGTGGAAGGAGAAGATCATGGGTGCGCTTTGGAAAGAAGTTCGGGGTGCGATCTTGTGTCACTGTTACTATAAGAATCCAGTGGGTTTCAACCTGTCATCCTGATGCGGAAATCCGAAATGAACATTGGCATCGTCACCGTCTCGGACCGGGCGAGTCGGGGTGAGTACGAGGACAAAAGCGGTCCGGCGATCGTGGCGTGCTTGACGGAAATCCTGTCGTCCGCGTGGGTGCCGGTGGTGCGGGTCATCCCGGACGAGCAACCGCTCATCGAAGCCACGTTGAAAGAATTGTGTGATGTTCACCATTGCAACCTAGTCGTCACAACGGGCGGCACCGGCCCGGCAATACGTGACGTGACCCCCGAAGCCACGGAAGCCGTCTGCGAAAAAATGATGCCCGGCTTCGGCGAGTTGATGCGAGCCGTCTCACTAAAATCCGTACCCACGGCAATCCTGTCCCGTCAAACCGCCGGGATTCGCGGCCACTCGCTCATCATCAACCTCCCCGGCAAGCCCGCCGCCATCCGCGAATGCCTTCTCGCCGTCTTCCCCGCCATCCCCTACTGCATCGACCTGGTTGAGGGCGAGTACCTGACCACAAACGAGGCGATCGTGAAAGCGTTCCGCCCGAAGTGAGACTTCGATGGAATTCTTTGTTGGAAGAAACGCCTCCCACCCCACCCCTAGCTGGAAATTTTCTGGCAAAGCACCGGCATATTTTTACGTCTAGACAATGATTCGCTAATTACTAAACTGTTCTAACAACAGGCAGAGGCGTCACTTACGAAGGCGGTTTCAGCAAGCCGTTCGGGTCGTGGTTCTTTTTGCCCCAGGACGCCGCCCAGTTCATGCCAAACCCCCAGAATAGCCCCGCAACCACTCCGTTCAACAACTTCCCGAACACATAACTAGCCATCGGGGCCTCGCTACCTTCAAACCACCAGCCGTACATAGCGTTAAATGGAAAGAGAAACCCAAACAAGAGCATCCCGAACGCTGGTCGCACCCACCAACGATTCCGAGGTACAGGGTTTACCGGCGACGTGTCTGGTGTTGGGACGGTATCAAACATGACTCTTCTCGTCGAGTGGCATCGTCTGCCCGGCTTCATACTCGGCTAGCGCCGCTTCGGAGAGTTTGGCCAGCCGTGATGCGGTGGCAGCGATCTTGCGATCAAAATCGCCCTCGGCGGCAACTTCCGCGAGAAGTCGAGCCGCTGAAAGATCCTGCTCGGCGTCGGAAAGCCGTGCGGCTTCGTCGAAGGCTTGTTGCAACAGCGTGGTCACATTCGACTCCTCACGGGGTGACGCTTTTGTGGCCGGCTAACAGTTGTCGGATGGCGGGTAGCAGGTCATCCGGTACCGTGATGACGGCTTGCCCAGGGCGTTGTTCGGCCGCCGCGTCGTCCTCGGCCGCCATCTCGTCCTCGGACAAGTCCTCGTAGTGGTCGATCAACCGCTGTACCCGATCGGCGTCCCACCCAACGGGAAACTTTGGTTCGCTCATCGTCGCCTCCTTCGCCGGTACGCCTGGAGCGGTTTGCCCCGGAGGTCATACGCGGTCACCACGAAAACTCCGTCACCAACATCGTCTGGGACGTATATGACCCGCAGGTATCGTCCCGCAGCCGTTTGACCCAGCGCGTGCCGGGAGTTATCACGGCCCGGACGGTCATCCCCCGGATGCCTCAAGACGTATTCTACCTCGGCCTCGGTCACGCCGTGCCCGGAAATATGTGGCAGACCCGTGTTCGGGTCAAGGTGGTATCGAATGTCCACACGGCCCCTCTGTTCAGAACCATGTCCCAGTCAGGACATTCTGTTAACGCATTGAACGAGTGTCAAGTAATATAATCTGCGAACATCCCCCTCGATCAGTCCGAACCGGCGAGTTACATCTTTACATCTGATTGGCAACCCTTCCCGTTCGTGCGGTTCGCGCCACTTGTAGCGGGCAGGTGATCGTCACGTTACCTGAAGCGCGCAAACGCCGTCGTCTGTGCGAACCTCGGCTTGCCTGCGGGGCGATAATACCCTGACGGGATCACGACGCCCCTAACGGAGTTTCACCGATGACACGGAAGTATGTATTCATCGCGGTCTTGTTGGGTGCGATTAGCACGGTCGGTTGCAAGGGGTTTGACACGCCACGGGACTTGCGCAAGAAAGAACGCCCCGACTTGCCACAATACAGTATTGAAGAACAAGAACGCCGTGGTCGGGCGCGGTACACGATCCCGGAAGACGACTTCCGCGCGGGTCCGAAAGGACTGATTGATCGCCCTAGCCCTACGGGTCGGTAACTTGTCACACCGCGTGTAACGCTTCGGCGCGGAACATCCAGTACAGGATCGTTTTGATCTCGAACGGCTTCAGGTCGGGTTTCAGCGACAAGATGCGGGCCGCGATGCCGGCGAGGTGTGGCGTGGCCCAACTCGTGGCGGGTTCGCGGGCGAACGGGCCGAGGTAGCCGCGCGAGTGGGCTTGGAACTCGATCGACTCGCGTAGCTTGTACGCGAATTGAAGCGGGTCGTCGAAGAGGCCCTTATCGACGGAGATGAGTGGCGGGGAGAACATCGACGGGTAGCTGCGGGTCAGCGGATGTTCATTGTGGGCGGCGGCGAAGACGAGTACGTCTTTGAAATATGCTTCTTCGATGGCGCGCAGCAGTTGGTTGCGACGCGGCAACTGTTGCAGCTTGTGTTCGGGCACCCCGAGCGACAGGTTGATGACCTTCACTTTCCACACGTCAATGGCGTGGTGCAGTGCGGCAATCACGGTCTCGACTTCGCAGGCCCCTTGCGGGCCGAACACGTCGGCGGAGTAGAGTTGCACTTGTGGGGCGATTGTCAAAATGATGTCTGCGACCGTCGTGCCGTGCGGTGAGGACTGGTGGCCGTCGTAAGGCAGCGGCGTGGCGTTGCCGGTGCGAAAGATCACGCCTTCGATGGGCCGGATCGGCGTGCCCGCCTTCAGGAACTTCTCTTCGAGAATGCTGCGCTCGACGCCCGAATCAATGATCGCCACCGCGATTCCCGCACCTGTTGCGCGCTCGTCGCGCAGCAAGCGATCCGGCGTGAGCTTGGCAAAAATCTCGTCAAAGACGGTCGGTCGAGGTTCCATCATCTGAAAGTCACGAACTGGTGAAACCACGCGGTTCGGCCAGTCCGTGGGTCACTCCGTTCCGGTGATTCCATCCAGTAGTTCACGCAAGTTATTCACGAGCAGCACGCAGTGTTCCACCGGCGCCGTGCCGTGGCGGGTGGCCAACGTGCGGACCGCTTCGACGAGTTTCAACCCCGTCTCGGCGTCGATGACCGCGTTGGTGTTCGCGGCGAGTCCCAACTTCAATCGCTCCATGACAATGGCCGACGTGTCGGGTCTTGTGTCGGGCGTGGTGTTCAGCGTGCGGGTGACGTTGTCGCTGGCAGTTAGGGCTGCTTCGACTGCGTCGAAGAGCAACGAGTGCGTTTGCCGTTCGGCGAACGCTTGCTTCAGCAACTCCGCGCCGATGTCCGCGGCTGCGGCCACAAGCCGCCGGTCTTCTTCGGTGAACGCCGGCTTGTCGAACAGTTCCAACACCACATGCGTGCCCGACCCGACCCGCACCGGCGCCGCAAGGATCGACTTGCGGTTGCGTTCAAACGGCATCAGGTCCACGATGCCAGCGGAGGCCGGGTCGAAGTCGTTCATCACGCACGGGTCTTGCATACTCACGACGTTCGCTGCCAGCGACCGGCTAAACGGCACCGGGTGCGACGGTAGCGGTTCACCGCTGGGGGCGTAGCAAATGGTCGTGTCCGTGCCGTCATTCAACAAGTTCCGCACGATCAGCACGCCGTCGGTTGCACCCGTGGCGCGGAGCAAAAAGCGGAACAGTGCGTGAACCGCGACGGGCAGCGGCACCGGGTCGTTGAGGGTCGCCGTTGAGCGGACGAGCGGCAGCACTTTCTCGACGGTCTCGCGGAAACTGGCGAGGCTCTCGTTCAGTTCGCGTTGCCGCTTGGCGGGACGGATTTTGTCGAGTTGCTTGCGAATCGCCTTCAAAAACGTGTCGCGGTTCAGGTCTTGGTTCTTGTCGAGGTAATCCCGGACGCCCATGCGAAGGGCTTCAAGCGGGGTGGCTTGCCCGGCGAACCCGGTGATCAGAATGGCCACGATTTCCGGCTGAAACTCGACGAGGTCTTCGAGCAACCGCAAGCCGTCCGTGCCACTCCCGAGGTTCCAATCCAGGATGGCCAAGTCGATGCTTTGCTGGTTCGCCAGAATCAACGCGGCTTCCGAATCCCCGGCGGACAGCACGCGCACGTCCAGCCCGGAGGTCGTCAGCCAGTCGTGAAACGTGCGGCGAACGCTTTCTTCATCGTCCACGATCAGAACGGCTTCGCTCATGGGCTATCCTGAACTACGGGAGGAAGTTTCCTACCCCCCTCGGTCCCCCCGCAGACGGGGGGAAGGAAGAATCTGGCTCCCTCCCCCGCTTGCGGGGAGGGGTGGGGTGGGGTCGAGACGGCCACCCGGTGCAATCGGCAGGGAGCCGAAGAGACCCCCCTCGGTCCCCCCGCAGACGGGGGGAAGGAAGAATCTGGCTCCCTCCCCGCTTGCGGGGAGGGGTGGGGTGGGGTCGAGACTGCCACCCATCACGTTCCCACCGCACTATAGCAAGCCCACGCCGTGTGGAAATCCCGACTCAACAAATGCACGACCGCCCGCAACCGGGACACGTCGTCGCCGGAGCGCAAACTTTCGGCATCGCCAATCGAACAGAGTGCCGCGAAATAATCACCCGCCGCCATTTGTGCAGTTGCCGCCGACAACAACGCTTCGCGTTGCGACATCACGCCAAACAGCAACGACAAGTCCGCCTTACACCGCCGACAGGCCGGAGGGGCGTCGTTCATTGCACGACAACAGGGGCAGGGGATCGGGGGCATAGCAGATTGGCTCCAGGCGAACCGGCTGCGTTAGCTGCCGGGTGGTCTGCAAGTGTCGGTTGGTTAGGTTTTTGACAGTAACGCCACGGTTAGACACTAGGAAGCCACCCGGCAGCTAACGCAGCCGGTTCGCCTGAACTTGTGTGACTTACGCATCTTCCAGGTAAAACAGCACGTCCGTCAATTCGTTGCTGGCGGCGGTTAGGTCGCCCCAGGCGCGGTCGGTCAGGGCGATGCGGATGTTTTCGCACAGGCGGTCGAGTTCGGTTTGGTCGGCGGCGGCGGCGCGGTCGCGGATGCGTTCGGCTTTTTCGAGTAGCGCTCGGGCTTGTACGCTTTCGCGCTGGCCTTCGGCGGGGCCGGGGGACAGGTACGGCGCGTCGATCCGTTCGCCGTCTTCGTCCAGCAATTCTTCCCCCTCTCCGTCGCCTTCGCCGTCGCCTTGGTCCGGGCTGGACCACATGCGGTTCAACCGCTCCTGGGCGGCGTCGCGCTCTTCGAGGGCGTACTGGGCCATCGCGTTTTCGATGGTGATTTGCTTGACCAATCCGGTGGATTTTTCACGGGCGGACACTTTCAGAGTGCCGTCGAGCGTGAGGTCCAGTTGCACGACGATCTGGTTCCCCGCCGGGACGCGGGCCAACCCTTCAATGAGGAACTTCCCGACCCGGTGGTTCCGCCGCACGTCGCTGCTTTCGCCCTGGAAAATCTCGACATCGACTTTGGCTTGGTTATCACCGACCGTGCAGAACGCTTCGCTGCGGGACGCGGGCAGGGGCGTGTTGCGTTTCACGATCGGCGTGAACTTGAACTCGTTCGCGGAGAATGTGAACTCGTGCGGGTACTCCAGCGTTTTGATCCCCAAACTGTGCGGCGTGATGTCCACCAACACCGCGCCGACGTTCTGTTTACCGATGATCCCCGCTTGCACCGCCGCGCCCAACGCCACGCACAAATCCGGGTGGACTTCCCGGTGCGCCGGTTGCCCGAGGCGCTCTTCGAGAAGCTGCCCGATCATCGGCGTCCGGGTGCTACCGCCGACCAGCACGACGCGATGAATTTGCGACGCCGTCAACCGGGCGTCGTCCAACGCCCGTTGCACGCAGTCCATCGTGCGGTCGATGAGCGGGCGGATCAACTCTTCAAAGACTTTCCGTTCGACTTCCGTCGAGAGGTGCAACGGGACGCCGTCTTTCTCGGCGATGAACTCTTCCTCGACGCGGGCAAACGGGTGGTCGGACAGCACCCGCTTCGCGGCTTCGGCGGCCTTCAACAGCCGCGCTCGGGTAACAGGGTCGGTCCGCAGATCGACGCTGAACAGGTCTTCAAACTCGTCCGCCAATTGCTTGTAAAGCAGATCGTCGAAGTCGTCGCCACCCAGGTGCGTGTCGCCGTGACTACTGAGGACTTCAAACACGCCGCCTTCGGCTTGCACGATACTCACATCGAACGTGCCGCCTCCGAGGTCGTACACCAGGAAGCATTCGGTTGTTTCCGGCGCCGGGTTGTACGTGAGCGCCGCCGCCGTCGGCTCGTTTAGGATGCGGACGACTTCCAGCCCCGCGAGTTCACCGGCTTCGCGGGTCGCTTGCCGTTGGCTGTCGTTGAAGTACGCCGGGACGGTGATAACTGCCTTGGCGATCGGCTGCATCAAGTCGGCTTCGGCGGCTTCTTTCAACCGGCGCAGAATCATCGCGGAGATTTCTTGCGGGCGGAACTTCTGGTCGCCCAGCGTGACGGTCACGTCCTCGCCCATCTTCCGCTTGATCGACTTCACCGTGCGGTCCGGCGCCAGCACCCACTGGTTGCGCGCGGGCTTGCCGACGAGCAACCGGCCGTCCTCCGTCAGCCCCACCATCGACGGGAGGATCGGGTCGCCGTCCACGTCAATGACCCGCGCCTTGCCGTTCTCGACGACCGCGACTTCGCTGTTGGTGGTGCCGAGGTCGATGCCAATAATGATTTCGGACATGAGACAAATCCTGTTCGATGGTAGCACGCGGGCCGCGTGCTCTACTCTACGTGGCACACGCGGCCCGCGTGTGTATTACCGGGCCACTTTCACTTGTGCGAAGCGAAACATCTTCTCTTTCCAACGATAGCCGCGTCGAACCTCTTCGACGACGGTGCCACTATTCTCGTCGTCGGACTCGACCACTTCGACCACTTCCATCAACTCCGGGTCGAAGGGTTGCCCGAGGGATTCGATCGGCGTGACGTTGAATTGCGGCAGCACCCGTTCCACCCGCCGCAGGCTCATGGCGTAGCCGTCGGCGATCCCGGCCAGCAGGGGTTCAAGACGGTCGGCAACTTCTTGCGATGTCGAGGCGGTGTTTTGCCGGGCTACGACTGTTTCAGGTGCTCGTTTTTGCAACGCGAATGTCGGGGAGTTGGGGACGCCGAACAACCGCGCCCAAAACCCTGGGGGTTCCGTGGGCACGGGTTCCGCTTTCGGTTCTGAACGCGGTTCGGGCGCCAAAACTGTGTCCGGTTCCGCCAGTTCGATGAGGAGTGGCTCCAGCGTGGCCTTGGCTTTTTCGACTTGTTTCCAGGCAATCGTGAGCGCGTCGGCGATGTCGATGATGGCCTTCGCCAGCGGGCGGAATGCTTCGTCCGGGTCGGCGGGCGGCTTCTCGGGCTGAGTCAGTCGTTTCAAAGTTTCGATATTTTGTTCGACTGCCGTGCGACTGGCTTTGGTCTGGAGGTTGACATCGTGGCGCAGCGCGGTGAACTGGCCGACCAGCGTGAAAAGATCGACCGTTTCCGGCATGGTCTGGGGTTCAACGGCGTGCGCTTGCTGCGCTTCGGTGAGCCACGTGCGGAAGTCCGCCAGCACGGTTTCGACGTGTTCGCTTTCGATGCGAGCAGTGCTCAACGTCCCGGCGGCTGTGTCGCTTTCAAGAGGGAGTCCAGGGAGTGGCGGCGGCGCGTCATCTGACATGTGGCTTCCTCGATCAACTCTTCAATGGTGTCGTCGTTGTTCATCTCAAAGAGGCGGTATTTGGTGCGGGCCACTAGGTCTTTCAACTTCTCGTAAGCGGCCCGAATCGCGGCAAACTTCTGCGGGTGCAACTCGGGCGAAAACTCGCGCACGAGTTGGAGATACCGTTGCCGAATGATCTCATCGGTGGCATCCGGTTTGACGCCGAGTATGTCGTATGCGTTCGGCATTGGGAAACCGCGCCCCGAGTTTAATGATGATCGAGCATGTAGTTTAGTGGTTTTCGCGGCATCGGAAACGAACGCGGCGAGGTAAAAACCTCGCCGCGTTCTTGTTGCGATTCAATCGGTTACGACCCGGCAGGGTCTTTGCCGTCAACCCACGGGCCGGCCAGCTTCATGTACTCTGGCGGGTTGAGCTTGCTGCCCGCGTCGCCGGCGGCCCAGCCCATGACTTGGTTCGGCTTGCCGCGTTCCTTCGATCGTTTTTCCCACGCCGCCGCCCAACTTGCATCGGCATCGACGGGTTTGCGTTGTTCCTTGTCCCAGAAGAACGCTTTACCGAAGCGGTATGACTGGGCGCCCATGTTGACCGTCGAGAACGCGGCGGCGCCGAGTTCCGGCGTGCTAAGGGTGCCTTGCTTCTTGGCCTTGACGTGTTCCAGGAAGTTTTCCCAGAGCGCGTAGGTGTCGTCCCCTTCCAGGCCACCCAGGATCACTTCGCCATCCTTGGACACTTCGCCGGACGGACCACGCGGGGCCGATTGGACGTTTTGCGGGACGACCTTCATGCCGAACTGCTTCGGACTCTTGGGGTTCTTCGGGTCAACCGGGTAGTTGTCGAAAATCAGCGTCGCCGAGTGGCCGCGAATGCACTCCTCGATGCGGTGGTCGTTCGCCATCGTCGCGGTGACGAGGACTTGGCAGCCTTCGTCGTAGTCCGCGACAATCGCGGCAACGTCCGGCACGTCGCGGGTGTCGTATTCCAAGTAAATGCCACCGCCGCCGACGACGCGGCGCGGGTACCGGACGCCCATCGCGGCGATCAGGTGGGTCGTTTGGTGGACGAACAAGTCGGTGAACATGCCGCCGCCGAACGGCCAGTAGCACCGCCATTGGCCGAAGATCGCGCGGTCGAACGGTTGCTCGGCCGGGGTCGGCCCGAGCTTCTCGCCGTTCACGTCAAACTTGTGGCCGAGGAACATGTCCCAGTCGATCGTGGACGGGTTCATGTCCTTGGTCAGCGAGTAGTACCGCCACTGGCCGACGTCCGAGTTGCGGTAGTAACTGGTCTGGCCCTGCATGACGTGGCCGATCTTGCCCGCCTTAATGAGGTCGTGGGCCTTGCCCCAGATCGGGTCGGCCATCGACTGCACGCCGACCGACATCACGCGGCCCGATTTCTTCCACGCATCGACGACGGCTTGCGCCTCGGCGATGGTCTTGGTCATCGGCTTTTCGCAGTACACGTCCTTGCCCGCGAGCATCGCGTCGATCGAGATGCGGGCGTGCCAGTGGTCCGGCGTTGCGACCGTCACCACGTCAACGTTTTTGTTGTCGAGAATGACGCGGAAGTCTTTCGTGACCCGAGCCTTGTCCCCCTCGGGAATCCCGCACCGCTTGGCCGCGGGATACAACCCTTGGCCCTTGTAGGTGTTTGTCGCGCGATTGAACCCCTTCTTTGGGTCGCCGTCCCACACGTCGCACACGGCGTAGGGTTCGATGCCCTTGCCTTGTTCTTTCATCCGCAACACGACATCAATGTGTTGTTGGCACCGGCCACCAACGCCGATGAAGCCGATGTTGATTTTGCCGTTCGCGCCCAGCACGTTGCCGTAGCTCTTGGCACTCATCGCAAGCGCCGAACCGGCCACTGCGGACGCTTGCATAAAGCCCCGCCGAGAAGGTTTCGTCATGACAAAAGACTCCAGGAAAGAGTGAGGTTCTCAATCGACATCAAGTTGATGTTTTGTAGGTATACCGCTCACGGGTCGAATTGAGTTCCGGCCTCGACGAGCCGTGGGGTTTACCCCCACGGGGTGCGCAACCCGTGGGGGTAAACCCCACGGCTCGTCGGAACTCAGTTTGAACCGCGCGCGGTATATCAGGCGGTCATGCAACAGACTTCAGGTGAGGTGGATTCCAACACCCCAACCCCTTGTGTTTCACCCAAGTCCAGCCAGCGACTTCTCTCGATAGTATTGCAGCATATCTTCAAGGGTCATCTGCAAGTTCTCAACTAACTCGGAATGCAAACTACTTCTTCTTCTGGGCGAACAGCCACGTGTACAGTTCGGGAATGCTGTACCCTGCGTCCCAGGAATTGTGACCGACCCAGGCGAGTTCGGTGTAACGCGGGGTGCTGCCGGCTGCTTTCAGGGCCTCGATCATTTCACGGGACTTGCTGACATTCACCGCCCCGTCTTTATCGCCGTGAATACACCAACACGGAATGTCTTTGATCTTCTCCGCGTCCTTCACGTTACCGCCGCCACAAATCGGCACAATCGCGGCCCATTTCTCGGGGTGAGCTGCGGCCAACGACCACGTGCCATACCCGCCCATCGAGAGACCCGTCAAGTAAATTCGCTTCTCGTCGAGTTTGTATTCTTTGATCGTAGCGTCCAACATCGCAATCGCCCGCTTGCCGTCATCGCTGGTTGCGCCCCACGTCCGTTTTTCGCTTTGGGGGATGACCACGATCGCGGGGAATTTCTTGGCTTGCTTCTGAAAGTGGCCGTTCATTAGACCTTGTTCGATGGGTGGCGTCGAGCCGCCCTTGCTTTCGCCCGAACCGTGCAAGAACAAAATCACCGGCAACGGCTTCGACTCATCGTAGCCCGGTGGAACGTAGACGACGTAAGGTGATTCCGTGCCGTCGGCGTTGGTGAACGTCTTGTTCACAAACCCGGTTTTGGTTTCCGCGTGGGCCATTGGTGCGAGTGCCAACACTAGGGCCGCCGTGAGCAAACGAGTCAACATGGGTTACTCCCAGTCACCTGGGGAAGAGTTCGAGGGGAAAGTTGAGTGCTAGAATACCAAATCGGATTGGGGCACGCCACAGCGCGCTTGAAAAATCGTCGGGGTGTGACCAAATTCTCTGGGTGTTCGAGATTCCAAATCCACCTCACCCCCTAACCCCCTCTCCGACGCGGAGAGGGGAGCCAGACGGACCTACTCCCTCCCCGTCTGCGGGGAGGGCCGGGGTGGGGGTGGGCAGGTTCGACCCCCCTTAATCCCCCCGCAAACGGGGGGAGAGAAGACCGCTCTTCCCCCTCTCCGCGTCGGAGAGGGGGTTAGGGGGTGAGGTTGGAACTTCCACCCCAGAGAATCTGGTTACGCCATCCCGCGCCACAACCTACAACAACCACGCCAACCCGATCGGGCACGAGACTGCGATGAGCGACTTTACCCAGGACGATTTGTTCGACGCCATCGACCGCCTCGTGCGGGACGTGTTGGAACGCCACAACATTGACACGCCGCCCGTTGATGCGATGTTGCTGGCGCAGGACGAGTTTGACTGCACCATTCGGGAAGAAGAACCGGCGGAGGAAGAAACCACACCGGGGCGGTTCGGGCCGCGCGCGGGGAAACGGTTCAATCGGCACGAGATTGTGTTTCGTCCGGATCAATCCGAACAGTCGCGGCAAATGGTGTGCGCCCGCGCGTGTGCCAAGGGGCTGGTGCCGCGCGTGCTGGCGAAGTTGGGTGTCGAGACCGACGGGCAGCAGAACCGCTCGGCGGCCTCATCACTCATGGGTGTCATCACGCCGCGTTTCTTGTTGCCCACCCGTTGGTTCAGCAAGGATGCTCGTAAGGCGGGGTACGACTTGGAGGCGTTGAAACTCACGTACCCCACGGCGCCATACGAAACAATGGCATTGCGTTTGCTGGATTTGGACGACCCGTGCGTGATTGCCATCGTCGATGACGGCACCGTCTCGGTGCGACGCAGCAATCAGAACCAAGTTGGCAAGAAGTTGACGAGTGCGGAAGAACGGTGTTTAGTGAAAGTTGGCGAGGAGCGTGACCCGCAAAAAGTGCGCCACGACGGTTGGACAACCCAAGGGTGGCCGATACCAAACGGGCCTTTCAACCGAATCATTTTGCGTAGCGTGGCCGACGACCTATAATGGCCAACAGGTTTCGTCCCGGTGGTTCACAGACTGTGTGCAATCACCGGGCGTTTTTCATGTGCGTTATTTTCCCGGCTCGTGACGGTGGACTTTGTGAGCGTCCCGGATTCGTCCGGCGAACCACACCGTCCGGATCAACCCGTTCGTTGCCGTTCGACCATAGCTGGACCAGGTGGATGAGGAGCGATCGGCCATGAGCGATGATCGGATTCCAATGACCCGCGCAGGGTACGAGAAGAAGAAGGCCGAACTCGATCGCATGCAAGGGTACGAGATGATCGAGTTGACCAAACGACTCGCCTCCGCCCGTGACCTGGGGGACTTGAGCGAGAACGCCGAGTACCACGCCGCGCGCGAAGACCAAGGCATGTTGCAAGCCAAGGTGAACATGCTGAAGGACTCGCTGTCGCGCGCCTACATCATTGACAAAGACACCCTGCCGACCGACTCCGTCGCCTTCGGCAGCCGCGTGAAGGTGCTCGACTTGGACGAGAACGAAGAAGAATCCTTCGAGCTAATCGGCCCCGGCCAAGAGAACCCGGAGACCAACCGCATCCTCACGTCCAGCCCCATCGCGCAAGGGCTTTTCGGCAAAAAGAAGGGCGAAGTCGCCGAAATCCAAGTCCCCCGCGGCGTGATCCGCTTCAAGGTGCTCGAAATCAGCGCCGCGGATTTATAAGAGATGGGCGAAGTTTGGGCGTTGTGCCAATACAATGTCGCTTTTGACAGTGTTCGTACCCTGATAGCCCTGAATTGCCATGTTCTTTGACCCCATGCCGACCCCTGCTGGTCGTTCGGGCCGTGTTGCCGTTGGCCTTGGTCTGATCGGTTGGCTATTTCTGCTAATCGCGGGCGGGTTGTACGCCGGAAGCCTGTCGATCCCCGAAGACGAGTACGTTTCCACCAGCCTGCGCATCGCGTGCGGGTGGATGACGGGTGTGTCGGTGATTTTCTTCCTACTCGGCGTGCTGTTCTGCGCAGCCGGGGTCATCAAGTTGATGAACGGCGTGCCCGATCCGGGGCTGCGGTCCATCATCATCGGCTTCGCGCTGAACGGCTTGCCGATGGTGATCGTCTTCGGAATCGCGGCGTATCAAAAGGTGGCGGAGAAGTTCGCCCATTAGCTCGGCAATTACTTCACGTCCAGAACATACACGTCCGACCCACCACTCCGCGTGCTGACGAACGCAATCTGCTTGCCATCGGGGGACCACGTCGGCGAGGTGTCTTGCGCCGGGTGTTTCGTGACGTTCCGGAGATTGGTGCCGTCCGTATTCATCAGCCACAGGTCGTAGTTCCCGCTTCGGTTGGACACGAAGACAAGTTGTTTGCCGTCCGGCGACCACGTCGGCCACGCATCGAGAAATTCGCCATCGGTGATGCGCTTGGTGTTAGTGCCGACGGCGTCCATTGTGAAGAGTTTTTGCCGCCCGGTGCGACCGCTGCTGAAGGCGATTTTCTTCCCGTCCGGTGACCACGCGGGGTGCAAGTCGAACGCGATTTCGCTGGTCAGCCGCTTCTGGTTTTTCCCTTCGGCGTCCACCGTGTACAACTCCGGGTTGCCGTCCCGTGTCGAGACCCACAGCACAAGCTTGCCATCCGGGGACCAACGTGGGGATTCCTCGAAAGCAGCCTTGTGCGGAATCAGCACTTTGTCATCCGACCCGTCCACCGCGCAGGTGTGAATGCTGAGTTTGCCGTCGGTGCCTTCGAGCCGATCATCGACGAACACGATCCGCTTGCCATCAGGCGACCAGTGGCCGTCGAAGTGTGGCTGGTTGTGGTTGGGCAGCAACCTTTTCAATTCCTTCCCGTCGGCGGCCATCACCCACAGCCCCATCTTGCCTTCTTGAATCCGCGTCATCAACAATTGCTTGCCGTCCGGGGACCACTGGAGGTGTTGCTTGAACGAACCGTCCGTCGTGATCCGCACCGGCTCGGCAGCAGAAAGGGTTGGCAACAAAAGTAGCGTCACGCCAAAACTGAGCAGGGTCTGTCGCATGGTGACACTTCTGGGTGAAATAGTTATGACGCAATTGCTTGTTAGCCCGACGCGCCAGTTTTGAAGTTGCGCTTTCGGAATACCCCGAAGGGGTTGAATGGAATAGCCCAGGGTCGCGGCGCTTCGCCGCACACCCTGGGTCGGACCGGAAACGGATCTTACCCCGGAGGGGTTACATTTTCGCCACGAGGAGCGATGGAACCCCTTCGGGGTACGGCAAGGTGGTGTCGAGAACCCAGGGTGCGCGGCGAAGCGCCGCGACCCTGGGCTATTCCATTCAACCCCTTCGGGGTAGTCCGATGGCGTCCTTAGTTACCCCGAGTGATGCAACTGAACCAACCGCAACACCGATCCAAACGAACGGAATCTCGCTCGTC
>JAYVXO010000009.1:0-8999 GCA_043785105.1 Fimbriiglobus sp.
CGTTCTAACAGCCCAGGGCCATGCCCTGGGAACGGGCACCCAGGGCATGGCCCTGGGCTGTTAGAACGTCCCTTTCAGGCCCGAAAACCCCTCGCAAAAGGATTACCAGACCCCTTCTCATTGGTTCTGGACATTTTCCGTTTCTTCCGCGTATTCCGTGGTGTACTGATTTCATTCGTCTTATTCGTCTGATTCGTGGTCAAAACTTCTTGCTAATTCCGGTTGAGCCAGACATAAGCCACCGGCCCGGCGAACAACACCGAATCAATCACGTCCAACAACCCGCCGAAGCCAGGGATGCTCTTCGCGGCGTCTTTGGTCTGACAATCTCGTTTGATAAGCGATTCCGCGAGGTCGCCGAGTACGGCCACGATGCCCACAACCACCCCGAACGCAACGGCTTCGGTGACGCCGTACCGGAATAGCGGCACAAACTCCCCGACGCCCACAGCGATGACCACGGAGGCTAGTAAGCCGCCGATGAAACCTTCCCAGGTTTTCTTCGGACTCAACAGTGGCGCGAACGGCAATCGGCCGATTGCTTTACCCGTAAAGTAGGCGCCAATGTCACCGCACTTCGGCACAAAAATCGTTACCGCGAGCATCCAACTAGAAAGTGTGGTGTCGAAACCACCGTCGAACCAGCGCATCCGTAAGAAGAAACTGGGTAACAGCGCGAGGTACGCAACCGCCCAGATCGTTAGCGCGATGCGAACCACGGAATGCCCCGGTTCACGGTAGCGGTTCATCTCGAACAAAAACGTGAGGATGACGAATGTGGTGAACACCAAGAACACCGGGTGCCACGGGTCGGCGAATTGCGGCAAGTACGGTGAGTGACTGAGTGGGTAGTACCAATTCGCGGCCAAGACACTAAGCACCCCCGCGCAACAGAATCCAAACGACGGTCTGGTCTCAGTCGGCAACAACGATACCAATTCGCGGGTGGAAAAAAATCCGGCCAACAGAGCCACGGCGAGTAGGCAGGGGAACCACGGCGAGAGATGGGAATCCGCGACCAGAACGCCGCCGATGGCGGCAGCCAATACCGAGCCAGCGATGAGCCGTTTACGCAACATAAAGGGATTCACAAACCGGGTTTGCCATCACACGGCTCCTTGCACATTGGTCAAGCCGCCGAACCGCCGGTTGCGTTTCGCAAAATCGGCCAGTGCCTCATGTAACTTCGGCGGTTCAAAATCCGGCCAACAGATCGGCGTCACCCATAACTCCGCGTAGGAAATTTGCCAGAGCAAATAGTTGCTGATCCGCATCTCACCCGCGGTACGAATGAGTAAATCGGGGTCGGGCATTCCAGCGGTGTAAAGGGCCGCGTCGATGTGTGCGTCGTCGATTTCATCCGGACGAAGTTCGCCCCGCTGAACACGGGTTGCCAGTTGTCGCACCGCATCGACGATTTCAGTGCGACCGCCATAATTGATCGCCAAGCAGAGCGTGAGTCCGGAGTTTGCCTCGCTCATGGAAATGTTCTGGTCCATTTCCGTCAGGACATCGTCAGGCAGTCCGTCCCGTCGCCCGATCACCTTGAACCGGATGTTCTCCGTATGAATCAGTTCACGTTCATCGAGCAGATACTGCTTCAACAAGGCCATCAGGAAATCGACTTCGAGCTTGGGCCGCTTCCAGTTTTCCGCGCTGAAGCAGTACAGCGTCAGTTGACCGATGCCGAGTTTGCAACACTCGGTGACGGTTTTGCGGACGATCTCCGCGCCACGCAGGTGGCCGTCAATACGGGGCCGATTGCGTTCCACCGCCCACCGCCCATTGCCGTCCATGATGATGGCGATGTGCCGTGGCAACTTCTCGGGGTTTAGTCCAAGTGAAGTGGCGTATACGGCGGCACTGGGATTGAGATTAGGTGCAGGCATCGGTTACTTCAACAGGATGGTCTGAGCGCGGTCCGGGCCGACCGACACCACCGCGACGGGAAGTTCGACCAGTTCCCGGATGCGGTCCACGTACCGTTGAGCCGCCTTCGGCAAGTCGGCGAACGTGCGACATGTCGTGATGTCTTCCGTCCAACCGGGGAGCGTCTCGTAGATCGGTTTGCACTGTTCGAGTTTGTACGCATCGCTCGGGAAGTGCGTGATTTTCTCGCCGTTGAACTCGTAGGCCGTGCAAACCTTCAACTCCGGTAGCCCGCTCAACACGTCCAGCAACATCACGGTGATCTCGTCCGCCCCGGCCAGCGCTGCGGTATAGCGAACAGCAACCGAATCGAACCACCCGCACCGGCGTGGCCGCCCAGTCACGGTGCCGTACTCCCGACCAATTTTCCGGATGCGTTCGCCAATGCCGTCCGGCCCGTCGTTCAATTCGGCAGGGAACGGGCCACGCCCAACACGGGTCGTGTACGCTTTCACAACGCCAATGATCCGCGTGACATGCCGCGCCGGAACGCCGGTGCCGCTCCAGATGCCGGAGGGCAAACTGCTGCTACTCGTCACGTAAGGGAACGTGCCGTGATCGACATCCAGCAAACTCCCTTGGGCGGCTTCAAACAGTATCTTTTTGCCCGCTTTCAAGGCGTCCAGTAACACCCGCGACGTATCAGTCACGAACGGTCGCATCCGTTCGGCGGATTTCAGGTAGTCGTCACAGAGCTGGTTCGCATCGAAGGTTTTGGGCGTCGGGGCGTTGGGATTGGCTAACGCGGCGAGGAGCCGGTTTTTGTACGGGACGATGTACTTCAACCGTTCCCGCAAGTGGGTTGCGTTCAACAACTCGCCGACGCGGATGGCGAATCGGCGCCCGACTTTGTCTTGGTAACACGGCCCGATCCCCCGCCCGGTCGTGCCGATCGCGCCGCCATCACTGGCATTTTCGACGACTCGTTCTTCTTCCATGTGGTACGGAAAGATGACGTGGGCGTGATCGCTAAGCAGGAGATTCGCGCCCACCGTGATCCCGGCATCCAGCAGTTGATCGACTTCTTCCAAGAACCGTGGCGGGTAGACCACAAGCCCGTTGCCGATCACGGACGTGACATGCGGTTTCAACACGCCCGTCGGCAACAGTGACACCTTGAAGGTCCGGTCACCCCACACAATCGTGTGCCCCGCGTTGGCACCGCCGTTATACCGGACGACAAAGTCGTGATCGTCCCCAAGTAGATCAACGATTTTCCCCTTCGCCTCATCCCCCCATTGGAGGCCAACCACACACGTCGCGGGCATACCGAACCTACTTACTTCGTTGTGAAATCTGGGTGCGAAATCAATTGCGGGCCGTCCCGGTAAAACGCTAGGCCGATTCAAGCACTGCGTCAAGGGTTCCCGCGTGCGTTCTGCGCGGCGGGTGGTTACAATTCCAATCGAACGACTGCCCACCCACCTTCAATCAGGCTATCCCCCATGACGAGATGGATTGTAACTGCCCTCCTGCTAATCGCGTACCCGACTTCACAAACACTTGCGGAGGAACCGTTGGCGAAGAAGATTGAGGCGATCATCGACGGCCCCAATTATTTGCACGCCAACTGGGGCGTTCTGTTCGTGGACGCGAAATCGGGCGAGGTAGTTTACGCACGCAACGCGGACAAGTTGTTCGCACCGGCCTCCGTCACGAAACTTTACACCTGCGCGGCGGCGATGGTTGCCCTGGGCGCAGATTCCCGCTTTGAAACCCCGGTGTATCAACGCGGCACGGTCAACAAGGACGGCAAGCTGACCGGCGATTTAATCCTTGTGGCGCAAGGTGACTTGACGTTCGGCGGGCGCCGAAATTCGCAGGGCAAGACAGTCTTCAAGGACAACGACCACTCCTACGCCGATGGCACCGCCACGGACGCCGAACTGACGGATTCCGACCCGCTGTATGCACTCAAGGAGCTAGCCAAGCAGATCAAGGACAGCGGCATTAAGCAGGTCAGCGGGGACGTGGTGATTGACGATCGGTTGTTCGCAGCAGCACGGGGAACCGGCAGCGGTCCGGCCGCGATCAGCCCGATGATCGTGAACGACAACGTCATCGACTTGCTCATCCAACCCGGCGCAAAAGTCGGTGACCCGGCAAAGATCACCGTCCGCCCGGAGACCGCCTACTTGCGTGGCGATATGGTCGTGACCACCGGGGAAGCGGGGAGCAAAGCGAAGTTCACTGAACCGAGCGAAGACCCCCGAAGTTACGTCCTCCGGGGTACGATTCCACTCGGCAGCAAGCCGATCGTCTCGTTGATTGCGGTGGAACGCCCGGCGGAATTTGCCCGCACACTTTTCATCGAAGCCCTGAAGCGTGAAGGCATCGCCGTTTCAGCACCACTATTTTTCCCATCACCAACCACGTTGCCGTTGCCCGAGAAAAAGGTGGGCTACAAGGATTTGACCACGGTGGCGTCCTATTCCTCGGCACCGCTCAAAGAAACCCTGAAGGTAACCTTAAAGGTCAGTCACAACTTGTACGCCAGCACGTTGCCCTGTTTGGTCGCGGTGCGTAAGGGCAAAACAACGCTGCGGGAGGGTGTGCTGGAGCAAGGTAAAATTCTGAAGGAACTCGGCGTGGACGTGAAAGCCATCTCGTTCGCCGGTGGTGCGGGTGGCTCAAATGCGGACCACGTCACACCGCAAACCACGGTTCAGCTTCTGAAAGCGATGCAAAAGCGCCCCGACTGGGACGCCTACAAAGCGTGCCTGCCGATCCTCGGCCAAGATGGCACGTTGGCCACGATCGTTCCGAAGGACAGCCCCGCCTACGGCAAAGTCTTCGCCAAGACCGGCACCCTGTACTGGGACGACGCCTTGAACGATCGCACCTACCTGACAAGCAAAGCGTTGGCCGGCGTGATGACCACTAAAGCGGACCGCGAACTGGTGTTCGCCATGTTCGTCAACGACCTGTCGCTACCCAAGGGAACGCCGACAAAACGCGAAGGCATCGTGCTGGGCAAACTCTGCGAAGTGGTCCACGAACACGGCGAATGAGGTACGTGGCGGTCTGGTTTTGTAGGTCGTGGTCGAGGCTTTGCGAGGCCCGACAGTATGACTTCTTGAGTGCTAAAAGTGCATAGAAGATTCTTTGACAGGACGAACAAGATGAACAGGATAGAAGATTGAATTTGAATCCTGTTAAATCCTGTGAATCCTGTCAAAAATCAAATGTCGGGCCTCGCAAAGCCTCGACCACGACCTACAAGATTACGACTTGCCTTTCTTCTTAGGCTTCAGGGCTTTGGCGGGCTTTTCTGGCTGGGGTTCTATTAACTCCGTCGGTTCGCTGGGATCCGCGTCAGGCGTGGGGGCGGCTTTCAGCTTGTTTTCGCCGTCCACGAAGACCACGAGCGGTTGGTGCTTGCGGGCGTCGCGGGTTTTCAAGGTGGTGAAGGTGGCCACGATCACGGTGTCGCCGGGTTGAATCAGGTGGGCGCCGGCGCCGTTGATCTGGACCACGCCACTGCCACGTGTCGCTGCGATGGCGTAGGTCACCAGTCGGGTGCCGTTGGTCACGTCCCAGACGTGGATTTGCTCGGCGGGAAGAATGTCGGCAGCATCAAGGAGGTCTTCGTCGATGCTCAGGCTCCCTTCGTAATGAAGCTCGGCTAAAGTTACCGTGGCCCGGTGAATCTTCGACTTCATCATCGTGCGACGCATACACATCTCCTGGAGCAGAAAGCGAACAACACCATTGTAGGAATCGGGTCCACCGGCTGAAAGTCGTGACACGACGACCGAGTTCCGGCGTTTCGTTGCTAGTCCGATCGGTTCGCGTTAATAACCTGAATGGGTTGGCGAATCCCCAGTTAATGCTTCACTCGGCGGAACTCACGCACACACGGGAGGCGTCTGTGGCGGTCGTAACAACATCGGACCTGCGGAAAACCTACGGTGACATCGAAGCCCTGAAAGGGGTGACGATCACCGTCGAACCGGGGGAAATTTACGGTCTGCTCGGCCAGAACGGCGCCGGCAAATCGACTATGGTCAAAATCTTACTGGGGATCGTTCGCAAAACCGATGGCGACGCCACGATCTTCGGGGAACCCGCCGGTGCCGTGGAAGTCCGCCGCAAGGTCGGCTACCTCCCGGAAGATTATCAGTTCCCCGGATACCACACCGCCACCAGCATCCTGGATTTCTACGGTCGGCTCTACGGCCTCAGTCGGGACGACCGCCGGCGCCGGATTGCGGAATCGCTCGACATTGTCGGCTTGAAGAAACGGGCTAATTACAAGATCAAGACGTTCTCGAAGGGCATGAAGCAACGGCTTGGCATCGCCCAGTCGTTCTTCCACGACCCCGAAGTGATTTTCCTCGACGAACCGACGGACGGCGTGGACCCGATCGGGCGGAAAGAAATACGCGAGCTGTTGCTCCAACTCAAGAAGGAAGGGCGCACGATCTTCGTCAACTCCCACTTGCTGGGCGAGGTGGAAATGATCTCCGATCGCGTGGCCATCATGCACCTGGGCGAGATCATCCGCCAGGGCACGGTCGCGGACCTGACGCGGCAAACCGACCGCTACGTGATCGGCCTCGTGGACGGGCAAACGTTCCCGACGGCGGAGTTGCGCCAGCACGGTTACACGGTTGACGATAAAGGGTTGCTACCCGAAGTCGAAATCCACGCCGGGCAAAGTATCGACAGCGTCCTGGGAATGCTGTCCGAGAAGAGTTTGAAGTTGCGGCACTTGGTGGAAAAGAAACAGACCCTCGAAAGTGTCTTCATGAAACTCGTTGACGACGCCGAACCCAAAGGCCAAGACCGCCGCGCGACCCGCGTCGCCCGCCCCATCGACGCGAGGAGAGTATAAGCATGAAATTCTACGCCTTCCTCAAGGACTCCTACCGCGAAGCCGTCAACGGGTGGGTTCTCCAAGCGATGCTGTTGCTGTCGTTTCTGCTCGTGCTGTTCATCGCCAGCATATCCTTCCGCCCGCAACCGTTGAACGAACAACTGGGCACGAGCATTGGATTCATTAACAAAATCCTGCCGACCAGTCCTGAATACCCGAACATGGGTTCGCCGAAATTTAGCATTGAGAATTTCTCCGAAACGAACCCGATCGAGCCGTGGAAATCGGACTACACCTTCGACTTTGTCGTGACCAGTCCGAGCGCTGCGGACTTGCAAAAAGCCAAAGACCGAGGTCGCGCCCTCCCGGTCACTCGCCCTGCGGCGGAACGGTTTTTGAAGCAAGGCTTCGATTTTCTCAAAGACCTGAAGGTCGAGAACGTCAAATCAAATAACCTTGATGTGCCGTCCAAGTTAGACCCGGACGCGGCCAAAGATGCAACCCCGGCCCCGGCGGAGGCACGCTTCCATGTGACCAGCAAAGGCACGACGATTTCGGACAAGCTCGAATGGCGGCATGAACCGGCGTTGCTGTTCTTCATCGACGTGCCGCTGCTATCGACGTCGTTGCGGGAAGGGGTTTACTTCATGCAGAAGTGGCTCGTTAACGGTGCCGGAGCGTGGTTAACGCTGATCGTTAGCATCGTAGTGACGGCGGGGTTCATCCCGAACATGCTGGGCAAAGGTACGCTCGATTTGCTGATCTCGAAGCCGATTAGCAAACCGCTGGTGTTGCTCTACAAGTACATCGGCGGCTTGACGTTCGTGTTGTTGGTGACTTCGTTCACCGCGTTCGGGGTGTGGTTGGTCCTCGGCGTCCGGACGGGGTTGTGGTCGCCGAACTTCCTGTTGATCGTCCCGATCCTCAGCTTCTACTTTGCGATTCTGTACGCCATCTCCACGCTGACTGCGGTGCTGACGCGGAACATGCTGGTGGCGATCCTGGCAACCGTCTTCGCGTGGGCGATTTTCTGGGGCATCGGCAAGGTCAACGATGGCATCTGCAACCGCCAGGACAAAGAAGCGGAACAGTCTGAGAAGTTGCAAGTGTTTGAACTCCCGAAACCGGGTGACGATGGCGAACCGCCTGATGCCGATGACATTTTGCGCCGCCTCGATCCGAACTCCCCACTGTGGACCGTGATTCCGAAATCGACGTTCCCGGTGTTCCAAGCCTTGCACGCAATCTCGCCACGAACCTACGATTTGGACACCCGCCTCGGGCGGATCATCGCCGGCGGCGTGCTAACGGAACGGGAGATGAAGCAGAACGGCTACGGCAAACCACCCCGCGAAACGTGGCCCGGAATGCTCCTCGTGTCGCTGGCGTTCATCACGGTGTGTCTGGCACTGAGTGCGTACCGAATGCAAACCCGCGACGGTTGATTACCAATTTTGTTAGCCCGAAGCGCTAGCGAGGGATTGTGTCACCGGATAGCACCCCTCGCTGGTGTTTTTTGAAGTTGCGTTGTCGGAATACCCCGAAGGGGTTTGATCGAATAGCCCTGGGCGCACTGGCACTTCCGGAAGACGGAAGTTGTTTTTGTCACTTGGGTTTGCGTCGAGTGGCAGCCGTGCGAGAGGATCGGGGACTCGGACCCCCAACGGTTCCCGCAAGGATGCCAGTGTGACGATTCCCAACACCCCCACGACCCGTCACGACCAACTCCCCCTCGCCGACGCCTTCGCCACCATCCTTTCCAAAAATCAGGAGCGTGGCGTCGGCGTTCCGCGTCCGGGCGTCCGCATCACCGCGTTGCATCGGGTCAGGACGTTGCCCCATGCGACGCGCTATTCCAAGGCCGCCGTCGCCGATGGGTACCGCCGTCGCGGGCAGGTGGGGGTGTATGTTCGGGCACTCAAGGATGACCTGGCAATAGGGGTGCGACGGTGCCAAACGCCCGCGATGGTTCGCAAGGAAATCGCGCTGTCGGCGGTGGCGTTCCACGCGGTGCGGGCGGTGATGGTGGTGGGCGGGCGGGGTGGTGAACCGCGTGCCGGAGCGGCTGAGTTTCACGGCGGCGAACGAAGCGCTCGCGTCGTTTGCGGTGCCGTTGTCGGACCCCGTGGATCGTGGGGGGGCGTGGTTGGCGGGGTGACGAGTGATCGGCTCCGACGAGGTCGGCGACCGCCCCAACCGAGCCGAACCGCGGGTGTTGAAACGGCGGCCAAAAGACCGCAAGTCCATGACA
>JAYVXO010000010.1:0-25528 GCA_043785105.1 Fimbriiglobus sp.
CGCGAAGTGGCAGATCGTCCAGGATGCCGTCCGCGCGTACCGAACGACTCCGCGATACCGCCTTCAAAATGCCGCGACTGCGTAACTCCTATATTATTGAAAGCGAAGTGGAACAAGATAAAATCGGAGCACCGATAACCGATTCTCTTGGCTTTTACGTAAAGGCAAAGGATTGCCAGCACATTGAACTATTCAAAGTACCGGAGGTCGAAAATGAGCCACAACTCGGACAACAAAAACGCAAATCAGCAGACGAACAAGGAACTTCGTGAGGGAATTGTTGGGAATGGTGCATATGGCCAAGGTGGGCCGAGGCCAGTCAACCCACCTCCACCACCCAAAGGATGTTCTGGCACGACCAAGCCATCAACAAGTGAGAAAAAAAAGTAGCTCCCTACATATGGGTGAGTCGTATTTTTGTCGGTTTGGAACTTTAGGTTGCATCCAAACTGTGTTTATGGGGTTACCAACCGTGGGCATTGAACGGGTCATTCACTTTACGACGGCTATTCCGGGCTGGCCCACGATTGCAGCAAAGTGTCTCGAAATCGGCGAACCAGCAGTCCTGCGAATGATCGACGGCCTCCCCGCGTTTCCTGATGAGGTTCCCGATTCGGCGTGGCGAGAACTTCGCTTGGGTCTTACAGGCGGAATGGTCACACTCCGGCGGGATGGTCTGGCGATTCATTGCGTGACCTGGGGAACGGCGGATCCCGTACTTCAAAAGTCCTGGGATCGGTGTGTTTGGGCCGTTGCTGCTGCGGGGACGGGCACGGTTTCACTCTCCGATGGTGCATCGCTGTCGGCAACAGACTTTCAGAAACGATTCCTCGAAGAATCGTAATTGGACTTGCCCCACTTCGCTGACGTTCGCTATCTTTCACGGTCACGTGTAATCAACCCCGACATCCCAGATTCAATTGAAGGGTGCCCAACGTGAGTGTAACCGTCCGGCAGTTAGCCGAATGGGCGAATGGCATCGTTGTCGGTGACGAGACGATTTCCATCCGTGCGGCCCGCCCACTCTCCGAAGCAGGGCCAGGAGATGTTACGTTCGTCGAAGGCGACCGTAACATGACAACGTGGCACGCTTGTCAGGCGTCCGCCGCATTTGTTACCAAATCCGTTACGCTGAATGGCCGCCCGCTGATTCAAGTCGCCGACCCGCTCCTTTCGTTTGCCACTGTCGTCATGCACTTGCGTGGTGAACGAACGCCGAGTGCGAATCGGCGAATTGACCCAAGTGCGTCCATTCACCCCACCGCGATCATCGGTGAAGACTCGACGATCGGCGCATTTGTTGTCGTCGGGGAAGGGGCCGTGATCGGTGCGCGATGTCACCTCTATGCCGGAGCTTCGGTCGGTCGGTTTTGTCGCCTTGCGGACGATGTTGTTCTGCATCCGCATGTTGTGATTTACGACGACTGCGTCCTCGGCAACCGGGTCATGATTCATGCGAACAGTGTGATCGGTGCGGATGGTTTCGGTTATCGGCTTCAAGGCGGCAAACACATCAAAGTCCCGCAATTGGGTAACGTCGAAATTGGCGATGATGTCGAGATCGGCGCCGGCACGACGATTGACCGGGGGACGTTCGGCCCGACGCGGATCGGTACCGGAACAAAGATTGACAACCTCGTCCAAATCGGCCACAACTGCCAGATTGGTCGGCACAATTTGTTAGTGAGTCAAGTCGGAATTGCCGGTTCGTGTACGACGGGTGACTACGTCGTGATGGCGGGGCAGGTGGGGATCGGTGACCATGTCACCATTGGCGAGAAAGCGACACTCGGTGCGAAATCGGGCGTAGCCCAAGACGTTCCTGCCAACGCGCGATTACTCGGTTCCCCCGCGTTGCCGGATCGGGACCAGATCAAGATTTGGTTCTGTCTCGCAAAATTACCCGAACTCCGCAAAGACGTTCTTCGCATGAAACGCCACCTCGGTCTGGAGGAGCCAACCGAATGACACCGGAGCCGATCGGATTGATCGCCGGGGCGGGACGCTTTCCGATTCTATTTGCTGAAAAAGCCCGCGAATGTGGCATCCCCGTTGTGTGCGTCGGGTTGCCGGGCATGGCGGACCCGGTCCTTGCGCAAATCTGCCATCGCTTTCACCCGATGTGGCGGATCTCGCTCAGCACCATCATTCGGGAATTTCAGCGGGGTGGTGTCAAGCGTTGGACGATGGCCGGGAAGTTTCACAAGCACCTACTTTTTCGTCCCTGGCGCTGGTTTCAACTGGTGCCAGACTGGCGTGGGCTTCGGCTGTGGTACTTCCGCAAAAAAACCGACCGTCGCGATGATTCCCTCTTGTTGAGCCTTATTGAAGAATTTCGTTCCGAAGGGCTTGAGTGCGCTTCGGCACTCGACCTTTGCCCGGAGTTACTCGTGCGGTCTGGCGTGCTCACGAAACGGCAACTCACCTCGTCCGAAGAAACAGACATTCGCTTCGGTTGGGGCATCGCCAAAGAAATGGGCCGCCTTGACATCGGACAAAGTGTGATGGTACGGGAACAAGCCGTGCTTGCCGTGGAAGCGATCGAGGGGACCGACCGCGCGATCACCCGTGCGGGCGAACTGTGTGGTCGCAACACGTTTGTTGTCGTAAAAGTCGCTAAACCTCAGCAAGATATGCGGTTTGACGTACCGACTGTCGGCCAGACCACCATCGAGACGATGAAACAAGCCGGTGCCAATGTGCTCGCCATTGAAGCGAGTAAAACAATCCTCTTGGATGAAGCCGCGACAATTGCGTTAGCCGATCGGTATCGAATCACAATTGTGGCGTTGCCGACGGATTGGACCGGCTGATTTCCAAATCCCTTGCGAAACAGTGGTGCGAAATAGTGGGCTACCCATTCCCCATTGTTGCAGTCGGTCACTATGATGGCACTCAGTCCGAACACTTAACTTGGCAATGCGGTATGCCGCAGGGCGGATATGGGCGTTGTCTCATTTCTGATACCAGAGTCACTCACACCCGCCGCCCGCGAATGCTTGTCGGCCGCGTGTTTAGCGGGCGGTTACGACCTCGCCCCGATTCCGACCCAGTATAAAATCGACGGGAATCAATTTACGCTCACCAAGGATTCGCACGATAGCGGTTACTTGATGATGCCGTGGCCGTTGCAGGCAAATGAAGTTTCGATTTGCACCTCTTCGACCTTGCGAGAACGGGCCGAACCGTACTATTTGCTCATCGAACTGGCGCGCGGAAAACTCAATCAAATTCGATCGCAAACGGCCGAGTGGGAAGCAATCGGGCTGGGTCTCGAACTGGATGATTTGCGCGAATTACTGGAAGTGACCAAACGGTTTGGACAAGCGGTACTCGATGCCACCAACCCGCAATCGAGCGTGATTGCCGAAGAGGTTCTCGTCCGAACCCATGCTCTGACCGAGCGGATTTCCGCGACGTTCGCCGAACAGCTTCTGCTAACCCGGTTAGCCGATGCCGGCCCGCTTGAGACACGCCTGGGTTGCCGACTGACTACGTTACCCCTCCCAGCCACACAGGCCCAGTTCAGCGCAATTTTTACGTCCGTGAAACTCGTCCCGAATTGGAGCCTCATCGAATCGACCGAATCACAGTACGATTGGGCGGCGTTCGACACGCTTGTCGATTGGGCGATTCAGTGCGGCCTGGATGTCACGATTGGCCCGGTGATTGATTTGGCGAACGGCGTCTTTCCGACGTGGATTCAGCAATGGGTTGGGGATCCGCCCAGCTTGGCGGCGTTCATGTGTGACTACATCGAAACCCTGGTGAGACGCTACCAAAATCGCGTCCGAAGCTGGCAAATCTGTGGTGGCTTCAACTACATTGATTGTTTCGGGCTGACAGAAGATGACCGAATCCGACTGGCCGCCCGATTACTGGAAGCGGCCCGGCATACCGACCCTGATATTTCGTTCATTCTCAGCATCGCGCAACCTTGGGGCGATTATCTGAAGTCGGAAGATTACACGTATACTCCGCTGGTCTTTGCCGACACACTCATCCGTGCCGGCTTTTCATTCACGGCGGTGGAGTTGGAAATTCTGACCGGAGCGGATCGACGCGCAAGCCCGTCACGTGATTCGATTGCAATCTATCGACTACTGGAACTGTTTGGCTTATTGACCATTCCGCTTGAACTGAATTTTGGTGCGAACATCCAGTCGGCAGCAAGTCAATTGGTCGATGGCCAAGGTGCATTGCGGTCGGCGATTGAATCCCAAATCTTATTGGCAGCCGCGCTACCCCAGGTCCGGGCGGTATTTTGGGAAGGTTGGTCCGAAGCGGATTCACGCATTCCGGGTGCGAATCTCAGTGGCGGCACATCCGTCCGGCAATCACTCCGAACCCATCTGCACAACCTCCGGGTCCGGTATTTGGCGTAATGATCCCGTTGTAATCGTAGTAAACTGCGACAGGTACAGCACTTAGAAAATATCCGCAAATCGATCAACTAATATCCGCTGAGCGTCGTTATCATAGTGTGGACCAACATGCCCACACGACAACCCCTTTGATTCGTGACTCGCATCACAATCTTCTCAAAAGCTTCGCGTGTTAATGAACGAACCCGGTTCGCGGAGGAATCGCGATGCCGACTACTGGAACAGCGTCCATCATGCCAGACAACGCGATCAACGAGGACTGCGTTGCATCTCATGCGCCTCGTGTGATCGGTGGCTACCATCTCTTGCGTCGCCTTGGGGAAGGGGCGATGAGTACGGTTTACCTCGCCTACGATTCAGTTGGTCTCCGAAACATCGCGTTGAAAGTTTTGGCGGATCACTTGGCGGGGAACAAACAGTTCGTCAATCGTTTCTACCGCGAAGCGCGGATGAGCCAACACCTTCACCACGCCAACATTGTTCGGGGACTCGCGCAGGGGTTCGACGCGGATACCCAGAAACATTTTTTGGTTCTCGAATACACCGACGGCCCGAACGCACTGCAATTGCTCCAACAGGGTGGTCCCCTGCCGATCGGTCGGGTTGTCCGTGCTGGCATTGAGATGGCCCGAGCGTTGCAATACCTCCACGCGGGCGGCTTCATCCATCGGGACGTGAAACCCGAGAATATCCTGATTGGCTCAGACGGTACCGTCAAACTAGCGGACTTGGGCCTAGCGAAACAACTCAACGGCGATGCGGAATTAACCACGACGAATCAAGGCGTCGGCACCCCGCACTACATGCCCTACGAACAATCGGTGAACGGGGAATTGGTCGATGGCCGTAGTGATTTATTCGCCCTCGGTGCGACGATGTACCACCTGCTGACGGGCCGACTGCCGTTTCGGGGGGAGACGCACGAAGAAATCGTGCGGGAAAAAGCCCAAGACGCCTACTGCCCCATCCGGGAGTTGCGACCCGATGCCACGCCGGTTCTGGATTTAATATTAGCGCGAACTCTGGCCCTTGATCCCCGCGCCCGCTTTCAGAACGCTGGCGAACTCATCACGGCATTGCAGAGTCTGGAGGAACAGGATTGGGAACTGGTGCCGAACGCCACTGCGCCGGTGTTAGCCGATGTTCCCACAATGGGGCGACTTCAGCCGGTGCAACAAACTCAACCCGATTTGTTGAAAGTCCCACCGCCTGTGCAACGCTCGCCGGTCACACTAGCAAAGCCTTCATACCCGCTGATTCTCAGCATCAATCGCGTGGGATTGTTACTCGCGCTTGCTGTGGGAATGCTCTTGTATGGTGCTGGCTTTCAAGAGTTTTGGTACGCTGTTTTCCCAATCCCGTCCCGCATCGACTCTTCGGTGTCGTTGGTTCCCTTGCAAGTCTGTTTGCCGCCTGTCTCCGTGATTCAATAAACCTCTCTCCTGACTGAATCCATCACCACAACCGCTTCCCACAAGTAGGCTGACGTGCCATTCGATCGTGCGCGACTATTCATTGTCCTGGCCGCCGTGTTGTGGAGTTTGAGTAGCGTGTTCATGCGGTTGCTCAGTGAACCCACTCGGTTAGGGCTGGACGACCCCAAACTCACGCCGTTACAAATTGCCTTCTTCCGGGGCTTGTTCGCCGGGCTGATGCTGATTCCGTTTTTGCGTCGGGTCGATCTTCGGTTGCGGCCCACAATGCTCGGCATGATGCTCTGCTTCGGCGTCATGAGCGGGCTGTATTTGTCCGCACTGGGCTTGGGTTCGGCGGCCAATGCGATTCTGCTCCAGAACACGGCACCGTTTTGGGTTTATCTCATTGGAGTGTATCTGCTGGGTGACCCGTCCGATGTGCGAAGTTGGCGGGCCATTTTGCTGGGTATGGTCGGGGCGTTGCTCATCGTGGCCGGAAATTGGCCCTGGGATAAGCCGATGGCACAAGGGTCACACGACATCGAAATCCTATTTATGGCAACGGGTAGCGGGATTGCCTATGCGGTTGTGATTCTCTTTCTCCGCTATTTACGGGCGGAATCGGGTGTCTGGTTGATAACGCTGAATCTCCTGGGCAGTGCGGGTGCGATTGGTGCATTCATTCTTTGCTCACAAAACATAACCGATTCCCGAGACTGGTTCACGACACCGACTGTTAACCAACTCGTTTTCATCGCAGTTTTCGGCGCCGTGCAAATGGCGTCGCCGTACCTGTTGTTTACCCACGGCCTTCGCACGGTCAGCCCACAAGAGGCGGGAATCATCACGTTGTTGGAGCCGGTACTCAACCCAATTTGGGCGTACCTCATCGCCCCGGATCGGGAGACCCCGACGACGTGGACGTGGCTCGGCGGCTTGATCCTCTTGGCGGCGTTGACATGGCGGTACTTCCCGACACCGCAAAAACGTCGCATGAAATGATTGCTATCGCTGTCACATTTTGGCAAAGTAGGTGTCCCACCCGAAGAGACCTTCCTCATGCCGACGTTCCATCTCGCAACATTTGAAACCAACGTCACGCCACCCGAAGGGCACCCCCTTTGTGGCGGATGGATCGAGTCCGTCCGTGGAGTGGACGACCCACTAAAGGCACTGGGGGTTGTTTTGCTCGGTGCGGGAAAACCCATCGTGTTGTGTGCAGTCGATTGGGTCGGCTTGCGAAACGAAGCCCATCGAATCTGGCGAGCGGCCCTAGCGGACGCGGCCCACACGACCCCGGAACACGTCGCGCTGCATTGTGTTCACCCGCACAACGCGCCGTTCGCGGATGTCGAAGCCCAAAAACTCATCGCGGCTGCAAACGGACCAATCTCGTTGGATTTGAAGTTCTTCGACAAAGTGATCCAGGAATCTGCCGCCGCCTTGCGGAAGTCATTATCGAAGACGACCCCGTTCACGCACGTCGGGAGCGGTGTTGCGGAAGTCTCCGAAGTCGCGTCCAACCGTCGAGTGCTTGGACCCGATGGGAAAGTGAAGTTCACCCGCACTAGTTCGACGAAATCCCAAGAAGCGCGCGACGCACCGACAGGCTTGATAGACCCCGTGTTGCGAACGCTGAGTTTTTGGAACCACGAGCAACCGCTCGCGGCCTTGCACTACTACGCCACGCACCCGATGAGCTACTACGGCGATGGTCGCGTCAGTGCGGACTTTTGCGGACTGGCGCGGCAGAAACGCCAAGACGAATCGCCGGGAGTCTTTCAAGTTTACTTCACGGGTGCAGCCGGGAACGTCACCGCCGGGAAGTACAACAACGGTGACAAAATGAACCGCGTGATTCTGCGGGATCGGATGCACAAGGGCATGATCGAAGCGTGGAAGAAAACGACCCGTATCTCTGTTCCCGCAACGGGTTGGACGTGGCGAGTCGAACCGGTGTTGTTACCGCCACGCACGGAAGCCTCGTTCGGCGAAGCCATCAGCACACGCGACTTGAACGATGAGAAACAAACGAAAGCGCGGCGCAATAACGCTGCGTATCAACTCGCTTGGCTGAAGCGTCGGGACACGCCGATTGAAATCACGTCACTGGCATTTGGTAAGTCACTGGCGGTCGTTCATCTGCCGGGTGAACCGTTTATCGAGTTCCAACTGGCAACCCAGAAGCTTCGCCCCGATGCGACCGTTTGCGTTGCGGGTTATGGAGACGGTGGGCCGGGATACATCCCGACAGCCGATGCCTATACCCAAGAAGGTTATGAACCGACCGTCGCCCTCGCCTCGCCGGATGCCGAAGCAATCGTGTTGAAAGCCATTGCCAAGGTTCTCGATGCCGACTTCTCCAAACTGAAACCACAATAGTGCCCAACAAAACTATCTCGGAGTTGATGGATATGACCGCGTTCCGCACGGCCTTATTGGCGTTCATTTTGATTGGGCTGAATGGCTTGTTTGTAATAGTCCCGGCTGCCGACCCACCGATGCCGGGAGTGGCAGGGAAGGGCGTTGCCGCACTTTCGCCGCGTGACGAGCAGGCCACGTTTAAGCTTCTTGCTGGGCTGAAGATTGAACTCGTTGCCGCCGAACCGGACGTGATTGATCCGGTGTCGATGTGCTTCGACGAACGCGGTCGGCTGTTCGTCTGCGAGATGCGGGGTTACCCGAATGGCGGGATCGGCACCGGGAATGAAACCCGCGGGCGGATTAAGTGCCTGTCCGACAAAAACGGCGATGGCGTGTTCGAGACGGCCACTGTTTTCGCGGAGGGCTTACGATTCCCGATGGGGATTACACCGTGGAAAGGTGGCATGATTGTGGCCGTGGCCCCCGACATTCTTTACCTCGAAGACACCGACGGCGATGGCAAGGCCGACAAAACGACCGTGCTTTATACCGGCTTCAATCTCGCCAACATTCAGCAAATGGTGAACAGCCTGCAATGGGCGGCGGACGGTTGGATACACGGTGTGGCGGGCAACAGTGCGGGGACGATTCAGTCCGTTCAAAAACCGGAGCAAGCCCCGGTCGTTTTGCTCTCACGCGGATTTCGGTTTCGCCCCGATGTTCCGGGGAGTCTCGAACCCGTCAGTGGCGGCGGGCAATATGGTCTGGCCGCCGACGACTTCGGCCACTGGTTCACGGCCACGAACAGCCAACACCTGCGACAAATTGTCATCCCCGATCATTACCTGCGCCGCAACCCCAACGCACTTGTGACAGCCGTGACGCTGGACATTCCCGACCACGGTGCGGCGTGCCAAGTCCACCGGATTAGCCCCTTTGAGGGATGGCGTGTCGAACGGACCACTCGCCGGGCCGGAAGTGCGGACGCAAAAAAATTCCCCACGACCGAACTGACCCCCGGAGGGTTCATCACCTCCGCTTGTAGCCCGATCGTTTACAACGCCGAGTTGCTCCCGGAAAAGTTCCGCAACAACTCCTTCGTTTGTGACCCCGCCAACAACCTGATTCACCGGGATGGTCTCGTTCCAAACGGTGCCGTCTTCACGGCCAAGCGTGCCGATGCCGATTGCGAATTCCTCGCGTCCACCGATAATTGGTTCCGTCCCGTCCATCAAATGATCGGTCCGGATGGCGCGATCTACGTGCTCGACTTTTACCGCGAAGTGATCGAAACGCCGCTCTCGTTGCCCGACGACATCAAGGCGAAACTAAACCTGGAAAGTCGCGGCCGCGGTCGCATTTGGCGCATCGCCCCCAACGACTTTGCATCAAAGGGACTGCCGAACCTGGCCGGCGATACTAACGAGCAACTAGTTTCAAAACTCCTTTACCCAACGCCGTGGGTGCGATTGACCGCCCACCGCTTGCTCTGCGAACGTAACGCAAAAGTGGTCATACCCCAAGTGCGTGAATTAGCGAAAACAGCGAGCGGCAAGCCGGGTTTGCCACTGCTCCTTTCGACCTTGGACCGCTTCAACGACCTGCCGGAAGAACTGATCGTTTCAGCGTTGAGTGATCCGCTTTCCGGGAACCGGGAAGTAGGATTGCGACACTCTGAATCAAGATTGGAATCGTCTCTGGCACTACGCTCCGCAGTCGGTAAGTTGGCTGCTGATTCGTCCGCAATGGTGCGGTTCCAAGTTGCGCTGACCGCAGGCTTTTTGCCGAGTGATTTCGCGGGGCCTGTGCTGGCCGAACTCATGCGGCGCGATGCCGGGGATGCGTGGACGACCAGCGCTGTACTTTGTTCGGCACGGGAATCACTGCCCGATTTGATGATCCACATGCTTCAAGCAGCACCACCTGCCGGGGATAAACAAGTTGCGATGCAAAGCTTCTTGAGACGTGCCGCAACAACGATCGGCCCGAAAGCGGATGACAAGATCCTCACACGGCTTGTCACGGCATTAGCGGAGGATCGTGTTCAACAGTCTGGGTTTAGTCTGGCTGTGCTGGAGGGGTTAGGGCAGGGGATGCGCGGTAACAAAACAAATTTGACCGCATGGCTGACTAAACCACCGGATGACGTTTTGGCCGCCGTGAAGACCATTCAAAAACGCTGGGCAGATTCGGTTGTCAAACTCCGCGATGAATCGCAACCCGTGAATGTCCGCCTGGATGCCGCGCGACTGTTGGCGTTTGCACCCTACGAAACCGCAGCGGCACCGTTGAAGGATGCGCTGACGCCACAGACGCCGCACGAGTTGCAACTCGCTGCGGTTCGCGCCCTGGGCGGTCATAGTAATGCAGCCGTTCCGGCCGTGCTTCTTAAACCCTGGGACCAGTACGGGCCGTCGGTTCGCCGCGAGATTATCGAACAGCTTTTGACGGTCCCCGCCCGCACAAATGCTTTGCTGGATGCCATCGAGAAGCAACAAGTTAAGCCTGCCGAAATTGAACCGGCCCGAATCGCCCAATTGAAAAACCACGCGACAGTAGCAATCCGTACTCGCGCCACGAAGTTGTTCGCAGGGCAGGGGGGTGAGGATCGCAAGAAAGTCCTGGCCGATTACAAGTCGGTGTTAGACCTGACTGGGAACACCGAACGCGGCAAGGCCCTGTTCAAGCACCACTGCGTGGCGTGTCACAAGGTCAACAACGAGGGGCACGACGTGGGGCCGAATTTGCTCGCGGTCATCACCGGGAAAAGTACCGACGACCTCCTGACGGCTATCCTTGATCCCAATCGGGAAGTCGATCCCCGTTATGTCAATTACTTGGCGAACACTGTCGATGGCCGGGTGTTAACCGGAATCATTACCGCTGAGACGGCCGGTGCCATTACGTTGCGACGGTCCGAAGGGGGCGAAGACACCATCCGCCGCAGTGATCTCGAATCACTGCGGTCAACGGGGATTTCGCTGATGCCGGAAGGGTTAGAAAAGAACATCACCAAGCAAGAGATGGCCGATTTAATCGCCTTCGTCCGCGAGTTGGCAACCAAGAAGTGATGCTTGGCATCACTCCGGTGACGCCTTTTTGAGTTTATCTGCCGTGACTCGAATGACTGGCAAGAATTGTTTCTTGTCGGGTAATTCCGCAAATTGCAGAACACCTTCCGCTGTGACCCAATCGTAGTCTTTCAATTGCGATGCGGGGATCACAGTATCGCTCTTGATGCGGGCTTTCAGCGGAATCATGTCCGCCGCGCAACAGGTCATTTTGAGTTTGAACAGCGTGTATTCTTTCTCGCCGACCGCTTTGAGTTGGCCTTTCACACGGGCACGGCGACCTTCGTACTGCGCTCGCTTATCGGGATCGTATGCGGCGGCGTTCAGCTCATTGAAATCGAACTGCAACACATCGCCGCCCTTATCGGCAACCTCAACGACACTGGTATTCAGGACGTCATCCTTGCCCAACCGTCGTTCAATCCAATCCTTACTGAAACTGGAGTTAGGCAGCCCCATGATGAACATCAAAATGGGGAGTGCAAACGGGATCACTTTCAGGTAAATCATGCCCGGCATGTGGTCATGGTCGTGGTGAGCATGGACGCCGTGAGCGGCATGAGCGTGATCGTCTTGGTTGTGGTCATGACCGTGTTCATGATCGCAATTCGGACCGTGAACATGGGCTTCCACGACAGCCTTTGTTGGGCTGACGGAACCCCACAACGCGATGCCACGAATGGCCGTGAGCAACAACAAAACAATCCCGCCGCCGAGAACCCAAAGGTGGAACTCAACGACCAATAAATAGTTCAGCCGGTTGAACGAGTACATCAACACCGCGACCAAGCCGATCGAACCGCAGATCAGGATGGTGAGCAATTGTTCGAGGTAGTATTCACTTTCGCTATGGCCGTGCCCGTCACCGTGGCTGTGCGCGTGGTCAGGCTTGTGGTCATGCTTGTGGTCATGACTATGCGAGTGATTAGGGTCGTTGTCGTCGTGAACGTGGTCCATTGCAGACCTCATCATAGTTCAGTTGGGAAAACCAAAACTCGGGCGTTCGACTTACGGTTTCGGGGCAGGGGAGGGGGGCGTTGCGGTTGGCTCAGCGGAGATTGTCGCACCACCGCCACCCGCACCCGGTGCCGGGTTGTAAAATTGGTGGACGATGATGGTGAACACGAGCGTCTGGACTACCGTGCAGAGTATCAGCGTGACAATGAGCCGCAGGCGGAAAACGCGGGTGTACATCATCAAGAGTTTCAAATCAAACATCGGCCCCAAAACCAGGAACGCTAACTTCGAGGACACGCTCATCTCCGTGAAGCTCGCCGCGACAAACGCATCGGCTTCGCTACAGAGGCAGAGCAGAACCGCCAGGAACATCATGGCGGGAATTGCCAAGTAAGGCATCTCGCTCGAAAGTCGCTGGATATCGTCCGGGTTAATGAACAGTTTGGCGAACGCTGCCAGCACCGCACCCAGGATCAAAAAGACGCTGATGTCCATGAAGTCGTGCAGCGACGTTTCTGAGATGTTGCTCAACCGCTTGAAGATTGTTTTTTTGGCAGCCGGCATGTCATCGTCATCGACCAACTCTAACCCTTTTGCCTTCGGTGGCGCCGCAACAGCGGTCAGAAGGCTGTTGCCGTACTTCTTGTATTGGATATGAACGACCAGCCCGGTAATGCACGCGATGACAAACCCAAGACCTGCTCGCAACAACACCATTTGGACGCCAATACCGTGCGGACCGAACGCCACGAGGGTGCTGAGCAACACGACGACGTTGACAATGGGGCCGGCCAGCATGTAGGCAATGCAACACGATAGCGGCAGACCTTTGCGGAGGAGTCGCCGCATCACGACGACAATGCCGCATTCGCACATCGGGAAGATCAGCCCTAATGCCCCGCCGATCATCACGGCCGGGAGGGGGTGCTTGGGCATGATCCGGGCGATGAGTTGTTGCGGTAGTAATTCTTCAAGGATTCCAGCGACGAGCGCCCCGAGAACGATGAACGGCATCGCCTCCCAGAGGATGGAACTGAAGTTGAGAACAAAGTCTTGGACTTCTCGAAACACGGTTCGCCCGTCCGCCCGAAAAATGGGGAAATCACCCTACCGGCCAGTACGCCGATTCGGTGTGGGAAGTTCATCACGCTGCATGACATTGTCCGGGAGGGGGCGATGTTAACAAGCCCGAACTCCGAGAGTTTCTGCCATCAACCGCTTTTCTCATTGGCAGAACTCGACAACCGCCCGCGCAGTCCCGCCACGATCATCGTCACGAAAAACCACGCGACGCAGAGCAGAACAATCGTCCCACTCGGCGGCAACACCATCGTGCGGCCACGCCCGAGCGGAATCGTCACGTGGTTGCTAATTTGCAGTCCCAACACACAAGCCGCCACCGTTCCCACCAGCGAGAGCCAAAACACTTGGCGGAGGTTGCGGCTCAAATTGGCCGCCGCTGCGGCTGGCACCACGAGGAGTGCGTTGACCAACAAGACGCCCACGGAGTTAATCGACATGTTCACAACTAACGCAATCAGGATCACGAACACGTAGTGGTTGGCCCGCGTGGCAATTCCGCGCGACCGCGCCAGACTGGGGTTGAAACTCGCAATCGCCAAGCTGTTGTACCGCCACGCGATCACAACTCCGGTGATGAGTGTCAACAATCCCAGGAAAACGAGGTCTTCCCCTCGGGTCAGTATCACCGAACCGAAGAGGAATTGCTCGGGATTGTAGTTAATGAACGATTGAAGTGCGGGAAGAAAAACGGCACCCAACCCGATCGCAAACGCGAAGAAGACGCCGATGACGGTGTCGTTCGTCAACCCGGTTCGCTCGCGGACGTAGACCATCATCACCCCGGCCAGCACACCGATGATTACCATGATGGGTTGGACCATCCACAGGTAGGGATCGGTCTGGAGTGGGTTGGTGCTGCCGGTGAAGAGAATGATCTGAAGCAGGGCGAACGAGATGCCCGCGAACGCAGTATGCGCCATCGCATCGCTGAAAAAGGCCATCCGGTTCGCCACGACGGTCGAACCGACCATGCCGCATGTCGTGCCCAACAGGATGACTGCTAGCATTGAGTTCAGCATAAACGTGGAAACGCCGAGCAAATCCGCGAGGTCACCTAGAGAAGCATTCAACCATTCAAAGGCCATCGAACACCGCTATTTCGGGAGGTTCAAACCGTGATCGGTTGCGGGTCCATCGAGCGCGGGGCGGGTTGCTCCGCGATGCGTGCGGCTGCGTGGGTTAGGATAGTAAGTGCGGCTTCGGCTTCCGCGATTGTGATAACTAAGGGGGGTGAAATCCGAACCACTTTCTTGGCCAACGGGCCGAGCAAATGAACACCGTCACCCATCGGGTTACCGTCGCCACGATACCCGGCCAGCACAAATTCATTCGCCCACTGTGCCGCCGTCCGGGTGTCATAATCTTGCATCTCGATGCCCCAGACCATGCCGCCTTTTTCGCCACGAACATGAGCGACGAACGGGAATTGTTTCAGGCGGAGCAACCCCGCTTCAATCACCGCCGAACTCACCCGAGAATGAGCTAAAACATCGCGGGATTCAAACTCGTCGAGTGTCGCCAAAACCGCCGCACAGTTGAGCGGGTTCGCGCTCCACGTATCCGACCCTTCGCCGTACCCCATCGCGCCAAATAAATCGCCCCGCCCCACCGCTGCCGCGACCGGGACGCCATTTCCAAGCCCCTTCCCCAGTACCACAATATCGGGTTCGATCCCGTAAGTTTCAAACGCGAACAGGTCGCCAGTCCGGCCAAAGTTCGATTGCACTTCATCCAGAATGAACACGATGTCGTGTTCGCGGCAAAAGCGTTCAAGTAGTTGCAGGTAGGCTTTCGGCGGGTGATAAGAGCCGCCGCCACCGAGGTAGGGTTCGGTAATCAGCGTGCCGATTTTGTGCCCGTATTGATGGAGAAGGGCATCCAGTTCACGTTGATAGGGGGTGCCGTCAAAAGCGGCTTCCCGCAGGGAGACATCACGGCATTCGTGCTGCGGGAAGCTAATGAACTTTACACGCGGATCCCGTTCGGGATCGTGTTCCGAACCTGTGATCGCGTTGGCCAAGCCTTTTTTGCCATGAAAGCCATGCCGCGTGGCGAGGATCATGGGTCGTGCTTTATCGTGGCCCATCGAAGCCCAGAGCGCCTTCTGAATCGCTTCCGAACCCGACGCCGCCCACATCACCAGATCCATCCGCGCACCGCCACGACACCGCCTAAGTGCTGCCAACAATCGACTGCTGGCGGTCACTTCCATCGGCGTGACGGCGTTGTAAGTCGTCATCGCCACGGCAGGGAAATAACCGGCTGGTATCGCATTGTTGCCGCTGTGCGCCTTCCCGTTCAACGAAATTGTCGGTTCAGTGACACCCGATTGACACGGCCAGCCCATGTACCCACAGAACCGCTCCATCCACGAGATCGGGTTATGCCCCAAGTTGGCCACCAATACCCCGGACGTGAAATCGAACAACCGGCGACCTTCGGGCGTCCAGTGATAGATCCCGGCACTCCTCGCCAGCACCGCTTGACTCGGCGTGAACGTCCGTAACGAACGTGGTTCGACACGCCCCAACGCAGCACGGATCGTGTTGGATTCGACTTCCTGGAGATGTTCGATGGCGTGTTCAAAGTGCATCGGTGTCATGTCGGCTTCGTTGGTGGTGGGAGGACGTTGAAATCGTTTCGCATCCCTACACGATACCAGAATAAAGAATCAGTGGTGTGGCGGTTCGCGGGGTGTACAACGCCAACCCGCCTTCGGGGCCATTCACGTGAACCACTCCGCCTGGGTGACCATTGGCATGAGCGGTGAGTATCGCTTCGACCGCTTGAATGATTGCCACGCAATTCCGGTCCGCCGAGAGGTCGTTGTACGTCAAGGCTCGCATCTGTTGCAACCGTTGGGGACGCAGTTCCGGTGGACCCCCGAACTCGAGGTAGGCGACCTCTTCAAAGAACCGCTGAATGACTTCGATCCCATACCCTCGTTGCGATCGCTCACCCCACGGCTCCATGAATGTTCCATTGTAGTGATGGTTCGGAGTGATCTTGAGTTCGTGTGGGGTGCGATTTTCCACCGTCATCTCCACGCCCCGCTTGCGTTGATGGGCGGCCCATACGCCGTTATCGAACCGAAACTGAACTTCTTGTTCGACGTAGCCGGGGAAGTTATCCGGCGTGACCCAACTGGTGTGAATGTCAAACGCCGCTTCCCGACGATCAGGGTGCGTGTACACGACTTGAACTTGGACCGAGTCCCAGGTCGTCCCATCGACAGCCCCGACCAACCCCCGCTGCCCCGTCGCCGAAACCCGGCTGAGTTTCCAGTCGGGTTCAAAAGTGAAATCAATCAGTTTGAGGTAATGCACTGCGACATAAGTGGCGGGGTTGCGACCCGTCACCCACTCCGCAAACTGTCCCGCGCTAATCGACTTCGGTTCCAACAGTGAGCAATAGCCGTTGTTCACATGTTGCAGGACGCCGTCAACAACATGGGTGCGAAGTTTCTTGTGATCGGGGTCCGCCAACTTGTGGTAAACGACCTTAGCAAGAACTTCGTTCTTCTCGGCCAGTCGAATCAAATCGTCGAGTTGCGCTAAAGAGAGCACAGATGGCTTTTCAATCAGCACGTGCTTGCGTGCAAGCAGTGAAGCCTTGGCAGGCTCAAAGTGTCGGTCATCGGGCGTGGCAATACAGACGGCGTGAATGTCCGAAGCCAGTAGTTGAGTAACGGAACTCGGCCCCGAAAAATTCCTGATCTGTGACAGGGCAGGTGGTGCGGATTGCCGAAAGTGTTCAACGCGGGAACCTGTCCGGGTCGCTGCCGCAACCAGTGGTACGCGAACAGTTCCGAAGTGTGGGCGGTAGAAGCCGTGGTGGCCCAGTTGTTCAAAGAACGGACGGTAAGTCTCGTCAAAGATCATCCCGAAACCGACCATCCCGGTGCGGATGGTGTTGTGCGTGAGTGTGGTGTTCATGATGAGGAAAGTCTAGGAAAAGCAGTGAAAGAGTGAAGATGACAGCGCGTCGCAAAATAAACATAATATACGTTATCGGACTCAATTGTGCCGCCGAGGACATTTCAACATTTTACCCCAGCGATGTCATGAGTCCGATAACTTATGTTATGTTTAGTTAGATTGCTTGTTTCTCATCCTGTCAACACGTATGCAGGCACTTAGCCCGCTACAGTCTGGAATAACCCCATGTTGCGAAACTTGGCGTACCGTTGATCGAGAAGGGTTTGAGTCGAAAGTGGATTCAGTTCCCGGAGGTAACGGATCAGTGTCGCTTTCAGGATCGCGCCCATTTCGCGTGGCGAACGGTGGGCAGCGCCGATGGGTTCGGGAATCACTTCGTCCAACACGCCCACTTTTTGAAGGTCGCTTCCTGTCAGTTGAAGTGCGGTTGCGGCACGGGGTTTTGTTTCCTCGTTTGCGGTCTTCCACAGGATGCCGGCACAGCCTTCGGGACTGATGACCGAGTAGTACGCATACTGTAACACGCTGACGCGATCGCCCACGCCAATCCCGAGTGCCCCGCCGGAACCCCCTTCCCCGATTACGACACAGATCACTGGCGTCGGCAGTTGGGACATCTCCAAGATGCTACTTGCAATCAACTGCGACTGTCCCCGTTCCTCCGCCCCGATTCCGGGATAGGCCCCAGGCGTGTCGATCAAGCAGATGATCGGCGTCGCATACTTCGCGGCCAATTTCATTTTGCTCAGGGCTTTGCGGTAGCCTTCCGGATGGGCGCACCCGTAGAAGCACTGTTGGCGTTCGGCGAGGGTTCGCCCTTTTTGGTGCCCGACGAGCATCACTTTGTAATCGCCGAGTCGTGCAAACCCGGTTCGGATCGCACGGTCGTCCCCGAAAGCGCGATCGCCGTGCAGTTCCACGAATTCATCAAATATCAGATCAATGTAATCGACCGTCTGCGGGCGATTCGGGTGCCTGGCTACTAACACCGATTCCCACGGCGATAGCTCTGCATACCGTGTTCGCAACAATGATTTAACTTGAGACCGGAGTTGCTTAATCTCTTCGCCACGCGCTGGCAATCCTCCCACCGTCGAGGAGGACTCTAGGCGCGCGATAGCGAGCTCCAAATCATGGATGTCTTGTTCAAAGGGCAGCGGAGCGGGTACCATTTTGGCTTTGACCTATTGGGCGTCGTGACACGATTACTTTCAGTGCAGAGCCGTTACATTTGCTCTTCTTCGTCTGGATCGACAACGGACTTGTACACCCGCACTTTTTTCAATTCCATCAAGACTTCGTGGAAGCTTTCCGGTCGTTGCTCGCGTTTTTTGGCGATGAGTTTGACCACGAAGTTCGAGAATTCCTCCGTGATGTCAGAGTTGAACGAGTGTGGCGGTGAGGGTTTTTCTGCGAGGTGTTTCCGCAGGAGATCGTTGATCGTTGTCCCGCGGAAAGGTGGCCGACCTGTCGTCAGTTCAAACAACGTCGCCCCGTAGCTGTAGATGTCCGAACGCCCGTCGAGAATTTCGCCGGCAATTTGCTCCGGTGACATGAAGCTGGGCGTGCCCTGGGGTTTGCCGGAACGGTGAAAGAGCTTGTCGAAAAACCCTTTTTGAACACGCTTGGCAATCGCAAAGTCGATGATCTTGGTCTGCACCGAAGCATTGACCAGGATGTTGTCGGGCTTCATGTCGCAGTGAACGATTCCGCTCGCGTTCATGTAGGCCAGACCTGTTGCGACCTGCTTGAAGATTTTTTTCGCGTTCTGCTTCAAGAATTCTTTCTCGCGGGGGTCTTTCGACATCAACCGATCCCGCAAACTGCCGGCGGGGAAGTACTCCATAATGAAGTGGGGCGTGGTTGGCGATTTATCCACTTTGATAATGTTGATGACGTTTTCATGCCGCATTTTCATGCCGATTGCGGCTTCATGAAACAGCATCTTCCGGTGGTCTTTTTTGTCCGCCATTTCTGGCAGCAACACCTTCATGGCGAAGTGGCGATTACTTCGGGGTTCGACGACTTCATACACCTGCGACGTCTGACCAGGATTCCCTAGTAGTTTCCGCAGTTTGTACTCGCCGATTTGCGTCACTGGATCTGACATGGGCTTCTCTTCCCTGGCCGGGATGCGGGTTACCAATACTCTTCAAAGTGGACGTTACCTTTGATTTTCAAAGTCGCATTGTCGGCTTGAAACCCGCGTTTTTCCAGGATTTCGATCACGCCGATCGGTTCGGGGTACAGGCGCTGGCCGGTGGCTTTGTCTTTGGTCGGCACGCCGATCATCTTCGGGTTGCCACACAAATACACGTGGGTTTTCGCAGGGTCCAGCGAGGCGTGGAGGTGGTCTTCCATCTCACCACTGGTCAGTAAATCTTGAATGTAGACCTTCTTGGTTAACCCCGCTTCGCGGGTCGTCAGTCCCAGGTATTTGTAGTTCCGAAACTGAGCCATTAACGTCTGTTGCGTTTCGTAATAGCCAAGGTCTTTTTTGAAGCGAACACAACAGGCCGAGAGAATCTGGCCCTTGTGCCCTTTGCGAAGCAAGTCCCACACGATCGCGTTGTGCGGCGCTTCGCCCGTTCCGGTGCTCAGCAACACCACGTTATCATCGGGCTTCACGGGTTCCGAAGTGAAGTGCCCGACGATCTTTTCCCCCATGCTAATTCGATCGCCTTCGTGCAACGCAAACAGTCGTGGCGTTAACGCCGGCACACGGCCGTCCGGATTGTTGCGAACGAGGACGATGTAGAACTCGATCCAATCGTCCTGGGTCATGTCGCGGAGTTGACCGGGTTCACTGTAAATGCTGCTGCTAATCGAGTACGAGCGGCGAACGACTTTCACGAGGTCTTCCGGCTTCAATTCTTCGTGTTGGCAACCTTCCACCCGTTGTTCCCAGTACCCCAGCCCGAGGGCACAGTATTGACCCGCGATGTAGTTTGGCCGTGGAAAGTCCGGCTTGATTCGCAGGACCATTAAGTCGGAGTGAATTCTTTTCAGATGTACAACAGTGCTGTTGTATCGCTGGGTGCGAAGTTCCGCGATGTGTTCGGGCGTCATCTCAGTTGCACCTTACAAAACGCCGTACCGAAGGGTTGATTCCGGAACAAATGTCCCCCGCCGAACAGGGTGTGGTCACCACTGTTACCAAGCGGGGGTAATCATTCAACTTGTGCAAATTGTACGAACCGCGGCAGCGTAAGCCCACAGTCGTGGGTTAGCCGATTTTCTTGACGGTCTCTTGGAAGTAACTCACGCACTTCTTCACATCGGGCGAGGGGTTACTTTCATTCGCTTCGTATTCGATGCTGATGTAGCCAGCAAACTTCACCTCTTTAAGGGCTTTCAACACCCCTGCAACGTCCAACACGCCGGTCGGGTCGCCATAGGGGACATCGGTTTTGCGTTTGTTGTCGTGGTCCTTCAGGTGCAACCCGAAGTTGCGTGCGCCCATGACTTTGATTTGTTGCGCGGAATCCAGTGGTTCGGCTACTTGAGCGGTGCGAATCAGGTGGCCCGTGTCCAGGCAAGTCCCGATCATCGGGTGGTGGTCCTTCACGGCTTTCAAAATGACCTCGGCGGACGCCCAGCGATGAAGTTCCTTCCCCTTCCCCGTCGGGCCGTGCGGGTGGATCGCAATCCCGATTTTGTGTTCGGCCACCAGCTTGTCGAGACTGTCGAAGCTGTCTGGCGAAGGGTCCGCGCTCAGGTACTTCACTCCCAATGCCGCCGCGAAGTCGAATACTTTCTTGTTGGCATCGTGGTTCTTGCTGAAGCTTTCCACGCCGAACGCGATCGGCGTGATGTCGTACTCGGCACACAGTTTCTTGATGGCGACGAGCTTTTCGGGATTCGTATCCGTCGGGATGTGACCGCGATAAAACTCGGCGTACTTCAGCCCGAGTTCTTGCGTCCGCTTCAACGCCTGTTCCAGGTTAAACTTCCGGAACGTGTAGGATTGAATCCCCACCGTGAAGCCGCCGAAGGCATCAGCGGCGGACGAGGTTTGGGTTGTCAGGAGTGCAGCACCGGCAACAGCGGCCGTGGTGCGGAAAAAGTCGCGGCGGTCCAGTTTCGTGTTCAGGTTCGACATGGAGTGTGTTTTCCGGAGAGGTCGATTTCAGTACGCTCGCATTTTGCACAGAGTTGTGGTCGATTGCTAGTGGTCGCCAACAATAAAGAGGAAAGCCCACGAATAATTATTCGTGGGCTTGGGTTGCTACTTCTTCTCAACCGGCAGCGGCTTGAACAGCGCTTCAATGTCGGCATCGGTTAGTTTCACTTGGCCATCGTTGGCATCAATCACCAATGCGTTGCCACTGGGTGTGATCCAAACGAGGTGGTTGCCAAGTCGGAAAACGTCTTTCATCTTCGGTTGAAGTTCGAGGATGCGGAAGTAGGCGTCACTTTGGGCTTTGACGACTACCGTTTTAGTTTTGGCTGCGAACTGATCGTCGATCCAAACGCCGCCAATTTCCACACAGTTGCGACCATACGCTTGCTGGTTCGCCGTCATACTCAGGCGGTTTTGGCCGCGAAGCGTGTTCGAGGCGAGCGAGAGATCAACGCCCAATTTGCCTTCTTGATTCTGCCGTAATCGACCCGTGGTGTAGTTAGATTGGGCATCTTGCAGGGACTTCGAGTCGTCCTTGGCCCGTCGAAGTGCGTCCGCAAAAGCTTCGTTGCGCCTGTCTGCGGGGATGCGCTTCAACTCGGCATCAATCGCTTCCGATTGCATCGCACCACGATTGGCGGCAATGTCACCCCCCTTCCCTTTTTCGCCAGGCGCCGCTTTCGCTGCTTGGTCTTTCGCAAATTCGGCGACTTTCATCGGCGCACCTGCAGGCATCCCACCTGGGCCACCACGCCCGCCCGGCCCGCCTGGGAATCCCAACGGCAGTGGACGCCCTGGTCCGCTACCTGGTGGTTGGATCGGCTGGTTACGTGTTGTCTGAATCACAGGCATCGGGCCATCGGGGACGACAAGGTAACTGGTGTACGGCGTGGCGATGCCGTACTTCTTGGCGAGTGTCGTGACTTCATCAACGACTTCTTTCGATTCCCCACTCACGCGAATTTGATCCAGCAAGTAACCGACTTTGCGGCGTGCCCAGAGGTGTTCGACGAACTCGCGTCCCTCTTCAGTTTTCACGGGGAAGGTGAGTTCGTAAACCAGTTCACGGTGTTCCGAACCGACGATCCCGTTCAGTTTAATCGCGGCTGGCCCGTGACCGGAGTAGCGACCAATCACGACGAGTTGCCCGCCGTGAAAGAGGTCCGGTAACTTCGGCGGGTAGACTTCGTTGAACTTGATGTTGGTGGTCGTGAGCTTCACGTTGGTCATTACCGGGTGGCTGATTTTCGCTTGTAAGCTGGCGGCTTTGGCTTCGATGTCTTCGGCAGGTCGTACATAGGTACTTAACGCGCGGGTGCTGTCCGCCAGTTGATCGAGCATCGCGGCGTTGACATCATCACCAACGCCGAAGGTGAAAATCCGCGTGCTTTCGGTGTTGCGCTTGGCGACGTTCTGCACGATCTTGTTCGGATCGCGTTCATCCAGCGTCGGGATGCCGTCGGTGAAAAAGACGATTGTGGACGACCGGCTCGTGTCCCTGCTGCGCAGGTCGAGTGCTGCATCGAGCGCCGGTTGAATCGCCGTACCGCCACCGGCGCGCAGGTCATCGACCCACTTCCGTGCCCGTTCGAGGTGGTCTTTGTTGGCAGCAATCAGCTTGTCTTCGTAGGTCCGCACCGTGCTGGCAAAGCCAATTAGCCCGAAGCGGTCCCCTTCCCCGAGTTCACTCATGAGGTGTTTCAGGGCCTTCTTGGCTTGGGACATTTTCAAATCGGACATACTCCCGGACGTGTCGAGGACCAACACGAGGTCGCGCGGGATGCGGGTCGTTTTCATCTGCTCGACTTGCGGCGAGATGAGCAGCATGAAGTAGCCGTCTTCACTCGTCACCGGGCGATACACCAGTGGCGTTAGGCCGATGTCTTGCTTGCCGAGGCCGTAGAAGAGTTGGAAATCCTTATCGAGCGTGGCTTGGTTTTTCTCGAACTCGATGGTCACTTCGTGATCGTTTTTTCGATTCATGTCGATGGCATGAGTCGGGCTGTAGACCGTTTGAATCGGGTGCTGCGACTTGATGGTGAGCTTCACGGAAAACTCTTCGAGCGTGCGTGTCCCCTTCCCGTCCGTCTTCAACGGGTAAATGTACTCGACAACCCCCTGCTCCATCTGCGAGACACTCGTGAAGCTGATTTTAACTTTTTGGTCGCCCTTCGGCGGGATCGGAAACACCCGCAATCGCATCAAGTTGTTGCCGAGGTATTCGAGTAAACCAGGGTCTTGGGTGCGCCGCACGATTTCGGTGTAAACGCTGTTCGCCTTCTTGGCGTCCAGCAACTCGCCCGAGGTTTCCTTGCCGTTCACCCACATCGTGAACTTGTTCACGCTCGCGCCCTTGGGCACCGGAAACAGGTAAGTGGCTTCAAGATTCCGGTCCGTGTGGTTGCGAAAGGTTTGCTCCACGGTCGTGATGGCGATTTGGTCTTCGATGCCAACAGTCACCTTGTGATTGACCATTGCCAGGGGTGGTAACTTGACATCATCTGGCACCAACAACCCGGCCGCGAAGGCCGGGTGGGCGACGACGAGAATCAATAGACCCATCCAGAATCGGGTTCGCATCTCACACCCCTCTTGAACACCTCACACATCGAACAGCACTGACTATACAACGACGAGCGTGGTCGATGTGATTGCATTCAGGGCAGGTTGTTACAGCTAAGTTACGAAATCAAAAAGCGTACCGCCCGGTCCAGTGGACCGGGCGGTACGCTTTTCTACGCCGTTGTGCGCGGTAATTAGTTGAGCGGTCGGATCACGATCATCAGTGGAATCGTGCCCGGCTTGCGGTCGTCGCGTTTGGCGAGGAAGCTTTGGATTTCGGCAGAAAGATTGGGACTATTGCGTCCTGCCACGGGGAGATAGGTCAGCATCAGGGCGGGTTTGTTGTTCTTTTGCAACGCCGTTGTCACTTGATCGACCGTGGTTGCGGCTAGTGGTTTTGTTGCCACTGCCTTCAGTCGTTTGCCAGGGCCAAGATCGACACCCAAGAGATCCCGTAGGTCTTTCGTGTCCGCTTGCGATGTTGGGTAGAGTAGGTCTTTCGGGTCCGCTTGAAACGCCGGGTATAAGTGCCCCGATGTGAATGCTGGATTCTTTTCCTCGGCCCGTGTCTGGACGGCTAGCAGTCCAAACAACTTCGTGATTTCCTCCGCATTGAGCGTTTCAACATAAATCACCCAGGCCGACGGAAGCTTTTTCTTCATTCGTTCTTGGGCCAACAAGTCAATTGTTAAGGTGACCTGAGCTTTCTTGATGACGGTTTGGAAAACGTCACCGGCGCGTAACGGATCGCGGGTGAACAAGTCCAAGCGGAATGCCGGATCACGGCCGAGTTCATCACGCAGCCGAGCACTGAATTCGATCGTGTCAAAGTCAGCCACATTTGCCAGGAATGGCACCCGCGAATGAACAGCAGTTAAGGGTGATTGATCGTGAAAAGTGGCCGAACCAATGACATCCCCTGGAGTGTAAGGACGGGGTTCGGGCGCTACTTCAATCGTGTTCGGGGTTGGTATCGCAACAGCAGTTAGAAGCGAGTTGCGATCAATGACTCGCGGGTGGGGTAACAGATCGTTCCCCGACTCTGGTGCCAAAGCGGATGACGCAACAGATTTGTCATGGGACAAGTCAGTGGGTCGTGTCAATTGTTTTCTATGCGTGACGGCATTTTGGTCGTTGGGACGATGAGCCGCAAACCAGAATGATGCTGATGTCACTGCTAGTAAAAGCGATGCGGCAACCACATAAGGTATCCATCCAACAGACCGCTTGCTCTGTTCATCACGATAAGCAGCGGACGGTTTGACTTGAGGCAATTGTCGAACGCTGGTCATCACCTTAGGGGCCAAGGATAATGGTGCTGGACGTTGTGGAATTGCTTGAAGCCGACGGGAATGGGACTGTAACGATTGAAACAATTGCAACGCATCCGCCGATTCCGCAACGAGTGTCCGGAAACCCGACTCTTGTTCATTAGAGAGTTGGCCATCAACAGCAGCACAGATCAGTTCCCGATCGCTATCCGTCAGCATAATCATTGGCCGTAGCCCCTCCCCTGTTCATCAACTGATATTATATTAGGAGTTACGCAGTCGCGGCATTTTGAAGGCGGTATCGCGGAGTCGTTCGGTACGCGCGGACGGCATCCTGGACGATCTGCCACTTCGCGGTC
>JAYVXO010000011.1:0-8814 GCA_043785105.1 Fimbriiglobus sp.
TTTCAGTTCATTCAAATGGGCCGTCTGGGTTTTGTGCCCTGAAGGGGCACCGGCGTGTAGCCACGGGTGGAGGCTTTGCGCAACCCGTGGACAGCGACAACCCATTGTCAATCGCCCTGGAGGGGCGAAGGAATCCTCCGCCCCTCCAGGGCGGTTCAGTAGTGGAGTCACCGTGTCCACGGGTTCCGCGAAGCGCTCCACCCGTGGCTACAGGCCTTGACCCCTACCGGGGTCACCAATCCAAGAAAACTCACTCACCAACATTTGCGTTGCTCATGGACAATTCTTTGTCTAGCGGCCTGGTCGGCTTGGGGATTGGCACGGAAGTTATTCTTTCGGCGATCCTAAACAATGTGGGCAGGTGCAGTGACAACAGTTTTGTGACAAACACAAAGTCCACCCGCAATCCCACCGCCAACTGAACCCGGCTGGATTGGTAAAAGGTCTTGCATGGCTGCGGCGTCGTGCGAACACTTTCGCCGCAGTTCAGCCTGTTGCATCACCGCTAGTGGGCGGTTACGGTATAGGCACTTCCTTTTCGTTGAGGTGCCTGTCATGCGTGCTTTTCTCTCCTGGGTGATCGGTTTGGCGTTCGCGCACGGTTTGCTTGCGGCGGAGAAACCGCCGGTTGTGCGGGAGGAAGGGCAGCCGGTGGCGGCGAACGTGGAGCGGGTGTTGAAGTCGCTCGACTTCCTCGGGACGCCGTTGCCAAAGGAACTAACGAAGTCGTTGACGGTGGCCGTCGAGAAACAAGACGCGGTGGAAATTCAGAAGTTGTTGGACGACCGCGTGGCGTTCGTCGTGAACATCAACCCGGAATCGCGGGTGAAAGTGGCACGCGGGCCGTTCGATGTGTCGTTACAACAGGCGGGGTGGACGCCGGTACTGGTGAAGGTGACGAACGAGGCGACGATCAAAAATCGCCTGAGCATCGGCAGCCCGCAAGCGGGGCCGGTGTACTCCGGAGAGAGGCGGGTTGACAAAGACCCGAAGGCCGACCCGAACACGGTGAAGCGGTTCGCGCAACTGGAGATGTTTCAATCGCCGCCGATGACCGCGAACCTCAGCGGCCTCAAAGTCGAATACGCCATCGCGCTCATTTACTCCAGCGATGCCGGGAAGCGGGAACTGACGGTGAGCTTCGATGTCGGCCAGGGGACGCAAGACCTCGGCTTCCGGGCCGAAGTGCCGGTCGTGTTCGACATCAAGCCCGCGATTCCGGTGAAGCTGAATGTTCTCGACTTTGACGGCAAACCGACCGTCGGACGGTTCACGTTCAAGGATGCCGCCGGTCACGTCTACCCCCCGCAAGCGAAGCGGCTCGGCGTCGATCTCTTCTTCCAACAGCAAATCTACCGGGCCGATGGCGGTACCGTGTTGCTCCCACCCGGCGTGTTCACGGTCGAGTCTGGTCGCGGGCCGGAGTACAAACTTGTCACGCAGAAAGTGCGGATCGACGTGGATTCCAAGTTGGACTTCAAACTGCAACGCTGGATCAACCCCGCCGATTACGGCTACTTCAGCGGCGACCACCACATCCACGCGGCGGGGTGTGCGCACTACACGAACCCGACGGAAGGGATCATGCCGGAAGACATGTTCACTCACGTGAAGGGCGAGGGGTTGAACGTCGGGTGCTGCCTGACGTGGGGGCCGTGTTACGACTTCCAGCGGAAGTTCTTCGATGCAAAACCGTGGGAGCGGAGCGAACCGTTCACCGTACTGAAGTACGACGTGGAAGTGAGCGGGTTCGGTTCGCAGGCACTCGGCCACGTGAACCTGTTGAACTTGCGGGATCAAACGTACCCCGGCTCCGAAGGCACGAAGGTGAAGGGCTGGCCGACGTGGACCACGCCGCTGATGAGGTGGGCGAAGGCACAGGGCGGCGTGACCGGGTACGCGCACTCCGGGAACGGCCTCGGCGTGAACCCAGAAGCTAGCACGCGACGGCTGTTCGTGGCCTTGGACAAAAGCGGTAAGGGTTACATCACGGTGGCGGACGTGGAGAAAGCGAACTGGCCGCTGCCCGAGAAGTTCAGCACACTCGACGCCAACAAGGATGCCGAAGTCACGGAGGTCGAACTCCGCATGGGGACGGACCGACAGTTACAAAAGCTGCCGAACTTGCTGATCCCGAACATGGACGGCATCGGCGCCCAGGAGATTTGCGTCACGACCGCGATGGGCGTCTGCGACTTCATCAGCGCGATGGACACGGACCGCGTGGCGGAGTGGAACTGTTGGTACCACCTCATGAATTGCGGCTTCCCGTTGAAGGCGTCCGGCGAGACGGACTTCCCGTGCATCACCGGCAGTCGCGTCGGGCAGGGGCGGGTGTACGTCGATCTCGGCAAGGTGGAGATGATCGAATACGGCGCGTTCTGCAAAGGCATCGCCTCCGGGAAGTCGTATGTCTCGGATGGCTACGCCCACTGTTTCAACTTCCAGGTCGGCGCCGGCAAACTCGGGGACACGATTGATGTGAAGGCGGGAACGAAGCTCCCGGTCTCGGCGAAGGTGGCGTTCGACAAAGAGATGGCCCTCGGCACCGCCATCGGCGGGCGGCAAGCGCCGACGGACACGCGGCTCGTCGAACTGATCGTCAACGGCCAAGTCGTGGCGAAGAAGCCAGTCCACGCCGATCAAAAGGTCCACGACATCACGTTCGACTTCACGCCGACGAAAAGCAGTTGGGTCGCCATCCGCAGCTACCCGCAAATGCACACTAACCCGGTGTACGTAAAAGTGGACGGCCAGCCGATCCGAGCCTCACGCGACAGCGCGAAGTGGTGCATCGGCGTGATCGAGCAACTCTGGAAGGTCCGCGAGAACGACATCAAACCCGACGAACGCCCCGAAGCAAAGAAGACGTTCCAGGACGCCATCGACATCTACAAGAAGATCGCCGCCGAAGCGACGGAGTAATCGCGGCCTGCCAAGTAACTGACTGCGACGATCCGCCACAATCGGTTAGCAAGACGTTAGTTGAATTCCTGCAAATCAGTCCTATGAATGGTGATGACGATATGAGATCAAGATAGTATCAGGAAGACGGACAATTGTTGCACGGTGGCGAAGTCGGATGACAGGTGAGTCAGTCATGAAAACGTTCGCCTTATTGTCGCTAGTGGTCTTGATCCTCTGGTGGGTCATCGCATTTATTTATTCGCGGTTTCAACAGACGGACGCGGTGCGGTGGGCGCGGCGTTTGGAACAGCACGTTGCCGGGTTGAACAACCGACGTGAACAACTCCTTCAACCGGCTGACCGGGGCGAGATCCACCGGGTTGAGGCGGACCTGTACCATCAGCATCTCCGGTCTGTTTCCGTCCAGGAACTGACCCGTTTTCCTGGCATCGGGCCGGGAACAGTGGTCCGCGTTTCCTCGCGGTTCGGTTTGACGCTCGCAGACGTGGCGGTGTCTAGTTTCGAGCAACTTCCGGCTATCGGCCCCGTCAAGGCGAAGGATTTACGGGACGCGGTGGCGAAACTGCAAAGCGAGGCGCGGTCGCGGTTTGACGCGGGCGCGTGCCCGGAAGCCATCGAGTGTCGTCGCCGCGTCACCGAAATCAAAGTTAAGTACCGCGAAACCGAACGCGCGCTAGAACTGGTGGCCGTCAACGCGACGCTGGCGGAATGTCGCCCGTTGATCGTAGTCGCACGCGGCGTGACGTTCTTCAACTATTTCTTCCAGCAGACCGTGCCGGGGCTGACCGACGAAATCTTATCGCAGCCGTTTCCCCAAGTGCAGGGAGCGTCACCAACTGCCGCCCCGGTCGCGGCCTCGCTTGCCATTCCGATTCCGCCGCCGCTTGCGAGATCTGTTACATCACCGGCTTTGACCAAGCCCACGACGCGGTCGTTTGTTTTGCCGCCATCGTCGTTGCCAAGCGCATCGTCCGATTGGAGCTCGGCCAACTGGCGATTCTCAAAGCGGTTTGATTTGCCACCATCGTCGCCGCCAAGCGTGTCGGCTCCAGTCGCGTCGCCGCTAATCGTAACGGATCCATTTGTGCCAGTTCCGGTAATACCTCCGACTAGTGCAGATTTGCCCCGAACCGCAACGCCCGTTCCGTCGGCCAACGCAGACCTCCGCTCGTCCAAGCTCCGAATGGTCGTTCGTTTCGGGCTGTTCATTGCGAAGGCGGATGGCCACGTGGCCCATGCGGAGCGAAAAATTCTGCGCGACTACTTGGATCAGCAATTCGGTCACGACGGGAAGTTAGCGTGGCGCATTGATCCGATGATCGAAGCGGAAGAGAAACATTTCGCCTACGAAGCCGAAATCCTGAGCGAGTTGAAGACCGCAACCACGACCGACGAGCAGCAACAGCTGTTCGCACTTGCAGTGCGCATTGCTGACGCCTGCGGGCAACGCAATTCACGCGAGAAAGACAAACTGGCCCGCATCTCGGCGGCGTTCGGCCTCTCGACGCAAGCCCCCGAGTTGCCCAAGGCTGAAGCACCACCGCCCGCCGTGAAGGCACCTAATCCAGTACCGGAGCCGGTGCCGCCTGCGCCAAAAGAGTCTACGTCTCAACCACCCTCTGGCCCGAGCGATTTAATCGGTCGCCCGCGTGCTTACGTCCGGTTGGCTGTCGCGGCAGCACTGTCGTGCGGTCCCGTTGGACCTGCCGAGCGAGCGATTGTCCGCGAGTTTCTCGCGCGCAAGGGTCAGCGAAGTGCGGCCACGATCGCGCAATATAACCATGCGATAGATTTGGCTGTCGCGGACGCGCCGAGCTTACGTGGAGCCGCAGACGCGGTTCGACCGATGACGAGCGACGGCGAGAAACGAGAATTGCTGGAACTGCTTGGTCGAATTGCGGACTGCGATGGCAATGGAGAGCGGTCAAAAGCTGGTGCTGCCGCAGTTGCCGAAGTGAAAGCGGTGTTCGGAATCCGCACACCGGGTGTGCAACCGCGTCCCAAGCCGAAACCCGCACCCAGCCCGAAAGCTCCGGTTCCGCTCGTAGTTACGGCTACGTCATCTCCGGTTATCCCGACACGAACAGATCCCCGAACAGTTCTTGAAATCCCGCCACGTGCGGAACTTTCTGTGGAACTGATTCGCCGCCGGTTTGGACTGTTGACTGATAAACTCGATCCTGTGAAAGCGGCGGCGCTCGGGCCGGAGTTTGCGGCAATGGCGGAACGCAAACTTGCGGAAATCCGGGTAGCGGCAGAAACGTTAATCGCGCCATTCGGCGAACCGCTCGACCCGCCCTTGAAACCACCCGTACCGTCCGACCTGCGCCACAACCCCGACCTAGACGATGCTTTCGGAGGATGAAACCGTGTCCGTGTTTGACGACCACCCGCTGACCGAGCTTGATAAAAAGGCCCGCGCGATCCTCGGCGAAAAGGTCGTCGTCAAGTCGTTGGCGTCCCAAGCGGCGTTCCAACGGCTGCCTCGGTTCGTCTCCGAGTACCTGATTGCCAAGTACGTCAAGCCCGACACCTGGAAGGACGACCTGGCGAGAATCCAGTCAAAGATTAAGGAGTTGCTGCCGGATCAAGAACACCGCGAGTTACTGAAGGAAAAGTTACTCTCTCTCGGCGAGGTCACGCTGATTGACAACGTCGAAGTTCGGGTTGACCTGCGCCAGGGGCAGCGCTGGGCGCGGGTGCCGGCGCTGGGAGACCCGAACGTGCGCGTGCCGCAGGCCGTGACCGAACAACACCCTGGGTTGCTGCTCGGCGGACTTTGGGGCACCGCGAAAGTTCGTTACGCGCCGGAAGAGGACTCATCCGCGCCGAACGAACTCGTCGCCTTCACGCCGTTCCAGGTCGGCCCGCCGGACGTGGCCGAGTTCCGGGCGTTCCGCGCCCAATTCACCTCCGACGAATGGGCGTCGGTCGTGTTGCAAAGCGTCGGCTATTCCGCCGGCGCCTTCCCGGACCGCCGGACCCGCCTGCTGCTGTTGGCCCGCATGATCCCGCTCGTCGAGCGGAACGTGAACCTGATCGAACTCGGGCCACGGCAAACCGGCAAGACGTTCCTGTTGCGGAACCTCTCACCCCGCGTGTTCACCATCTCGGGCGGTAAGACGACCCCGGCGAACCTGTTCGTGAACCTCTCGACCAAACAGGTCGGCATCCTCGGCACGCGCAAGGTGGTGGTCTTTGACGAGATCGCCCACACGACGTTCGGCGACGGTGACGAGACGATCTCGACGCTCAAAGACTTCATGGAAAGCGGCCAGTTCAGCCGCGGGGCACTGAGCTTCGCGTCCGACGCCGGTCTGGTCTTTACCGGGAACATCGACGTGGACGGCGGCCAACCCCACCCCAAATACTTCCACCTGCTGGAGCCGTTGCCGCAAGAGCTGATCGACACGGCGTTTCAAGACCGGATGCACGGCTACATCCCCGGCTGGGAGTTGCCGAAAATTAGCCCCGGCTCGGTTGCAACGGGGGTCGGGTTCGTGACCGACTACTTCGGGGAAGTGTTGGTCCGCATGCGCGACGACACGTTCGTGGACCGGGTTCGTGAAGTCCCGTTACACGCCGGGTTGACGCGACGCGACCAAGTCTCGGTCGAACGCATCGCCAGTGGGCTAATTAAACTGCTGTACCCGGACGGCAACGTCACCGCCCCGGAGTTGTTGGAGTTGGTGACGTTCGCGTGTGAACTCCGGCAACGGATTCATCAACAACTCTGTGCGCTAGCGCCAGGCGAGTTCAAGCCCCGGCTGATCGCACCGACCGAAGTCACGTCGCATACCGCCCCCGACCTTCAACCGCATCACATTGACCCGACCCTGGACAGGCTGAACGTCGAATCGGTTGTGGGGGTCGTGACCGGACTGGGCGTGAAAATGGTGGATGGCCGTGAGGCGGGCGGCGAACTGATTCTGATTCAAGTCTCGGCAATTACAGGCGTCGCGAAGGTGCAGGTCACGGGGTCACACGGCGGAACCCTCTCTGACTCCGTCCGGGCGGTTTACAACCTAGTTCGCGCCAACTTCCGCGAGTTCAACATCCCGGAACAACGCCTCAAATCGCAGACCGTGGCCGTCCATCTGGTCAAAATCGCGGAGCCGAAGGACGGCCCGTCGGCGGGGCTGGCGTTCGTCGTGGGCATCGTCTCGGCGCTGACGGGCAAGGCGGTGAAGCCGGGGTTCGCGTTCACCGGCGAAGTGGCACTGCACGGCGAAGTCAGCCCGGTCGGCGGGCTAGTCCAGAAGATCACCGCCGCAGTGCGGGCCGGCCGAAAGCAGGTCATCATCCCCGCCGCGAACGCATCCGTGGTCAACGAGCTTCCCGCAGAAATTAAAGCAAACGTCGTGATCCACCCGATCGCCACAGCGCGTGAAGCCCTGATTATCGCTTTAGGTCGGTAAGATCATCGCCCGCTGTGACCTTCGCGCTCGCCTGCGGATATTAGCTATGTTCCGACGGCGAGTGGATTCATGGGTTTGGTGGTGATGAACGATTGTTACAGAAGGCGGGTGTTCAGTAAGCGGCCATCAACTCGTGGAATTGTTATTCGGCATCGTCTTTGACGGGTCGAGCTTGTGGCGAGTGTCAAGAATAGTAACGAAATAGAACTAATGACCGTGCCAGAGTCAAGATTTAGGAGTGCGTGCCACAGAAAATCCCCTCTGGCCAAGAAACCGTGATGGAAGCACCACACGACAGCCTTTTGGTTGCTGTCCCCCGTCCACCATCAATTGGGCACGGGTTGCTTTTTCTGTACAAAAAGATTTAATGTAGTTAGGCCGTGTTGATTGAAGCTAGTTCGCCTGGTCGTTCATTTCAGGCAGATTGTAATCGCGGCGAACAGGACCATCCCCAGAAAGTTCCGCGCGGTCTTTTCGTACCGAGTGGCGACCCGGCGAAACTGCTTCAATCCATTGATGCAACGCTCCACCTTGTTCCGCTCTTTGTAAACCACGTGGTCGTATTCCCGAGGCGCGATTCGGTTCTTCTTCGGCGGGATCACCGCCTCCGCCCCGCGACTCTGAACCGCGTCCACGAACGCATCGCTGTCGTACCCCTTGTCCCCGAGCACCGCTTCCAGCTTGTGGTCCCCGAGCACCGCTTCCGCGTGCGAAATGTCCGCGTCCTGACCCGGACTGAGGTGAATCGACACGGGATTTCCTAGCGAATCCACCGCCAATTGAATCGTCGTCCCGAACCCACCCCGCGACCGACCCAAGTCTTGATCGTCATCGCCCCCGTTCATTCCCGCCGCATGCTGATGCGCCCGAATTACCGTGCTGTCGATCATCAGCCATTCCTGATCGGGGTCTTGAACCGCGTCAAAAATCGGTAGTGTCTCAGTTTGCTTCGAGATGCCCACGATTTCTGGTTGTTCCAAACCAAACTGAGACACTACCCAAAAATCCGCCGCCAGACACCCTTCTTGCACCACTCGTTGGACCGATGGTACACCGTGTCCCACTTGCCGAATCGCTCCGGCAAATCCCGCCACGGAATGCCGGTCTTGGCCAAGTACCAGACCGCGTTGATAAAGAGCCGATTATCGCGGGCCACCCCGCCGTGCCCGCCAGTTTGTCCGGGGAGTAAGTTTTCGATCCGGACCCACTGATCGTGTGGAATTTCGTGACGACGCATCGGATAAACTCCCCGGTTGGTTGCCCAATTCGCCGCGACCGTTTACCATCTCCCCAAGATTCAATCAACACGACCTTAGGTTAGGAGTTACGCAGTCGCGGCATTTTGAAGGCGGTATCGCGGAGTCGTTCGATACGCGCGGACGGCGTCGTGGACGATCTGCCACTTCGCGGTCAACCAGTTGACGCCGGTTCGGAAGCACCACCGCTCGACGACCACGAACGCCCGCAC
>JAYVXO010000012.1:0-56386 GCA_043785105.1 Fimbriiglobus sp.
GAACCCGTGATCGGTTCCCACGGCCACGCGGCCCGGCACAGTCCGCGACCACGCACGAGCTTCGGCGAACGCTCCGGTCAACGTCGCGTTGGCCGACCAGACCCAGCCGACCGCGCGCCGGATCCGGTCGAGGGCTTGCCAACGGGTATTGCCATGCGGCGTCCAATTCGCAACGATCGCGGCGTCGATTGCCCAGGCGACAACTCGTCGCACGGTTTCGCCATCGCGTGGCGTGGGCGGCCGCGACTCCATTCGCTTTTTCATCTGAGCCAGACTCCGGTATGACCCCTGTGTTGTGGGTCGCCGTGTCGGGGAGTCTGGCTATTTCAAATCACCAAGCGTTCGTAGACTCCAGCTTTTCCAACAACAAAAATCGTTCACGGCGTTGCCCGAAGGGGTTAATCCGAGAGCGCAACTTCAAAACGCGCCAGCGAGGGACTCGGTCCCTCGCTGGCGCGTCGGGCTAACAAGCGAACTGCGAAATAGACATTTATTTGGAACCTGCCATTTCGCATCCCGTCCCTTCGATTCTCCCTGCCAGACTGACACCACTGATTGCATTGCACACCACGTCGATTTGCGCAACTCACAAATTTACAACCACTTACAGCACGGCCACATCGCGGCACACGAGTTGCTTGCATGGCGACTCACCTTATTGACAGACGATTCGCCAACCGGCCTATCAGGAGAACTGCGGATGGCTGCTAAACAGCTTGCTTTTGCTGACGACGCTCGCGCTAAATTATTGGCCGGGGCTTCCAAATTGGCCCGCGCCGTCCGAGCCACGCTCGGGCCACGCGGCCGGAACGCGATCTTGGACAAAGGTTGGGGCAGCCCAACCATTACCAAGGACGGCGTGACGGTTGCCGAAGACATCGAGTTGAACGACCCGTTTGAAAACATGGGCGCGCAACTGATTAAGGAAGCCGCGAGTAAGACCAACGACATCGCCGGTGACGGCACCACGACGGCGACCGTCCTCGCCGAGTTCATTTTCCGCGAAGGCTTGAAATCGGTTGCCGCCGGCCACGACCCGATGGGCATCGTGCGCGGCATTCAAGAAGGCGTCGAGAAAGTCGTGGCCGAGCTGCACAAGCTCGCCGACAAGATCGACCCAAGAGACTCGAAGGCCATCACCGAAGTCGCCACGATCGCGGCGAACAACGACAAAGAAATCGGCGCCAAGCTTGCCGAAGCGATGAAGAAAGTCGGCGCCAGCAACGGCGTGATTACCATCGAAGAAGGCAAGACAGCGGACACCGAAGTCGTCGTCGTGCAAGGGATGCAGTTTGATCGCGGCTACCTCTCCCCGCACTTCGTGAACAACCCTGAATCCGTGACTTGCGAATTTGAGAACCCGTACATCCTGATTTTTGAAGACAAGATCGGCAACGTGAAGGATCTGATTCCGCTGCTCGAAAAGACCAGCCAGCAGAAGATTCCACTCATCATTATCGCCGAAGACATCGAAGGCGAAGCCCTCGCAACCCTCGTGCTGAACAAGCTCAAAGGCGTGTTGCAAGTCTGTGCGGTCAAGGCACCGGGCTACGGCGATCGTCGCAAGGCGATGCTCGAAGACATTTCGATCCTGACGGGCGGCAAGGCGATCTTTAAGGACTTGGGCATTCAACTGAGTGCGGTCACAATCGAAGACCTTGGTCGTTGCAAGAAGATCAAGATTGATAGCGAAAACACGACGGTCACCGAAGGCAAAGGCAGCAAGAAAGAAATCGAAGGCCGGTGCGAAGTGATCCGCAAGGAAATCGCCAAGACCGATAGCGAATACGACCGCGAGAAGTTGCAAGAACGCTTGGCAAAGCTCGCCGGTGGCGTGGCCCAAATCAAAGTCGGCGGCGCGACCGAAACCGCGATGAAAGAACGCAAAGCTCTTTACGAAGACTCCCTCAGCGCAACCCGTGCGGCAATCGAAGAAGGCATCGTCCCCGGCGGCGGCGTGGCACTGCTGAACGCCCGCAAGGTTCTCGACAAGCAAAAGCTGACCGGCGACGAAGACACGGGGTTGCGGGTTCTCTTCCGCGCCCTTGAAATGCCTTGCCGAATGATTGCCGAAAACGCGGGCAAAGACGGCACGGTGGTGATTGCCAATATCGGCAAGCAGAAAGACAAGAACTACGGCTACAACGCCGACACCGACGAATTTGAAGACCTCCGCAAAGCCGGTGTGGTTGACCCGGTGAAGGTCACCCGCAGCGCCTTGCAAAACGGTGCCAGCGTGGCTTGCCTGTTGCTCACGAGTGAATCCGTCATTGCGGACATCCCAGAGCCAAAGGGCGCTGGCGGCGATCACCATGACCACGATCATGGTGGCGGAGGAATGGGTGGCATGGGCGGAATGGGTGGCATGGGCGGCATGATGTAGTTCGCCTGATGCTCACGGGTTCTCATCCGTGAGCTTTCTTGATTCTGCACAACAACACAACTTCTTAATACATAACATTACACCAACAACATTGGAGATTCAGATGGCGAAGAAAGCGGAAGTGGTCACACCCTTAACATTACGGCCACTCGACGACCGTGTCGTAATTGAACAAGTGGAAGCCGAAGAAAAGACCGCCGGTGGCATCCTACTGCCCGATATGGCCAAGCAAAAGCCGCACCAAGGCAAAGTCGTCGCGGTCGGACCAGGTAAGCTGCACGAAAACGGTACTCGGGCTGCACTTGCGGTGAAGATCGGCGACACCGTGATGTTCGGCAAGTACAGCGGCTCGGACGTTGAAGTGAACGGCAAAGAATTCAAAATCCTCCGCGAAGGCGAAATCCTCGCAAAACTGACCAAGTAACTTCCAACCTAACATGTCACCGCAGCCGGCGCTGAGAACGCAGAGATTGAGAATGATGAGACACTATCAATCTCAATGTTTTCTCTCCGCGATCTGACTGCACACTGCGGTGACTTTCTTCGGAGATTATACTCATGGCGAAGCAGCTTCTGTATACCGACGACGCCCGTAAGAAATTACTGTTGGGCGCCGAGAAACTGGCGAAAGCCGTTGGCATCACGCTCGGGCCAACCGGCCGGAACGTCATCATCGACAAGTCGTTCGGCGGTCCGACGATCACGAAGGACGGCGTGACGGTTTCCAAAGAAATCGAACTCCCCGACCCGTTCGAGAACATGGGCGCCAAGCTCGTCAACGCGGTCGCGCAAAAGACCAGCGACACGGCGGGCGACGGCACTACGACGGCAACGGTTCTCGCGCTGGCCATCTACCAAGAAGGCTTGCGGAACATCACCTCGGGGGCGAACCCGATGGCGGTGAAGAAGGGGATCGACAAAGCCGTGGCCAAGGCCGTCGAGTACATCGAAGGCACGCTCACCAAGAAGCTGTCCAAGAAAGAAGAGATGGCCCAAGTCGCCTCGATCTCCGCGAACAACGACCCGAAGATCGGCGCCCAGATGGCCGATGCGTTCGAGAAGGTCGGGAAAGACGGCGTCATCACCGTCGAAGAAGGCAAGACCGGCGAAACGACGCTGGAATTCGTCGAAGGGATGCAGTTCGACAAAGGCTACATCTCGCCGTACTTTGCCGCCGGTTCCGCGGAACTGAAGTGGGAAGTGGAAAACCCGCTAATCCTGCTGTACGAAAAGAAACTGGCCAACGTCCGCGAGATGTTGCCACTGCTCGAAAAAGTGGCCCAAGCCCGTCGTCCGTTGCTCATCATTGCGGAAGATGTCGAGAGCGAAGCCCTGGCGATGTTGGTCGTCAACAAGCTGCGTGGCTTGCTCGAAATCTGTGCGGTGAAGGCACCCGGTTTCGGCGATCGCCGCAAGGCGATGCTCGGCGACATTGCGACTCTGACGGGTGGCACGTTCGTCTCCGAAGACCTCGGCTTGAAGTTGGAAAGCATCGACATCGAACACCTTGGTAGCGCCGACCGCGTGAGCGTGGAGAAGGAAAACACCACGATCATTTGCGAGAAGCTCGACAAGAAGCGGCTCGAAGCGATCGAAGGTCGGGTCCAACAAATCCGCACGCAAATGGAACAAACCGAGTCGTCCTACGACAAGGAAAAGTTCACCGAACGGCTGGCGAAGCTGGTTGGCGGCGTGGCAATCATCCGCGTCGGGGCAGCAACAGAAGCGGAAATGAAGCAAACCAAGGGCCGCATCGAAGACGCCTTGCACGCGACCCGCGCGGCGGTGGATAAGGGCATCGTCCCCGGTGGTGGTACAGCGTTTCTTCGATGTATCCCGATCGTCGAACAACTCGCCGATAAGCTGAAGGGCGACGAGAAGATTGGGGCGATGATTATCGCCCGCGCGCTCTTGAAGCCGCTCCGCACCATCGCGGAGAACTGCGGCACCGACGGCGCCGTCATCGCCGACGAAGTGATGTCTCGCGGTGAAAAGAGCCTGAACATGGGCTATGATGCTAACAAGGACGACTACGTGGACATGATTAAGTCCGGCATCATCGACCCGACGGTCGTGACGTGCTCCGCGTTGCAAAACGCCGCGAGTATTGCCGGCTTGATGTTGACCACGGAAGTCATGGTCACCAAGATCGACGACGACGACAAGAAGTCCAAGGTCGCAGGCGCGGTTGCGTAAGCCAGACGCAACGGAATTAGGCACACGGAAAAGGTGAACGGGAAGATCGGAACGCCGCCTTCCTCTTCGCCTTTTCTTATTTTGCTGCTGGGGTACCGATGGGGAATAAGCGCGATTACTACGAAGTCCTGATCGTGGCACGGACGGCTACGGACGACGAAATCAAGAAGGCTTACCGCAAGCTAGCGATGGAGCATCACCCGGACCGCAACGCGGGCGACGCCGACGCGGCGGAGAAGTTTAAGGAAGCGAGCGAAGCTTACGAAGTCCTTGCGGACGGCCAGAAACGCCAGCTTTACGACCGCCACGGCCACGCCGCGTTTGCGGGGGGCAACGGACCGGGCGGCGGCGGCGCGAACGTGGACTTGGGCGATTTGTTCGGGGATTTGCTCGGAAGTTTCTTCGGCGGCAATGCGGGCGGTGGTAGTCGTCGGCGTAGCGGGCCGCAACGCGGCCAGGACGTGCAAGCCATCCTCGACATTGAACTCGTGGAAGCCGCGACGGGCGTCAAAAAACAGATCAGCATTAAGCGCGAAGACACCTGTGAACCCTGCAACGGCACCGGGGCGAAATCCGGTACCAAACCCGCGCCGTGCAAACGGTGCGGCGGGCAAGGCGTCATCATCCAACGCCAAGGATTTTTCCAAGTTCAACAGCCGTGTCGGGCGTGCAGTGGGACCGGGCAGATTATTACGGACCCGTGCCCCACTTGTCGTGGCAACGGGCGGATTGTCGGCAGCCGTACACTGGAAGTCGAGATTCCAGCGGGTGTCGATACAGGTGACCGGATTCGGTTCCAGGGCATGGGAGATGCGGGGGAACCGGGTGCCGGGCGGGGGGATTTGGAGTTCGCGGTGCGTGTCCGGGAACACCGGTTCTTTCAACGGGACGGCCAAAACTTGATTTGCCAATGGCCGATCAAGTTCAGCCAAGCCGCCCTTGGCGCGACCATCGAGATCGTCACGCTGACCGGCCAGAAGGTGAAGTACGACTTGCCACGCGGCATCCAAACGCACGAAGTGCTACGACTCGGGAGCCACGGCTTGCCGTCCCGACGCGGGGGCCGCAAAGGGGATTTGCTCGTGCAAGTTGTTGTGGATACGCCGCAATCGCTTTCCGCCGACCAAGAACAATTGTTCCGCAAACTTGCCGAAATCGAACACGCCGAACGGGATGAACCGCCGCCCAAGAAGAGCATCTTCAACAAGTTGAAAGACTGGCTGACGGCGGACGAAGTCAAATGATTCCGTCGAGTCTTGTAGGCTCGACCCGACCCTCACGAAGCCACACTATGACCGAACCGAATACCGACGCCGACGACGCCAACGACCTGGAAACGCTCCAAAATAAAGTCGCGCAACTGGAGAAGCAGTCGGGCGACTACAAGATGCTGATTGCGGAGTTCGAGAACTCCCGGAAGCGGCTCGCCCAAGACACGGAACGGCAGCGGAAGTACCAGTACGAACCGCTCGTCAAAGACCTGTTAACGGCGCTGGACAACCTCGACTTTGCCGCCCGCGCCGCCCAGCAAACCGGCGATGTCTCGTCGTTGTCGAAGGGCGTAACGGCGACAATTGCCCAGTTCCTGGACATCCTGAAACGGTACGGTGTGAACCGCATGGAGATTGGTGCCGGTTCAAAATTTGACCCGAACCTCCACCAAGCCGTGATGGAACAGCCGACCAACGACCACGCCCCCGGCGAGATCGTGAGCGTCATGCAGCAAGGCTTCACCCTCCACGACCGCGTCATCCGCCCCGCCAGCGTCATCGTGGCCAGTACACCGCCCGCCGGCGCATCAGTTTCCTAGGCCGATGGGAAACCTCACATTGGAAATGACTGTATGCCGACCTATGAATACGTTTGCGACGCTTGCCACCATGCGTTCGACGAATGGCAATCGTTTGCTGCGGACAAGCTGACGAAGTGCCCCAAATGCAAGAAAGCGAAGTTGCGGCGGCTGTTCGGTAGTGGCGCCGCGATCGTGTTCAAGGGGTCAGGCTTCTACGAAACCGATTACCGCCGGACGGACGCGGACAAGAGCGCGGAAAAGGCGGACAAAGAAGCGGCCACCGCCAAGCCCGAAACAAAAGCCGATACGAAGACCGAGGCAACGCCCAAGGCCGATACCCCTGCTCCGGCAGCAGAACCCGCAGCACCGAAGGCGACGGCCAAAGGCAAGAAAACCGAGAAGTCGTGATGAGCAAAGTTCTCTGCCCGATCTGCGAAACGCCGATGCCAGCCAATTGGCTGGAATATCCGCAATACCCCTTCTGCACCAAGCGCTGCAAACTCATCGACCTGGGGCGTTGGTTGAGCGAAGACTACAAGGTCGAAACGAAGGACAACCGCGACCGCTCCACGCCCGGTGAGGGCGGCGAAGCGACGGAGTAGTTGATGCAACTCGCCGATTGTTGGACCGCCACTTCCGATTTTGCGCTACAATACGAGTATCGCTTTGTATTCTGGTGCCGTGTGATCTTCCTGATTGATGGGTACAACTTGTTACATGCCATCGGGTGGGCGACGCCGAAGATGCGGCAGCCTGCTTTGGAGCCGGCGCGACGTAAGCTTCTGGACTGGCTCGCGGATTCCGCACCTCACAGAGCAAAAACCGATCAGTTTCGGGTTGTTTTTGATGCGATGAAGGGTCCGAGTCGCTCGGCGGAATCGTTTCATCGTGGCATCTTGGTTCACTTTGCGTATCGCTCCACGGCTGACGATTTGATCGAAGAACTGCTCGCGGCCGAGTCCAAACCGCGTCTGGTGACCGTGATCTCGAATGACCTTCGTCTCCACGAATCCGCCCGACGCAATCATAGCAAAGCGTGGATGTCCACGGAGTTTTTGGATTGGCTGCTGATGTTCAAAGAGCGTTCGGCACCCGATGAGATTCGATCCGCACCGGAAAAGCCACTCGGCCCGGTTTCGGACGATGAAACCGGCGAGTTGCTGAAGGCGTTCGCTATCCCGAAACCCCGCAAGTCACACTGACACCCCGTTGTCACACCGTCGGCAGTTCAAACCCCTTGCGGTACTCACGCCCGAGAAGTTGGTTCGCTTCGGCATCTCCCGGAATGGTCTCGGTGGCCGCGTCGAACTTGAGTGAACGCCCGACGCGGTGGGCGATGTTGCCGAGGTGACACAGCCGCGTGCTCTTGTGGCCTTCTTCGACATCCGCCGTTGGGGTTTTGCCGTCCCGAACGCGGTCCAGGAAATCTTTCACATGGGCCATTTCAATGGACGTGCCATGTTTGTGGGTTGCGGTCACGCCGTCGCGCACGTCCCAGCCGTTCTTGGTGAACACTAGCGTGCCCTTTTCGCCGTGCAGCGCCACGCCAAACGGTTCGCCTTCCAGCCCGGTCTTCGCCCAAATCCGGTGTTCCCACACCAGCGTGCAGTTCGGGAAGTCGAACGTCGCCAATTGGGTGTCCGGGGTTTGTTGGTCGTCGTCGTAGAAGTATTTACCGCCCGAACTGGTCACTCGTGTGGGGGCATCCAGACTGAGGACATTGCGGGCAACGTCGAGCATATGAATGCCGTTGTTGCCGATCTCGCCGGTGCCGTATTCCCAGAACCAGTGCCAGTTGTAGTGGAAATGGTTCGGGTTGAATTCGTGCAGCTTCGCGGGTCCGGACCACAGGGAGTAATCGACGCCCTTCGGCACGGTGGTGTTGGCCGGCTTACCGATGCTGGGGCGGTTCCCGGCAATCCACGCCCGCGCGAACGGCACCTTCCCGAGCTTGCCGGATTGCACGAATTCCCGCGCCGCAATCACGTGGTCCGCACTCCGCCGCTGCGTGCCGACTTGCACGACCCGCTTGTACTTCCGCGCCGCGTCCACCATCCGGCGGCCTTCGATGATGTTGTGCGAACACGGCTTTTCCACATAGACGTGCTTCCCGGCTTGGCAGGCCCACACGGTGGCTAGTGCGTGCCAGTGGTCCGGGGCCGCAACGACGAGGGCCGTGACCGATTGATCTTCGAGGGCTTTCCGCACGTCGGTTTCAACCTTCGGCACGCTCTTCTGCTTCTTCGCTACGATTTCCAGAGCTGCGGGGATCAACGATTCGTCCGGTTCGATGATGTGCGTCACTTCCGTGTTGGGCAGCGACGGGAACGCTCCGAGGTGGAACTTCCCCCGGATGCGGGCACCCATGACGGCCACACGAATCGTCTCGTTCGGCGAATCGGCGGCACGTGCATAGGTGGCGGCTGATAGAGCCAGTGCGGAGGACGTTTCGAGAAATCGACGACGGGAGAGGGACATCGGTAGCACTCGTGAGGCGGGGATTCGTTGCCCAATCGTAACGGATGGACGCGGGATGAACAGCAGAAAAAGGGACAACTCGTCACGAGTTGTGTAAAAAGCGATACAGTTGCCTGTTGACGCATCGACCGCTTTTCTCCCACCCTGTCAGGAGTTTTCCGTGATCCGATTTCTGCTATCGGCTGCCGCAGTGCTTGCTGTGGTCGCGTCGAGTTCGTTGGCCGCTGAAAAGGAGAGCCGTTTGTTTGAACTGCGTATCTACACGGCCGCGCCGGGTAAATTGGACGCCTTGAACGCTCGGTTCCGCGACCACACGGTGAAGTTGTTCGAGAAGCACGGCATGGCCAACGTCGGCTACTGGGTGCCGATCGACAACGCCGAGAACAAGCTTTACTATGTCATTGCTCACAAGGACATGGACGCCCGCAAGAAGTCGTTCGCGGAATTTGGCGCCGACCCGGATTGGAAGAAAGCCCAATCCGAATCCGAAAAAGACGGCAAGATCGTCGCTAAGGTCGAATCGGTCTTCCTGACCACGACCGATTACTCGCCGGAAGTTAGCAAAAAGGGGGACGGCGAGCGAGTGTTCGAGTTGCGCATCTACACGGCCACGCCGAACAACTTGGGGAACCTGAACGACCGCTTCCGCAACCACACGATCAAGCTGTTCGAGAAGTACGGCATGACGAACCTATGGTACTACAACGTCACAAAAGGCCAGAAGAACGACGACAAGATGCTCTACTACTTCCTGGCCCACAAGAGTGCCGACGCCCACAACAAGTCATTCGATGAGTTCCGCAAAGACCCGACCTGGATTGCCGCCCGCGATGCGTCCGAGAAAAAGGGCGGCGGTTCGCTGACGGAGAAAGAAGGCGGCGTGAAGTCGATCATGCTGAAGGCAACGGATTACTCGCCGATCAAGTAGGAAACGACCCACGATAGCGACGCGGCGTCGCTATCGTGGGTGTTTTCATTACTTCGCTACGGGTGGCACGATCTTTTGGAACGGCTTACCCTTTTGGTCGAGGTTGCGGTTCAAGTCGATCACATCGAAATCCACTTTAGCACCACCTTCGGGCACATCGACTTTCGCACTCCACAGGATCGCGTTAACGACGGTGCGGCGGAAGTTTTCGTCCGCCCAGTTGTGATGATTGTGGCCGCCGGTGAACCCGAACGCCCGCCCGCCGTCTTTGCGTTCGTAGGCCCAAGCTACGGTCTCGATGCGACCGAGAAACTTCTTGGCGTCGGCGGTGCCACGGGAGTTGTCCGGCGGGAGCGCTTGGAGAATTGGCGTCACACCTTTGGCTTCGGCCACGTCGGTCACGTCGCCGATCCAGTGCATGTTGAAGTACCACTCGTCCCGGATCGTGAACGGCTTCACGCCGTTGGTAATCGGGTGCTTGGGTAACGTGCGAATGGTCGCGTCCCAGTGCGGGTTGGTGGAAATTCGCGGGTCGTAGTAGCCGCCCATCCAGCCAACTACGGTGTCACCATGACGCGGTTCGTAGTCCACGGCGTAGTGCAAATTCACCCAACCGACGCTTTTGTCGATCGACTTTTGCAACAACTTCAAGCGGTCCTTCTGCACGACGGGGTGGCCACCGCGACCGTCCATGTAGAACAGAATCGCGTCGGCGCCGTCGAAAATCTTCTCGTCCTTCGGCCACCCGTTGCGGACCATCACCGGCCAGACGCCGGGGGTTTGCTTCAACAGGTTCATCAGGATCGCCGTGCCCGCGAAGAATTCATGGTCGCCGGGACCGTGGCTCTTGGAGCCGGCCACGAGGACGATTTTCTTCCCCTGAAAGCCCGCCGGCGGTTCGACTTCCAGGGGCACTTTCGACTGGTCGTAGGGGTCAAAGTCAAAATCAGCGGGGACCGCAAGTGCGTCCTTCGGTGGCTGTTTGGGATCCGCCGCAATCACGGAACTCATTGTCAAAACCGGCACCACCAGAGCGGACAAGAACAATTTTCGAGCCAACATGGGTATCCTCAAAACGGGAGAGACACAACGGCCACAGACGATAAACTCATCTTTCAGGAAAGCCCAACGCCAATCAACGGTATTCCCAGGTAACCGCCGAGTTTTATTTCGCTTTCGAGACCATCATGTTGGCCAGTATTCCACACCGCAATCCGAGTCACTCTTCTGTGTTGTCGCCTCTGCTACCATCATTGGCCAAGCTTTATGCTCACTTCGTGGACCATGCGGACTGCCCGATTTATGAGAACATCGCGGCGAATGAAATCCCGGAGCCGTATCGGTGGCTCTTGGTTCACACACACCATATGACTGTTACGGTGGAGCGGTTTTATAATGATGCGGTGAACGTGCAAGTGCTGGATTCGGTGCAGACAGACATGAGTTACGCCCGGAAGATTTTGCTGACGTTGAACACAAGCCAGAAAGTCGTTCAGTTCGGCATCGTGCATATCGACTTGGCGTTGCTGTCACCGATTGTGCGAGACGAAATCGTTGCCGGCAAAACGCCATTGGGACGGGTCTTGATTCAACACAATGTATTCCGTGTGGTGCAGCCGGTCCGCTACTTTCGTGCGGTGCTGGGGTCACAAATGGCGCATTGGTTTGGTGCAACAATTGGTGCGGTGACGTATGGCCGCCTCGGTGTGATTTACACGGACGGCCAACCGGCGATCCACGTCGCTGAGATTCTCGCACCGATTGTTTAGGATTCCAAAAGGGCTAACGGTGCTGTGATGTACAACAGCGCCCCGGTTTCCGACAACTGCTCGCAGTGGTCATGCCCCGGTTCGGCCCGTTGATAATCACCCTTCTTCATCCGCACGCCACTGACCAAAATTTCCCCTTCCAGCACCAAACACTCTTCCGGTCCGTCATGCGGGTGAGACGGGTAGGACGCGCCGGGTTCCATCCGCATCAAAAATGTGAACTGTTTCCGTTCGCGGTCCTTGTTCAGAATCCGGATGGCGACGCCGGCATACGGGGTCTGGGCAAACTCGTCGTCGTCGGCAAAACGAAAACGAATGCCGGGGATTTGGGTTGCTATCAGCTTCTGAAGCAAAGTAGCTTTCACCGATGCTGGCGGTTCAACCGGCGCAATTGTCACCAGAATTGCCCGAACTGCGTCTTGCATATCCAACAACGTCGCGCAACCGTCCGCCCATCCGGAGTGAAGTTGTCGCTCAAAAGCGGAACGCTCCTCAGGCGTCAGAGCACCTGCCAAGTAGAGCGCTGCGGATTCTTCGATCGAATTCACAATCACAGAATCTGTTCCTGAGTGTTCAAACTCATGGTGCTATCGCGGAGGCGAATCATCCCGAGGCGAATGCGGGTTTTTACGGTTCCGAGTGGCCAACGTAAGCGTGCCGCAATTTCTTCATGTGTCAAGCCACAGAAAAAAGCAAGATGAATCGGTTCGTGTTGATCCGGCGGCAAACACGACAGTGCCGACCGCAGCCGGCCGTTGTTATCGTGCTGTTCGGCAACGATAGCCGGGTCTTCTTTCGTCGTACCCAGTTCCGGCAACTGGTCCACGGTGACCGTGATTCGTTTCCGCAGTCGGTCCATTGCACGGGATCGGGCCAGTAACAAAATCCACACGTCCGGGGCCGCTCGGCAAGCGTCAAATCGGTCCGCTTGTTTCCACACCTGCAAAAACGTCTCTTGTAATACGTCTTCCGCATCCGTTTGGTTTCGCAACAGTCGCAAAATTAACCCAAATGCCCGCGCGGCGAAACGATCGTAGAGTGCCGCAAACGCGGCATGGTCGCGGTGGGCGATTTGGTTCAGCAAGTCGTGATCCGAGGAAGTCATCGGTTCACATCGCAATTAGGATCAGGTATCACGTTAATACTGTAGATAATAGACACGCGAACGGGCAGTACAGCCAGACCGTCGATTTTCACCCCTAGACAAATCCAGCCCCTGGTGCTTCAACGTATTTCTTGAGGTTCTGGCACTGACAGGGGATGGCGGAGTTAGAGGGCGAACCAGGAGTCGTTCCATGCGTTCGATAAAACTGTTACCGCCGTTTTTACCTAACCATTTCCCAGCAACTGACGCGCCACTCAATTGAGTGGAGCCTGATAAATGCGTAAAAGTTGTCGCCTCTGAAATTACGCTAGCCGGCTCCGAGTTGTTCAACGCCGGTCATAAAGAAGGCTGTCTGGCAAATCGTTCGAGTGACAGACGTGTTAAGTTTTGCAGGTCGTGGTCGAGGCTTTGCGAGGCCCGACACGGGACACCGAAGACACTCGGTTTCCCCGGCTATTGAGGGGAAGCCGAGTGTCGGTGCCCTCGTCGCCAAGCCTCCTCGACCACGACCTACAACTCCTGCCAAATCAACCGAATAGGCCCGAATTAAACCGGCGTGAAACTCAGTCCGTCGTGGGCGATGTCGTAATCCACCTGCACCGTCATCCCGTCGCGCACGTCGCCTTTCATCATCAACCGTGCGAGGGCGGTTTCCACTTCCTTTTGCAGTGTGCGTTTCAGCGGACGGGCGCCGTAGTTGGCATCGTACCCGCTCCGCACCAAGTGCGTTTTGGCTTCATCCGTCACCGTGATTTGGATCTTGCGCTCGACCAACCGCTCCCGGATGCGATCGAGTTGGATGTCAACGATCTGCTTCAAATCGGCTTCGCGCAGTGAGTGAAACACGATTGTTTCGTCGATGCGGTTGAGGAATTCCGGGCGGAAAGTCTTGCGGAGTTCGTTCAGCACTTCGTCGCGCATCCGTTCGTAAAGTTCGCCAATGCTCGACCCGCGATACTGCAAGATTTTCTGGCTGCCGACGTTCGAGGTCATAATCACGATGGTGTTTTTGAAGTCCACCGTGCGGCCTTGGCTGTCGGTCAATCGCCCGTCGTCCAGCACTTGAAGGAGCACGTTGAACACGTCGGTGTGGGCTTTCTCGACTTCATCGAACAGGATCACGCAATACGGGCGGCGGCGAACGGCTTCGGTCAACTGCCCGCCCTCGTCGTAGCCGATGTACCCCGGCGGGGCACCGAGCAACCGCGACACCGTGTGCTTCTCCTGGTACTCGCTCATGTCGATGCGGATCATCGCCTTTTCATCGTCGAACAAGAACTCGGCCAGGGCGCGGGCCAGTTCCGTTTTCCCGACCCCGGTTGGCCCCAGGAACAGAAAGCTGCCGATCGGCTTGTTCGGGTCTTTAAGACCGGCGCGAGCGCGAATGACCGCTTCGCTGACCGCCTTCGTGGCTTCATCTTGTCCGATGACTCGTTTGTGAAGCACGCCTTCCAGGTGCAGCAGTTTTTCTTTCTCGCCTTCGAGCAACTTCATCACCGGCACCCCGGTCCACCGGCTGACGACCGAAGCGATGTCCGATTCGCCGACTTCTTCTTGAAGCAGCCGTGGGCCGCCGGTGTTGGCGTTGAGGGCATCTTCCAGGACGACGAGTTGCTTCTGAAGTTCCGGCAGTGTGCCGTACTTCAACTCGGCGGCGCGGTTCAGATCGTAGTTGCGTTCCGCGAGTTCGATTTGTTGCTTCGTGTTTTCGATCTCTTCGCGGACGGTCCGGACCTTTTGCATCGCGGCCTTCTCCGCTTGCCACTTCCCTTTGAGGCCGTCGGAGTCCGCTTTCAGGTTCGCTAGTTCCTTTTCGAGCTTCGCCAGCCGTTCCTTCGAGGCCGCGTCGGTCTCTTTGCGTAACGCTTCGCGTTCAATTTCGAGTTGCATGACCCGGCGCGAGATTTCGTCGAGTTCGGTCGGCATCGAGTCAATTTCGGTACGCAGCTTCGCAGCGGCTTCGTCGATGAGGTCGATGGCTTTGTCCGGCAAAAAGCGGTCGGTGATGTAGCGATTCGACAACACCGCAGCCGCGACGAGGGCGCCGTCTTTAATCCGCACGCCGTGGTGGATTTCGTACCGTTCTTTCAAGCCACGCAGAATCGAAATCGTGTCCTCGACGCTCGGCTGATCGACCTGCACCGGCTGGAACCGGCGTTCCAGGGCGGCGTCTTTTTCGATGTGCTTGCGGTACTCATCCAACGTGGTCGCGCCGATGCAGTGCAGTTCCCCCCGAGCCAACATCGGCTTGAGCAGGTTGCCCGCGTCCATCGCACCTTCAGCTTTGCCGGCACCCACCACCGTGTGCAGTTCGTCAATGAACAGGATGATTTTGCCATCCGACGAGGTGACTTCATTGAGGACCGCTTTGAGGCGTTCTTCAAACTCCCCACGGTACTTCGCCCCGGCGATGAGGGCGCCCATGTCCAATGAAACAAGTCGCTTATCCTTCAACCCCTCGGGCACGTCGCCCCGAACAATCCGTTGGGCTAAGCCTTCGGCTATCGCCGTCTTGCCGACGCCGGGTTCGCCGATTAGCACCGGGTTGTTCTTCGTGCGGCGGCTCAGGATCTGGACCACGCGGCGGATTTCCTCGTCACGGCCAATGACCGGATCGAGCTTGCCTTTCTTGGCCGCTTGCGTGAGGTCGCGGCCGTATTTTTCGAGCGCTTGATACGTCTCTTCCGGGTTCTGCGTCGTCACCCGTTGGTTGCCACGAACTTCTTGCAGCGCCTTCAAAATACGGTCGCGGGTCAACCCGTAGTCCTTCAGCATCGTGCCGACTGACCCTTTGTCCCCGAGCATCCCCAACAACAGATGCTCCACCGAAACGTAGTCATCCTTCAGTTGTTTCGCCTCGTCCTCGGCAGTCGCAATCAGCTTGTTAAATCGCCCACTCGAATACTGGTTCTCGGCAACGCCACTCGGCCCGGTCACTTTCGGCAAGCGTTCCAGTTCCCATTGCAGCTTCAAGCGAAACGGATCGACGGTCACGCCGGCCTTGGCCAGGATGACCGCCGCCAACCCGCGATCTTGTTCGAGCATCGACGACAAAACGTGTTCGAGGTCGATTTGTTGATTGTTCAATCGCGCGGCGATTTTCTGCGCCCCAGATAAGGCGTCGCGTGCTTTCTCGGTAAATCGGTTCAGGTCCATTTTGCCCTCTTGATCGGGTGCGTCCGGACAGTGTTGCTAAGCTGATCGGACGTTAGGGTTGTGAGGTATTTGGTTCATTCAAGCAATCCTGGGGTGTCGCTGCGCTCAACCCTAAGACCTGGGGTGTCGCTGCGCTCAACCCAAGACCTGGGGTGTCGCTGCGCTCAACCCCAGGCTAATCGCTGGCATCCCTATCAGGATGCCACAGGTTGATTTTATCCCGAAGGGATTACAGCCATTAGCCTGGGGTTGAGCGCAGCGACACCCCAGGAACCTGGCGCCCCATTCTCGACGACCCCGGCAGGGGTCGCAGCGGTCAGCCTCCGATCGGTCTACGGTGTTACTAATCGCAACTCTTGTGCCTGAACACAACAACTACTTTGTGGGTGCAATTCCACGGATTTCGATGCACGAAACATCCAACGCTGCCAAACTGACACCGTCAACTGGGCGATTGAAGCTGTTCGATCTCGGCCAACAAATTCCGCCGTGCAGGGGCGTCACCTTCGTTTTGCAGGATGGTCGTGTGGTAGATGCGGAGTCGCGCCAGGAAGTGGTTCAACACGCCGATGCGGCCTGTTCGATAATCGGCGTCGGTTACGTGCGCGTATTCCTTGCGAATGTCCGCTGCGTACCGCTGGTAGCGGGATTCACTCGCACCCAGTATCGCCAAGTCCGCATCGAGGAGAACCATCGTATCCGGATCGGTGACGGGTTCGGTCGCATTCAGGTGGGCGGTCGCTCGTACCAACTCCGTCACCCGATTCAGCAACTCTAACGAAAAGCCAAGTGGCTGAAGCCACTCGAACACTTTTGCCGCACTCCGGCTTTCGTTGTCGTGCGATTTCGGATCGTAAACCACATCGTGAAACCAGACCGCCAGTTGTACCGCAACGGGGTTGCGACACAACGGTGCCAACCGCCCGAACACCCGAAACATCTCCGCCAAGTGTTCGAGCGTATGATAATAACGTTGCGGTTGCTGGTGTGCTTCAACAAGCTGGTCGAAAATCGGATACGCAGTCGCAGGGCTGACGCTGAGCGAACTCAAAAGTCGCACCCACGACGCTTGCATTGCATCCAGTCGTTCCGGGGAGATCATGTCGGTGAGTCTCGAAGTAGGGTCCGAAGTGATTCGTGTTGCGTTTGCTTGCATCGCCTCGGTATGGTCATTTATAGTCAGTGAAACGCACCTCGTGGGTGTCGCCTCCTAACAACGGAACTGATTCGCATGGCTGCCAAACTCGGTGACAGGCTCTTGTCACGCATCATCACGTTGGTCTCGATGTGGTGCATTGTCGTGGGTTTGGTGACGGTGGGTCTCATCGGCGGGCTGGGGCGAACTCGAACATCATCCGCCGATCACCCCTATCGGATCGTGGTGACATCCGGTGACCCGATCATTTCTCGTGGCGAATCGGTCACACTCGCAGGCTATCTGAACTCGCACGACACCGCCGAGACGACTCCGAATGATGTTAGTCTTGTCATCCGGTCCGACAATTCCCCGAGTGAACTCCGGCTGCCGATGATTGCCGACCCCAGCGGCGCGTTCTTTTTCACACTTCCACAGGTGATGGCTAATTTTGCCTACCGGATCGAATCGGATGGCGTCACCAGCCCGTTGCACACGGTCACCGTTGCGGACGCCGTGATGCTTGGGGTGGGGACTAGCATCCAAATTCACCCACCGAAATATGCCGAGCGAATCCGTCCTGAACCGCCACGCAACCAGTTCGGTGATTTTGACGCCGTCCAGTTCAGCACGGTTCAGTTGCAACTGATTTTCTCGGAGCCGGTTCTAAGCGCGAAGCTGGTATGGTTACCAACCCTGAGCCAATCGGCGACCACAAAAATTACGCTGGCGATCACCTTGAGCGAAGACCGCACCCGTTGTGCAACGAGCTTCGAGGCTCAAGAATCCGGGACGCTTCAATTAACAACCGTGTCGAAGTCGATGCTGGTGACGACCTTCGCGGCGAATGTTCGGAGTCTTCTGGATCAACCGCCACGGTTTGAAAAAGTGCTGGGTTTGTCCGGAACGACCCGTGACGCGCGACCGACGGATCGGCTGCCGATTGAAGTCACGATCAGCGACGATTGGGGTGTCCAATCCTTGATGCTAGAATATTGCATCAACGGCAACGAAGCGATGACTCGCACCGAACCGCTCACGCTTGCCGGGTTGGGCACTCGGTGTGTCGAAGGGCTGATTCTCGTGCCGTTGGAAGGGAAAGTGCGCGAAGGCGACACGATGCAATTTCGCCTGATCGCAACAGACAATCGCAACCTCCCCGGTCGATCCCTGAGCGGCCAACGGACCGCCTATCCCGCAACCGGATGGGCGTCGGTGCGGGTTCTCTCGGGTGCCCGACCGCTGAATGAACAAGAAGTTGTCGCCCACCACGCGCGGATTCATTCACTGTTGAACACGGCAGGCAAGCAGGCGACCGAGGCCACCACCGAAGTGGAAGCAGTCCGAACTGCCGGTGTCGATGACAGCGGGCTGTCACTGGACCAAGGGATTCGGGTTCGGAATGCGTTAGAAAAGCTGAGCGAACTCCGCAGCCAACTCGAAAAGCTGATCGCGGAGCATGACGCCGTTGCGGAATTGCAGCCAATGATCGCTTCAGTCCGCATCGCACTCCACTCCGAAGCCACAGCAACTACCGCGATTGAGAAACTGCAAAACGAGGCTACATCAACCGGGCGCACGACGGCCCTAACTGCCTCGGGTTCGGCGTTACACGAACTCGTGATGAAGTTGAATCCACTACTGATCGCCAACGATAAGCTGCTGCAAGTTCGCCTGGCCTTGCAGCACTTGCGGCAAATTCGAGCGGACCAAGCGGAGCTTGTGGAATTAGCAAGCAAGCCTGGGGTGACCGGCGATGAACTCGTTCGCCGACAGCAGGCCATCCGCACCCAACTCGCGGGCACGATTAGCACCAGCGAGATTTGTCGGCAAGCGATCGCGGCTTACTCACAACAGCAAATCAAAGAATTGGACGCTTGGCTTCGATCGGTACTGGACGATCAACAACGGTTGAATCAAGCGGCGGACCAGTGGCAAGCGCAATCCCAGCAAGCGTACCTCGCGGAGTTGGTTCGTCAGCAACGGGAACTCGCCAGCCAGGTCGAACAATTCACGCAGCGCACCACGATGGCTGCCAGACTGGCTCAAACAACTCCGCTGGCACGGGCACCGTTTGACAAAGCCGCAGACGGGCTGATTCAGGGAAAATTGCTCGATGTCCTCGCCGAGCAAGAAAAGGCCGCCGCCGAATTGGACCACTTCGCCGAACGGCTTAACACCGCAGCGCTTGCTCGAACGGACCGGCACGAAGCGGTCCTGCAACTCACCCGTTGGCAAGACGACATCCGCCGTCGATACGCCGACACAGCCAAACAATCTGGGGTAGCGACGATCCCGGAAGCGACACAAAAATCGTTCCTCGTTGAACAGCTCGCCCTGTTGAGTGTCGTCGATCAGGTTGGGAAATTGATCGCCGACAAGAACATCAACGTAGCGAACGACGCTGCGATAACCGCCTGTGATGAGGCTGCCACCGCGTTTCGGTTACGGCAACCGGAGTCGTTGACAACATTACAACGAGCCGTGGATGCGTTGAACCGTTTTGCGGACAAGGTGCCACTACACGCGGAACGGTTACGAACGGCGAAAACTAGCCTCGAATTGCTGCGACGTGAGCAAGACGGGATTGGCCGCGAAGTCGATACGATCCTCAGTAGTCTCGGGCCGAACCCACTGACGATCCCACCGGCCAAGGTCGGCGGCACCATCACCAAGCAAACCGAACTCGTCACGAAACTTCAGGAACTTGAGGTGTTGGACCACACCGCACGGCGTGGGATTGTGGTTGCGGTCGGGTTCCAAGCGATCGCCGATTTGCGTGACGGCCTGCCGTTGGATGTCGGCGTTTCGCAACAAGAGTTTCGGCGACAATTGGACCGTCTGCGACAAGTCTTGGAACGCCAAACCCCCAGCGACGATCAGGCCCTCGAATTGGCCCGAATGCAGCGGCAAGTGGCCGAGCGCATCGCAGCGACGCCAGCGACATTCGGCCCGGACGAGTTACGCTTGCTGCAACAAACACAACGAGAAATCAACCGCCAACTGACCGGGTTACAGGTGATCGGGGCAAGCGGTTTGCATGTGACGGCGATCGAGAAAGCACAGGCGTTGGAAACGGCACTGCGGCGCGCGGAGTCTGCAACGCCGCTGCGAAATCAGAGCCACGAGACCTTAGCCGCAGTGGATTTATTAGCCGCCCGGATGACTGGGAGTGAGTCCGATCTGGCTCGGGTGCAACGACTGAATCGGGATCGTGCTGCCCAGGCCGAACGTGCGAAAGTCGCAGGGAAACTTCCCAGCAATGCCGAATCGACTGCCGAGGCGACACGCCAAGTTCAACGCCAAATCGAGGAACTGGAGCAAACCCGCGTTGGGCAAGCGCAGGCTGCTAAACGGAAGGTACTCGAAACCCTGCAACGGCTTCGCACCGCAACGGAACCGGATCGACAATTGATTCTGCAATTAGCCGCCGCAGAAGCGGTCCAAAAACTGGCCGAGGAGATGGTCAGAAACCACGACCGCACCAACACGATCCGCGCCATCGGACCGCAATTCCCGTCCGAAGCGGAGCAGTTGCAACGGCTCAGCGGCGGGGGGTATCTGCCAACAATTGAGTACGCCGAAACGGCTCGTGCCTTGGCGCGAAACCAACGACGAATCCGCAACGAAACCGCAGAGATGACAGCGAATTCCCATCGCGTGCCAAAACCACTGGACACGGATCCAATCGGCGAATTGGCCATTGCGCAGCAACAGCTTGCCGATCAGTTCAGCACACTTTCGCCGAGTGTGAAATCTGACAAAGTTCGCGCACTCGCCAAGCAAACGGTCCGCGATCTTCAAGTCGGCGTCCTGTCCGACGCCTTGATTCATGCACAAGCAGTAGTGGCACTTTTGAACGAGATTGACGATGCGAAATCGTTGCGTGACGCTCAGTCGTCACTCGCCGCTCGGATCGAGCAAAACCGATCGGATCGCACCCAAGTGTTCACACGCCAAGCTCGCCGTCTGGTGGAGTTAGGTGCCAACGTGAAACGACTGGCCACCGCCATGCGGACGTTCATCGACCGCTCTCCGCCCAGCCTGGGGACGGTTGCGGATTCGCCGTTGTTGCAAGCCACGGCGGCGATCGAAAAAGCCGCCGAAAAACTCGCCCAAGCGACACGCGATACCGACGCCGGGCGTGGTCTCGCCAGTGCCGAGAACCGTCAGGCGTCGCTAAAATTGTTACAGACGGCGTCGGAACTTTTCGCTCGCCTTCAGCCGACGGGTGGCACCCTGGTTGCCGAGGAAATCGTACCCCCGCAAGTGGGCGCTGCGTTGCAAAATGCGGAAGGATACATGACGCAGGCGGTTCGAGAAATGTCCAACTCGACCACACGAAACGAATCGTCGAAATCTCTGCATGGGGCAGTTGAGATGTTGCAAACTGCGGTTGAAAACCTTTCACCCGGCCGTTCCGGCAAATGAGCCGACTACTTTTTGGTGTCCGGTGTTTTAGGCCGATCGTAGTCCTTGTTGACGCCCTTCTGACTGCTGGTTCCACAACCGATCACAAGCACACAACTCGCCACGAGTAGCACTGCCACGATACGCCGAACCATTACAAATCCTCGTCAGACGTGAAGCGATTAAAAACCAAGGGCCAGCCGGGAACACCGGCCAGCCCTTAATTGTCCAACATACCAATTTACTTGGTGGTGGTGGTCATGGTCTTCGTGGTAGCCTTCGTGTCACTGCCACAGCCGATTGCCGTTGCGGCAACTGCGAAAACGAAAGCGAGAACGAGAATCTTCTTCATGGGAAACTCCTAGATCAAAAAAAGTGCGCCACGACAATCGTGACACAATACTCAAACGAGAGGATTGGACCGGCGGTTCGACCACTGAAGGCTTTCCCAACCGGGGCACAATTCCAGCGCTACCCAATTTCTTGAATCGCGCGGTGTGTCCTCATTTCAATAGATACAAAGCCAGCGGGATTATTCCCCATAAATTCGGCCCAAGTTCGGCAAAATGACTTAACTTGATGCTTGAGTTCGAGTTATGGCAGAAAATTGAACCCGAAAATACGAAGTTCGTACCGAACACCGTTAAGCAAACACTGCATTTCTCGAATGACGGGAATAAAATCGAACGGATCGGGTTCGTATCTGTTAGACAATTTCAAGGATGCGTCGAATGGGGCCAGCCGGCACGGGCGTCCGTGAACTGATCGAAGCTCACTACGATTCGCTCTATCGGTATGCCTACCGATTGACCGGGTCGTCCGCCGATGCGGAGGATTTGACCCAAGACACCTTTAGCAAGGCGATGCTACGGTTGTCGCAGCTACGGGAACCCGACAAAGCCAAAGGCTGGCTGTTCCGCATTTTGCGGAATGCGTATTTGCACAAGGTTCGGGATCAGAAACGGCATCGAACCGTGTCCCTGGAAAGCGTGGGCGACCTTCCCGAATCCGCCCCCGATCCGGCAACCGACATTGATCCGGGGAAGCTGCAAGATGTGCTGAATGAACTCGATGAGACGTTCCGAACGCCTTTGATCTTGTTTTACTTTGAAGATTTCAGTTACAGAGACATTGCCGACCAGATGGATTTGCCGATCGGTACCGTAATGTCCCGGTTGGCCCGTGCAAAGTCGTACTTGCGAAATCGCCTCGACCCGAATTCCGATCGCAAGACGGACGGCTCCCGGAGGGCCTGTGATGGATTGTAATCTCGCCCGCCAACTCCTAGCGTTCCACCGGACATCTGGTCCCAGCGAACTGTCGCGGGATGATGTCACCGCGTTGAATGACCATGTGGCAAACTGCCCCACCTGCACCCTGCAACTCCAGCAACAAGCGACGTTTGATGCCTCCGTCACCAAAGCCATGAAGTCGATACTTGTACCAGCCGGTGCGAAGAACCGCGTTCTGATGGCAACCATCACAAAGCAAACCACTCAGTTCCGCCGCAAGTTGCTGACCGTAGCAAGCCTTGCGGCTTGCTTGTTGTTGGCCGTGGGTTTTGCGACGGGGTTTTTCCACAACTTACGGCCCGCGTTCGATACCCATCAATTGGCTTGGACCAACGAACGGTTTCTGGAAACGCCGGAGCGAAGCGTTCAAGAATGGTTGGCGTCACAAGATTTGCCGACGACGGCGCCGATCGAGTTCGATTACTTCAATTACCTGGAACACAGCAAGCAAACCGAGCAAGGTCGTGACGTACCCGTCGTCACGTTCGTCATCCGTCAACCGAACAGCCCCCGGTACGATTTCGCCAAAATGTACGTGATTACGGACGGCCAGTTCAACTTCAAAAAACTCAAAGACGACCAAACCAGCCTGTGTACGGTTAGCGTCTTCCGCGACCCCCGCCGACCAGGAATCGCCTGGGTCGTGCTTCACACAACCCAAACAATCGACCCGTTCCGCAAGCCAATTCCCGTTCCCGGTGCTTAACTCCTAACCCAATTTCGTGGTGACCTGCGCTACGCTGCCTAGAATACCAGTGCCACGGGAGTGCGGTAATGGTTGCCGCATTTGATGTGGCTTTACCGAGGCATTCGATGAACATTGAAATCAAGTATTGCTCGTCCTGAAGCTATGAACCGCAGGCCCTCAGTTTGGCGGGCCACATTCTTTCCGGGTTTAAGCGGCAGATTTCCGACCTCAAATTGGTCCCGGACAGCGGCGGGTGTTTTGAAGTGAAGTTCGGCAACGAACTCGTCTATTCAAAACTCGCAACCGGCGAGTTTCCGGACGAAGCCGCCATCATCGACATGGTGACGAGCAAGTTGAAGAAGTAAACCGGGTACCCACCAATGAAGGGCGACGCGGCTTTCATTGGTGGGTTTTTCTCAAGGGTGATTTCCATGTGGTTTGGTCGGAAGAAGCGGCTCACGGACTACGCCTCGTGCGCGGGGTGAGCGGGTAAGTTGCCGCCGGCGGGCATTGCTCAGGTTCTGAGCTACTTACCAAAAGTGACGGATGCGAATCTCCTCGTGGGCACCGATACCCACGACGATGCGGGGGTCTACCGCCTCACGCCCGAACTGGCGATCGTGCAGACGCTCGACTTCTTCCCGCCCGTCGTCGATGACCCGTACATCTACGGCCAAATCGCCGCGGCGAATGCGTTAAGCGATGTCTACGCAATGGGCGGCAAGCCCGTCACGGCGATGAACCTCGTCGGCTACCCGGACGACAAACTCAGCACGGAATGGCTGGGGCGGATCCTGGCGGGTGGTGCAGAGCGGTGCCAAGCGGCGGGCTGCGTGATTGTCGGCGGGCACACCGTTCGAGATGCCGAAATTAAGTTTGGACTGTCGGTGACCGGAACGATCCACCCGGACAAAATCCTCACGAACGCCACGGCCAAACCGGGTGACGTGTTGGTTTTAACGAAGCCCCTCGGGACGGGGTTCATCACCACGATGGCCAAGCGAAAAGTCTGCCCGCCAGAGTTACTGACACTCGCCTGTCACAGCATGGTTGAACTTAACAAATCGGCGTGCGACGCGATGCTAGAAGTGGGCGCGAACGCGGCAACGGACGTGACCGGGTTCGGCTTGGCGGGGCACGCTTACGAGATGGCGTTGGGTAGCCACACGACGCTCGTGCTTCACTTGAACGCCCTGCCCATATTTGCGGGGCTTGAGAAACTCCCGATTGCGAAATACCGCACAAGGGCCAGCAAGACCAACCGCGAGTACACCGAACCCGATAGCCACTTTGACACCAAGCTCGACCCGTTCCGGTTCGAGTTTCTTTACGACGCCCAAACGTCCGGCGGGCTGCTGATTAGCGTTGATACTGCAAAAGCAACGGCACTGGTGAAACGCCTGAACGAAGTTGGCACACTCGCCGCCGCGATCATTGGTGAAGTGCAATCTCGTGGGCCGAAGGCACTGGTCGTTCGGAACTGAGTTGCACATCGACACATCTTGTAAATCCATTGGCCGACAACCCAGGACATGCTTACCGTATGGGGAGGATGTTTTCGATTCAGTCACGTGTCAAGGAATCAGTCATGGCAGCAGACAACGGGCAATTTCGGCTTGATGGCAAAGTGGCCGTGGTAACGGGGGGCGGGCAGGGGATCGGGGAGGCGATTTGTCGGCGGCTCGCGGGCGCCGGGGCCAAGGTGGGTGTGTTTGATATGTCTGCCGAGAGCGCCAAGAACGTTGCGGACGCTATCAATGGCGTGCCGTTGGTCGGCGACATTACCAAAGAAGCCGATGTCGAGCGGGTGTTCGCGGAGATCACCAAGGCGGCTGGTCCGGTTGACATCCTGGTGAACAACGCCGGCGTTGCCAGCCGCAAGGGCCGCGACTTGCCGATGTGGGAACTGGTGCGCGAAGACTGGGAGTTCGTGTTCAACATCAACGTGACGGGATTGGCGCTCTGCTGCAAAGCCGTCCTGCCGGGGATGATTGCCAAGAAATTCGGTCGCATCGTCAACATTGCGTCGATCGCGGGCAAGGAAGGCAACCCGAAAATGGCCCCGTACTCCGCGAGCAAAGCCGCCGTGATTTGTTTGACGAAGTCGCTCGCCAAGGAGTTGGTCGGCAAGGGGGACATTTGCGTCAACAGCGTGTCACCCGCCGTAATCCAAACGCCGATTCTCGACCAGCTCAGCCAAGAACAAATCAACATGATGCTGTCGAAAATCCCGCTCGGTCGCACCGGCAAGCCGGACGAAGTCGCGGCGTTGGTCCACTTCCTGTCCAGTAGCGAGTGCAGCTTCACGACGGGTCAATGTTTGGACATCAGCGGGGGTCGGGCGACGTATTAACGCCGTGGTTTCATCGAGTTGCCGATGCTGTAGTGAATCTCGGCGGGGGCGCTGACGATGATCGACATGCTGGGGGCGTGGAACAGGATTGACGAGTTCCCGCCCTGCCCTTGCCAGCCTAGCGGATCGACACTTTTCTTGATCGAGTCGATGATCGCGTTGGCACTTTGCGTGGCCTGGAAGAAGTCCGCAACCGGGCCGATCGTGGCCCCACCGCTCAACGGACTCGATAGCACGTCGCCCATGTAATAGGCTTTTTTCACCAACGTCTTGCGGGCTTCTTCCAACGTCACGACTTGGATCGCCTTCTCTTTAATGATGAACGTCAACCCCAACGATTGCAGCACCGCACGCAGTCCGGTGCGGGCGGAAACGTTGTCCGGCAAGCTGACGGCCTTCTTCATATCCAGTCCGACATCGGTGAGCGACTGCCGGTCCAGGTAAATCGGCTTCTGGATGAGCGTGGCGATCGACTCGACTACTTCCTCGAACGGGCCGTTTTTGATGCCCGTTTTGACTTGTGATTCTAGCGATTTCAAAATCGCTTCCTCTTCTGGCCCCAGTTGGACCTCGGACAAGGCGTCCCGCTTCTTCATCTTCTCGGCGAAGCCCTTCGGGAACTCGATGTCCCCCTTCGCCGGGAGTGCGGAGCGCGCCACGTCGTTCATCGCATAGACCATGCGTTCGCTTTGCTCACGCGCCAGATCGCGGGCAACGGCCACCCGATCGCTGGTCATACCTTGGCCGGTCAGTGCTAACACGGAGGGGTTGTTGGGGTATTTTTTGCCGATGTCCGTGATCTTGGCTTGGGCCTCGGCGAACTTGTTGCCGTCGTATAGCTTCTCGATTGCGGCGACCGCTTCGCGGATTTCTTTGGTTTCCAGTTTCGCCGCTTCGAGTGCTTTCTGGTCCGCGTCTTTTAACTTCGTCGTCTTGGGATCGGCTTCGGGTTTGGCGACGGCACGGCCTTCAACGATGGCAATTTTCGCTTCCAGGCGTTTGACCAGTTCGCCACGCTTTTCACTAGTGATCTCGAACGACCGATCGAGTAGCCCGATGGCGGCTTTGAGATTTTTGACCGCCGCAGTCGGCGAAGCCTTGGCTAATTTCTCGGCGTTTTGGATCGCTTCAGTCGTGTCAGATTCCGCTTTCTGATCGGCAATTTGCCGGAGTAGTTTGGCTCGGTCCGTCGCATCATTGGACTGAGCAAAAAGTGCGGATGGCGAGAACGCGATCAAGACCAACGCTAAACCGATCTGCTGACAAATTCGTGCCATGATCCTGGCCCCCATCGGGTTCCTGGTAAACGCCTACACCATGAACGTACCCGCCCGGCCTGCCGTTTGCTAGCCATTGCGTTGTTCTCGGCCAAGAACAACGGCGGCACAACCGGCAGGGTCATTTTCCCGTGAACATCAGTTGCCACGACTGCAAGGCAATCCGCTAAAATGGGGTGACAATAACGAATGAGACGAACCGCAGGATGTCACCATGCCGAACGAACGGGTACCGATTCCGGTCAGTTTTCCAACGCCCGACCCCTGTCAAATTCCTCCGTCGGAGAAGGTTAAAAGCTTCCCCGTGACGCCGGGGGTCTACCTCATGAAGGACGGCGCCGGCAACGTGATCTACATCGGCAAAGCCAAGAACCTGCGTAGCCGGGCGTCGCATTATTTCACCAAGGAAGCGGCGGAGAATTTGCGGACGTGTGAGTTAGTGCAACACATCCGCGAGATCGACTTCATCCCCTGCGAAACCGATGTTGACGCGGTGCTGCAAGAAGCCCGACTCATCAAAGACGTGCAACCCCGGTTCAACAAAGCGCTGAAGGACGACAAGACGTTTCCGTACCTGCAAATCCGCATCCGTGAAGAATTCCCGCGTGTCGAGTTCACCCGGAACCCGCGCCGCAAAGGCGTGAAGTTGTACGGGCCGTTCACCCACGCCCGCAGCCTGCGGGCTGCCGTGACGGTGCTGCAACGGGTGCTGCAATTCCGCACCTGCACCTTGGACATTAAATCCACCGAAGACCGTTGGCGGTGGTTCCGCCCCTGTTTGCTGCACAGCATTCGGCAATGCTCCGCGCCGTGCAACTTCCGAATCGGCCGCGACGAATATCGCAAGCAGATCCGCAAACTCATGCTGATTATGGAAGGGAAAAAGTCGCGGCTGGTACGAGAGATGCGAACGCAGATGCAAGAAGCGAGCGTAGCGATGCAGTTCGAGAAGGCCGCGCGAATTCGGGACGAAATCACCGCCCTCGGCAAGCTCTCCCTGCGCGGTGACGTGGAGAAGAACGCCCAGCCCGAAGTGTTTTCGCTACCCATCGACCCGAAGAAAGGACTGGCGGCGCTGCAGAAAGTTCTCGGATTGGCCAAGACCCCGCGAACGATTGAAGGGTTCGACATCGCGCACCTCGGCGGCAGTGACACCGTGGCGTCACTCGTGTCGTTTCTGGACGGCTCGCCGTTCAAGGCCGGGTACCGGCGGTTCAAGATCAAGACCGTGCTCGGGGTCGATGACTTCGCCAGTATGCGGGAAGTGATCACCCGCCGCTTCAAACGGCTGACCGACGAGGGCGACATTTTCCCGGACATTCTGCTCATCGACGGCGGCAAGGGCCAACTGAGTGCGGCGATGGATGCGTTCGCCATGCTCGGCATCACCCCGCCCACGGTCATTTCGCTCGCCAAGCAAGACGAAGAAATCTTCCGCCCCGGCGAATCGGAGCCGATCAAACTGAGCCGCCACTCTGCGGGCTTAAAATTGCTGCAACACGTCCGCGACGAATCGCACCGCTTCGCGCAACACTACCACCACTTGTTGCGCGCGAAGAAATTCACCGGGGAGTAGAAAGCCCATGAATGATCAAAGCCCATGAACGATCAAAGCCCATGAACGATCGTTCATGGGCTTTCGGGGCTACTCCACCTTCCAATTCCACTCTTGCATCTGTTGCAATCTTGCATGATCGGTCAGGTCAAATTTCAGCGGTGTGACGGTGATGAATTGCTCCGCGAGTGCGGTCACGTCGGTGTCGGGGTGGGGTTCGGGGCAATGGAATTCGGGGCTGGTCCAGAAGTAAGTGCGGCCCCTCGGGTTGACACGACGGTCGAACTTCTCGCGGTACGTCGTTACGTTCTGTGGCATGACCCGGATGCCGCGAATCGGCCCGTGTTCGAGGACGGGAATGTTGACGTTGAACAGGCTTCCCCGAGCGGGTTTCTGGGCTAGGATTTGGTCGATCACTTGCCGACAGTATTGCGCCGCCTTGGCGTAGTCGTGGATTTTTTGATCGTATTCGAGCGAACACGCGATGGCGGTGAAGTGGTAGAACGCCCCTTCAATCGCGGCGGCCACGGTGCCGGAATACAGCACGTTGATGCCCGCATTCGACCCGGCGTTCATGCCGCTGATAATCACGTCGGGCGGATCGGGTAGCAGTTCCAGCAGTGCGAGTTTCACGCAGTCTGCCGGGCGACCCTCGACCGCCCAGCCGATGAATTGCCGTTCCCCATGCACGTCGTCGAAAACTTCATTCACGAGCAACGGCGTTAGCAGCGTGACGGAGTGCCCGGTCGCGCTCTGTTCCGTCGCCGGTGCAACCACCGTGACTTCACCGAGCGGCAAGAGTTGCTCGCGTAACGCCCGCAAGCCAGGTGCATAGATTCCGTCATCGTTCGTTAACAAGATGCGCATTCGTGGTGTCCTTTCCGGGTGTTCAATCATGAAGTTTGGCTACGTCGCAACACGAGCATCAGCCGTTCAGCGTGGGGGTTCCACGGCCAGCGGCCGATGACTTCGGGTACAAACCCCAGGATACCCGCGATGCGGAAAAAGTGTTCCCGGTTCAGGATCATTTCACCCCGATTGCCGGACCCGCGTTCGACCAGCGGGGACACGATGATGTCCACCATCACGCAACCGTTCGGCCCGAGCAACCGCTTCGCCTCGGCGAGCAGGAGAACGGATTCGTCGATGAAGGTGTGCGTGAAGACGCTGAAAAAAATTGCCAAGTCGAACAGCCCGTCGGTGGCATCAAACGGCACGCGGGTCATCTCGCCGCGCCGGAACACGAAGTTCTTTTTGGCGAACCGCTCAAGGCAAAACGCGATCGCTTCCGCGCCAATGTCGGTGCCGTGGTACGCGCCTTTTTCGGACAGGTAGCCCTGAAGCGAATCACCCATTTGCCCGGTGCCACAGCCGATGTCCAACACCCGCGAATCGGGCGTCAGGCCGTGTTGAATTAGCATCCCGAGGCGGCCTTGACTGGATTTCTCGTACTCGTCGCGGCTGTAATAACCGCCGACGACCCACCAGTGGTTTTCCTGCAAATTCGCGGTGCGATAGACTTGGTGGTAATCAATGTCCGTCGCACGCGGACCAAGCACCGGCACCGCAACCATCGCCGGTTTGGCTTGGGGTGTGCGTTCGCTGAATCGCCCGCCAGTCGGTTGCACCAGATCAATTTCGAGCGTGAAATCGCCGACAAACGCGGGGGTCGGAATCAAGATTGTGAGCGTGGCCGGCTCGCCGGGGTAGAGCGGTGTTGGCACGGTGAATCGAATCGGTTCCCCAAAGGTGTCACCGGCACATGTGATCCACCGTGCGCTGATTTCGACTGGTTGACGCCCGGCAGTTGCCCACGCTTGCGCCGATTGATTGGTGACCCGAAGTGTCCAGGGATGGGATACACCCGCTTCCAACGCGGCAGGGGGATTCGGGATCACGATTTCGTGGCCGCACATTTCCGGTGACAACATGGTGTCATGGCGTGGCGGCATCAGTCCGCGTTTCAAGCCCCGAAGCGTTCGCCACAGTGCCGTTTGCCGCAACCCGCCGGTCACGAGTTGGCCTCCATTCGGTGCGTGAACGAAAAGATTTCGCGCTGGCAATACTTGCCCCAAGGCGTGGCGTGCATCACCTTCGCGGTCAACCCGGCCAGTTGGACTAGCCGCAAAAAGTGCTCGCGGTTCAGTTCCATCATGCCGCGATTCCCGGAACACCGATCGACGATCGACGACGTGAACACATCCCCAATGATCGTGCCATTCGCTGTAAGCAACCGCTTAGCCTCGGCGAGAAGCAACACCGTTTCATCGGGGAACGTGTGCGTGAACACGCTGAAAAACGTGACGTGCGTGAACTGCTCCCTTTCAATCGGGATACTGGTCATCTCGTTCTGAGCAAACCGAAAGTTCGACCGCTTGAACTGCTGCTGGCAAAACGTGATCGCCTCTGGTCCGATGTCGGTGCCGACGTAGCACCCCGCGTCCGAGAGAAACGTTTCGAGTGCCACCGCCAATTGGCCGGTGCCGCAACCAACGTCCAGAATCCGCGAATCGGATGTTGCACCAACTTCCAGCAGCAACTGTAACTTTGCTTGAGCTAACTGATCGAACTCGTCTTTCGACTTCGGCCCGACCACCGTCCAGTAGTCTTGGGTGAGGTCTGCAGTAGCGTAGGCTTTGTAGTAGTCGATGTCGTCCGCATACCGCCCGGTAATTTGGGCTTCGATCAACACGGGTAGACACCCCTGTTCGGGAGCTACGGACCCACCCTCTTGCTGAAGCACCGCCTCCACGAGACAATGCCCCACGAAGTCCGGAGCGATCAACGAAACGGGGACTTCAACCGACTCGCCGGGATAAACGGGCGTGGGCAACGGCACTCGCACCGTAGCCACATCGAGCGGTTCTTTACGTGCGGATAGCCAACGGAAAGAAAGTACGAGAGGGTAGGTTCCGGTGGAACTCCAGATCGCGTTGCCGTGGTTGGTGATCCGGATCGGGCATGGAACCGTTTCGCCCTTTTGAAGCACGAACGACATGACGCGCGGCTCGATCCGACCTTGGCTTTCCAGTGCGCTCAAGATTCGATCCAGCGATGGCTTCGACAACGTGCGGACAACATCACGGAGTTTCACCGCCAACGGTCGCAGTGGTGCCGGTACGGATGCTGTCAGTCCGGCCATGTGTGGTCCTCAGTAGCCAGGTCGGGTTTGCGGATCGTAACGCCCAGGGTAATCTGGTCAAGTCCAACGGGACCGTTGCACCTAATAAGATAGTGAACGTCGTCGCGGATGATTTGCCTGTGCGAGAAGTGTGCCCCTCTCCCGTTCGGAGTGTCTTGTGCCGTCGTCGATCTTTTTTGAATTCACCTTGCCCAACTCGGCAAGCTGGTTTTACTTCTCACTGTTTCTGACGGTGTCGTTATTCTTCCAGTTTTCACGCCTACTCACGCTCCGAAACCTCGATCTTCTCGCGTTATTTTTGTTCGTCCCTGGGTTTTTACTGATTCAGGAAGCGAACCAGTTCGCCTCCCATAGCCCCTCCACAACGGGCGAACCGGGGCAACGGGACTTACCATTTTTTGCTGCCCAAGAACGGATCGCGGGGTATGCGTGGCTGCTCAGCGCTTCGTTGTATTGGTTTGTACGCTGCCTTCTCGATTTGGCGACGATTCGACGGCCGTTGATCTCACCGAATCTTTCGACACCGGGGTTGATTTGGTTCGGCTCCGCGTTGTTGGTTTGCCTCACGGGTGTCGCCTTCAGCCGATCCACCGACCCCTGGGAGACTGTCGGCAAACGTCCGGCTGCCCTCACCGGGGTCCAAGAAGGCGCGACTGCCGTGGTCACGGAAGTCCAGGCGGCGAATGGCTCGCCGACCCAGGACGTTCAATTCTGGGTCGAACGCACGTTCGCTATGCTTTGCCACGTTGCAGTCGTAGTCGGGCTGTTGCTGATTGGGATGAAACACTTCCACGACACCCCCACTGGCATCGCGGCAGGGACGATGTACCTGCTCCTGCCCTATGCGGCGTACCACATTGGGCAGGTCCATCACGTGTGGCCCGCCGCGCTCATACTCTGGGCGGTTTTTTTCTACCGACGGCCTACCTTGGCAGGCGCGTTCATCGGCATCGCCGCCGGGACGACCTTCTTCCCGTTGTTGATTTTGCCGGTGTGGGTTCAGTTTTATCGCTCCCGTGGCTTGGGGCGGTTCCTGGTCGGCTTCACGGCGGCGTGGTTGATCGGGTTGGCAACAACGCTGTTCGTGTTGCGGCTAGCGGGGCATTTCCCGGACGGCATGTGGCAAACCTTGCACCTCGAAGATTGGCAGCCGTGGCGAATCCCGAAAGCGGAGAGCATTTGGACGGGGGTGTACTGGGCCTATCGCATTCCGGTGTTCATCCTGTACGTTGCGTTCGTGATGTCCTCGCTCCTCTGGGCGCCCGTCCGCAACTTGGGCCACCTGCTGGCACTCACGGCCGCGATGACGATCGGGGTCCAGTTTTGGTTCGCGGACCGTGGCGGCCTGTACGTCTTGTGGTACGCGCCGTTTTTGGTTCTGATGGTACTTCGCCCGAACTTGGCCGACCTGCAACCCGTCGATCCGGGTCCGTGGCCGAAGTTTTTCGGGCGAGTGGGACGTTGGTTGTACCGCCGTGTCTGGCCGTTTCGGCTGCCGCGAACGGTCTCGATGCTTTCGAGATGAACAGAGATCAGGGTCATGAAAATGAGACGTGTGATTCCGATCACGCTGGCAATCGGACTCGGCCTCATTGTGGTCGGGTTGCCGCTTGGGTACCGCGCGATGGCCAGTACCAAGTACCGTAACTTTCGCGTCGTTGAACCGGGCGTGCTGTACCGAAGCGGGCAGATGTCCGCCGAGGGCTTTCAACGAATGGCCCAGGAATACGGCTTCAAAACCGTCATTTCCCTGCGGGATTTGAAGGACGACGGCAAGCTTTCCTCGGACACGCAAGAAGTTGCGTACTGTGAGGCGAACGGGATTCAGCACGTGATTCTTTCGCCCGCCAACTGGTACGGAACCGAAGACAAACCGGCTGCGGTTGACAAAAACCTCACGAAGTTTTTGAGCATCATGGACGACCCGACGACGAAGCCGGTGCTGGTCCACTGCTTCGCCGGCATCCATCGAACCGGGGGTTATGTCGCACTCTACCGGATGGAACATAACGGCTGGACGGCAGACGATGCCATTGCAGAAATGAAAAGCATGGGCACGATCCGCACCACGTTCGACGAAGAGATTCCCAACTACTTGCAGGCTTACAAACCCGGTCGATTGCGGAAGAAAAGCTGAGCGGATCAAGTCAAGTCCTTCAGCCGTTTTTGCATGGCACGGATTCCGATCGCTCGGAGCGTCTCGATGTTGCGTTCCGGGATGCGCAACAAATCATCCGGGTTCGCCGAGACTTCCGTGACGCTCACTTCGCGCAACATATGCAGCATCGGGTATGGCGAACGGTTGGTGTAGTTCTCAACGGCATCGGAAGACGTGCCCGCAAACTGGTAGTCCGGGTGAAAACTCGCAATCTGAATCTCCCCGTCAAAGCCCAACTCCTGAAGTAAGACATCCGCAGTCCCGAGAAAGTCGTTGTAGTCGAAGAAGTCACACAACACGCCGGGGTGGATGAGTAGCGTCGTCTCAATCGTCGCCCGACCCGCAACGGCCAAAAGCTTCAATTCGCGGATCAATTCTGCTTTCAATTCCGCTATGTTTGTCACATCAGTCACGACGTAACGAATCCGGTCCGCATCAAACACCCGCCGCGCGAACGGGCAGAGATTCAGCCCCACGACAATCGAACTGATCCAGTGCTTCGTTGCATCAATAACGATCTGGTTTTCCATGAAGTTGGTTACGCAAGTCTTGGTTATTTTCAAAAGTCTGTCGCGGTTGATTGTAGCGTAGCGGAAGGGAACCAAGAAGTTTCACAAATGACTCAACTTGCGATCTGGTGGATTAAACGCGACGCGCGCCTCGCCGACAACACGGCACTCACAAGCAACTCGCGGACTTGGACGCCGAGTGCCGGTTCGTCAAATGTTGGGTGCCGGAACTGCGGGGCGTGCCACCCGAAGCGATCATCAACAACCACGACACACTACTGCCCCATTACCCCCCGCCGGTCGTCGATTTCGGCACACGGACGCAGCAGATGAAAGACATTCTGTACGGGATTCGCAAAACACAAGCCGCGACGGATGCCACCCAAGCGGTGTACCTGAAACACGGTTCGCGCAAGAAAGAACTCGCACGCAAATCGCGCCCTCCGAAGAAACCCAAAGGCAACCCGAACCAGTTGTTCCTGTTCGATTAGAAAGGCCCGGCATGTCCGTCGCAGCGCTCGTTTACCCCCACCAGTTGTTTAGCCCACAGCCTGCGACAGCGGGGGCGAACACGGTTGTGTTCGTTGAAGACCCGCTCTTTTTCACTCAGTTTCGGTTCCATCGGCAGAAGCTAATGCTGCACCGCGCCAGCATGAAACGGTACGCCGCGACGTTGGCCGAAGCTGGCATGAAAGTGCGGTACGTCGATTCCGCCGCCATGCCGACCACCGCAGCGATTGCGGAGCACCTGACGAAGTGGAAGGTCAAAGCCGTTCAAGTGGTGGACCCCTGTGATGGTTGGCTGATGAAACGGCTGACCGTCGCACTCGACGCGCAGGGGATCAAGCTCACGGTTCTCGACGACCCGCACTTTTTAACGCCCCAAGCCGAGATCGACCGCTTCGTCGCGGGCAAAATGAAACTCTTCTTCACGGACTTTTACGTCGCCCAACGCAAGCGGCTTGGGGTGTTGCTGGAGGACGGAAAACCCGTCGGCGGCAAGTGGAGTTTTGATCCGGACAACCGTAAGAAATTGCCCGCGACCGTGCGTGTGCCCAAAGTCTCGGTGCCGGTTGAAGACGACTTCGCACGGGACGCCCGGAAGTACGTCCATCAGCATTTGCCCAACGCCATCGGCGACGACGAACCGCTGCGCTACCCGACTGACCACGCCGGTGCGCAACACGCTCTCGCCGATTTCGTGAAACACCGCTTGATGTTATTCGGTGACTACGAAGACGCCATCAGCACCAAGCACGATGTCGCGTTTCATTCCCTGCTCACGCCGGTACTAAACATCGGGCTAATCTCCCCGCGCGACGTGATCGACGCCGTTCACGCTCATGCCGATGCGGTACCACTGAACTCGTTGGAAGGCTTCACGCGGCAAGTGATTGGTTGGCGGGAATTTATCCGACTCGTGTACCGAACCCACGGCAGCAAACAACGGACGCGAAATTATTGGAAGTACACCCACGACATCCCCGCCGGGTTCTACGACGGCACCACGGGCATCGAACCCGTCGATCACGTCATCCGTCAGGTACTTCGGACCGGCTACTGTCACCACATCGAACGGCTGATGATCCTCGGCAACTTCATGCTGCTGTGCGACATCGCCCCGGACGCGGTTTACCGCTGGTTCATGGAAGTGTTCATCGACGCCTACGACTGGGTCATGGTGCCTAACGTGTACGGGATGAGCCAGCACGCGGACGGCGGGTTGATGACGACCAAGCCGTACATCAGCGGGTCGAGTTACGTCCTCAAGATGAGCGACTTCAAAAAAGGCCCGTGGTGTGCGGTATGGGACGCGCTGTACTGGCGGTTCGTCGATCGGCACTACGACTTTTTCACCGCAAACCCCCGCATGGCGGTGATGGCCAAAATGCGCGACAAGCTCGGGGACAAACTGGTCGCACACCGCCGACTGGCCGAATCGTTCCTTGTCAAACTGCATTCAGGAAATGGAATGCAAGCAGTATGAATTGCATTGTGACTGTGTCAACGTTGTTAACCGTGACAGTCCTGTCCATGTAACAAAAATAAATCTCGAACAATATTATGGACTAATCTTGCCCACTAACCCTATTTATGTTTTGTCCAATTGAAATGCGTGGGCGTTGCAGTTGGTAGAAACTCGTTGTCGGGGATTCTCCCGAGTCAACGGACATTTTGACACCCTGATTTTGGAGATGGTAGATGCACGATATCGTAGACACCGCAGTCGCAGCCGGCTCGTTCGGCACGCTAGTCACCGCAGTCAAGGCAGCAGGTTTGGTTGACACGTTGAAGGGCGCAGGCCCGTTCACGGTGTTCGCACCGACCGACGCGGCCTTTGCGAAATTGCCAGCCGGCACCATCGAAGCGGTGCTCGCAGACAAGGCAAAATTGACTGCAATTCTGACGTATCACGTCGTCGCCGGGAAAGTTCTCGCCAAGGACGTGATGGGGATGAACGGCAAAAGCGCGAAGACAGTCCAAGGCGGCGAACTCAAGATCGACACGACTTCGGGCGTCAAGATCGGCGGGGCAACCGTCACCAAAGCCGACGTGGCTTGCACGAACGGCGTGATCCACATCATCGACACCGTGTTGATCCCGGCGTAATAATTGTGCAGTAAAAAAATTGAGCGGGTCTGAATGAATCGTTCCATTTAGACCCGCTACACAATACCAATGCTGGCACGATATCTGTCGCACACATCCTAAGAAGTGATGGCCACTATTCCGTAGTTATTGGTCCGTTTATAATTTTATCCACAGCACTTCATACAGTCTTCATGGTACTGATACTGAACTTGTCGTAGCACTTTCGCTGTTACAGCACTATAAGAAACCAGTAGCGAACTCGCGGTCAGTGTCGTGGCACCACTACGATGGTAGGTCCACAACGGGGGGATTTCCATGTCGTGCGCGGACTTGGCAGTGGTGGGTGGCGGTATCGTGGGGTTGGCGACGGCGTTTCTGTTTTCGCGGCGGTTCCCTGGTCGTCGTGTGGTTGTGCTGGAAAAAGAGGCGAAGGTCGCGGAACATCAGACCGGGCACAATTCCGGCGTCCTGCACAGTGGCATCTACTACAAGCCGGGGTCACTGAAAGCGATCAACTGCCGGGCCGGGAAACGCGCAATGGAGGCGTTCTGCCGTGCCGAGGGGATTGCCCACGAGATTTGTGGCAAGGTCATCGTGGCCGTCACGGAGGCCGAGTTGCCATCGTTGCAGCAACTTTATGAACGGGGACAAGCGAACGGCGTCACCTGCACCCTAATCGACAGTCAACGGCTGGCCGAGTTAGAACCGCACGCCGCCGGCATCCGGGCCATTCATGTTCCTGAAACCGGGATCGTGAACTACCGACAAGTTTGCGAGCGGTTGGCGGAGAAAGTCCGGTCGGCAGGCGGCGAAATTATCTTCGGTGCTAAAGTGACAGCGGTCCGTCACCGAGTGGATGAAGTGGTGATTGTGACCACAGCCGGTGAACAGGTTGCCCGGCAACTTGTGAACTGTGCGGGCCTACAATCGGATCGCGTCGCCACGATGACGCGGGTTGAACCGGGCGTGCAAATCGTGCCGTTTCGTGGCGAGTATTTTGCGTTGAAGCCGAGTGCAGCGAAGTTGTGTCGCAACCTGATCTACCCAACGCCGGACCCGCAGTTTCCGTTCTTGGGTGTTCACTTTACCCGCATGATTGATGGGTCGGTCGAGTGCGGCCCGAATGCGGTGCTGGCCTTTGGCCGCGAAAGTTACCGCTTCTTCGACATCAATTTCCGTGACCTTGTCGGCACCCTCACGTACCCCGGTTTTTTGCGCATGGCCCGTCAACACTGGCGAATGGGCCTCGGCGAAATGCACCGTTCCCTCTCCAAAGCGGCCTTCGTGCAGGCACTGCAACGGTTAATTCCGGAGATTCGCGCCGATGATTTGGAACCCGCCCCGGCTGGCATTCGCGCCCAAGCCGTGGGCCGGGACGGCCGGTTGGTTGATGATTTTCTCATCGTGGAAGGGGACCGTGTCATGAATGTTTGCAACGCCCCATCCCCCGCTGCGACAGCGTCGCTTCAGATCGGATCAACGATTGTTGATCGCCTGTCGGTGCGGTTCACGTAGTGGCCGCAAGTCGGGGGTCGGTCTTCAAAATAATCTCGTTGATGCCGGTTTGGTTGAAGCCTTTGTAGCCGTCGTTGCGTTGCAGAATTTCCAGATGGGAACCGAGCGCGCCGTCGGTGCGGAACTTCGTGGCTTGGGCGTCCGTGATTCGCCCTTCGTGTTGCAACATCGCAATCCGCTTCTCGGCCACCGGCCACACTTCGCCTTTGGTAAACGCCTGCCGCAGGTAGGTGAAATCCGTAAACGGCTTCATCGAATCCACGCCGTGGGGCTTCAACTGGTCCCGTGCCGCATCGAAGTCGAACTGGCATTCCAGGTGGTGCATTCCGGCTTGCAGGAACGCCTCGCCGTGGAGCGCACACCACAGCCCCACCGTGCCAAGTTCCTTCCGTAACGGCAACGGATCATGAGCGAAATCGCCGGTCACTTCGTCCGGCGAAAGATCAACGTCCGCGAAGATGATGACACCGACGTTGGGTTGCTCCAGCACCTGCGCGCCCCAACCCGCCTCCCGACCGGCGAAGAACCGCTCCCGGCACACAAACCCCATCTCTTCAAGGATCGCTATCATTGGTGCGAAGTTGTTGCGACCACTGCGGTAGGTGTGGTGGTCGTGATTCGCCCACCCCATGCCGAGGGCATCTTGGCGCGCTTTCTGAACTCGCGCCGCCCGGTTGCGCAGTTGCCAGTATTCGCGTTCCGCCTGGAAAAAAAGATCACACGTGCGATCAACACCGAGATCGGCAATCGCAACGCGAACCAAGTCCCGAGCGTGGGCAAACCCTACCGCGTCATCATCGAAGTTACGGTTGCGTAGCCGAAACGCTTCGTGGTGATTCAGCACCTTGATAGGGTCAACAGTCGATCCACCGTGCCATTCGATGACCCAACATTCCGTGCCATTCTCCGTGGCCACTTTCGACTGACGGACTGCTGACAGTGGCGCGCCGTCAATCGTAACTTGGCCCGTCAACCCTTGGGCCAGCACAAAATCGGCGACGGACTCGACCCGCACAAACAGCCGTTTTTCTCGTTGATTCGTGAGTTCCACATCCGGGAACAGCCCCCCAGGGTGTCGCCACAGCGATTGTCCAGCATCGGCCTTGTACCCAACTGCTTCCATGTTTTGCACGAGTTGGTGATGTGCTGGCAGAGCGAATTTCGCAACCCAATCGAGTAGCCGCGTGCCGGTTTCGACGTGCAGCCGGTCGCGCAAACTCCGGATGGCACTGCTCGATTGAAGGAACGAATCAAGCTGATCTTGCACGAACGTGGCGGCGTCCGGTTGGGTGGTCCACAGTGTTTCGGTGGTCATCGAAATTCCTCCACGAGTCGTCGTAAATTTTGTTCAAGTAGCAACTGATCCGATAATAGTGAAGACTACACCATTCTACCCGTCTACCGCCCCAGAGGGTTTGCCAATGACCGATGTTGTCCTCCTGGGGGCGGGTAAAATTGGCCGGATGATCGCCCGCTTGCTGGCCGCAACCGGCGATTACCACGTGCGCTTGGCCGACGTTGACACCACTTCGCTGGCGAGATTTCATCAGCCGAACATCGAGACGATGACCGTTGATGCAGCAAACATGGCGTCGTTGGCCGACGTGATGCGCGGGCGGTCGATTGTCATTTCCGCCCTCAGCTTCAAGCTGAACCCGTTGATCGCCGAAGTCGCTCACGAACACGGCCTCAGTTACTTTGATTTGACCGAGGATGTCGAAACGACCCGGCGCGTCCGGGCCATTGCCAGCCAGTCCAAGCCGGGCCAGATCTTCATGCCGCAATGCGGCCTGGCGCCGGGCTTCGTCTCCATTTTGGCGAACCATGCCACGAAGTGGTTTGAGAAACTCGACACGGTTCACATGCGGGTCGGCGCGTTACCACAGTTCCCCACGAAAGCCCTGAAGTACAACCTGACCTGGTCCACGGATGGCCTCATCAACGAATACTGCAACCCGTGCGAAGCGATTCACAATGGTCGCCGCATCGACGTGCTAGCACTGGAAGGGCACGAGGAATTTGAACTGGATGGCGTGGCCTACGAAGCCTTCAACACCTCCGGCGGCCTGGGCACGCTTTGCGAAACACTGGAAGGTAAGGTCCGCGAACTGAACTACAAAACCGTGCGCTACCCCGGCCACCGCGACCTGGCCGCATTCCTGGTGAACGAACTGCGATTGAGCGAACGGCGTGAGCTGCTGAAGGAAGTGCTCGAACGCGCCGTGCCGATCACGTATCAGGATGTCGTGGTCGTGTTCTGCACCGTCACCGGGTGGCGGAAGGGGCGGTACGTGCAGAAATCCGAGGCTAAAAAGATTTACCAGCAGTCGCTGTTCGGCGAGCAATGGAGCGCGATTCAAGTCACGACGGCGGCGGCCATGTGCGCCGTCGTCGATCTCCACGTGGCCGGTCGGCTGCCTAAGTCGGGCTTCGTGAAACAAGAAGACGTGGACTACCGCGAGTTCCTGGCGAACCGCTTCGGCAAGCACTACGACGCCCCCACTTTGACTCAGTTCAACCGCGACCAAGCTGCACCGGAGAGCCACGATGCTGACCCTACCGAATAATGCGATCGCCATTGGCCGCCGGTCGTTCCCCGGACACGGCGAACCGCTCACGGTCCGCTCGCCGATTGATGGCGAAGTGCTGGCGACATTCCCATCTGCCAGTCCCGCCGATCTTCAACCCGTCATCACCGCCGCGTGCGCTGCCTTCAAAAAATGGCGACTTGTCCCCGCCCCGGTCCGCGGGGAGTTGGTGCGCCGAATTGGTATGAAACTCCGCGAGCGGAAGTCGGAATTGGCAAACGTCGTCTGCCGGGAAACCGGGAAAATCCTGGCCGAGGCAGAAGGCGAAGTGCAAGAGATGATCGACATCTGCGACTTCGCCGTCGGGCTGAGTCGGCAACTGTACGGCTTGACGATTGCCAGCGAACGGCCTGGGCACCGGCTAATGGAACAATGGCACCCGCTGGGGCCGGTCGGCGTGATCTCGGCGTTCAACTTCCCGGTCGCGGTGTGGGCCTGGAACGCCATGCTCGGGCTAGTTTGTGGCGACCCGATCGTCTGGAAACCGTCCCCGAAGACGCCCCTTTCGGCGATCGCCACCCACGCGATTGTGTGCGAAGTTTTGCACGAAACGCCCGACGTGCCGGACGGCGTAGTCAGCTTGGTCATCGGCGGCACTGACATCGGCATGTCACTGGTTGATTCACCGGAACTTCCGCTCATTTCCGCGACTGGTTCGGTGGCAATGGGCCGGGCCGTGGGGCAACGGGTGGCGGCACGGCTGGGTCGATCGTTGCTCGAACTCGGCGGCAACAACGCCATGATCGTGACGCCCTCCGCCGATCTAGAACTGGCCGTGCGATCAATTACATTCTCAGCAGTCGGCACCTGCGGCCAACGTTGCACCAGTTTGCGGCGGTTGATCGTTCACGATTCGATTGCCGCAACATTAATCGACCGCATCAAAGCTATGTACGCGAAGTTGCCGATCGGCAACCCGCTCGAAACTGGCGTCCTGGTCGGGCCGCTCATCGACGGCGCCGCGTTCGATGCGATGCAAAAGGCACTGACTGCCGCTCGGCAATCAGGCGCTATCATTACAAGCGGTCATCGGGTGACAAATGGCGTTCCCCCGAACGGTTTCTACGTTCAACCGGCCCTCGTCGAAATTGACGCCGCCGCACCAATCGTCCGCGAGGAAACTTTCGCGCCCATTCTGTACGTGATGCGTTACCACGAACTCAGCGACGCGATTGATCTTCAGAACGGCGTGCCGCAAGGGTTGGCCTCGGCGATTCTGACCAACGACATTCGGGAAGCCGAACGATTCCTGTCACCCGCCGGGTCGGACTGTGGGATTGCCAACGTGAACATTGGCACAAGCGGGGCGGAAATCGGCGGCGCGTTCGGCGGGGAAAAGGAGACGGGTGGCGGCCGCGAATCCGGCGCGGACTCCTGGAAAGCGTACATGCGACGGGCTACTAATACGATCAACTACTCCTGTGACCTGCCGCTCGCCCAGGGTATCCGGTTCGACGTGTAAAACTGTTATTCCTACTCCTACTTTGAAGTTACTGTCACGTCCATTCTAACGTGGCGGTGTAATGTAGCACACCAATCCCAGTGACGTTCCTGAAAGGGCTGACATGCCGGTTACTCCACACATCGAGAAACACTTCACTGCTTCCGAGACGGTTCGGGACGTTGTCATTGGCATGGCCGACGGACTGACGGTACCCTTCGCCCTGGCTGCGGGTTTATCCGGCGCCGTGGACGCGACGGCTATCATCATCACAGCCGGACTGGCCGAGGTTGCGGCCGGCTCGATCGCGATGGGGTTAGGGGGGTACTTGGCGGCAAAAACGGACGCCGAACACTACGAGTCCGAGCGGGCGCGGGAACTCCGTGAGACGGTCGAGATGCCGGGGGAAGAAGAAGCCGAAGTCGCAAGTATCTTTCGCGGCTACGGGTTGAACGAAGACTCCGTGGACGCCGTGGTGAAGGCGATCCGGTCGGACTCGGCCCGGTGGGTCGATTTCATGATGCGATTTGAATTGGGTTTGGAGCAACCCGATCCCAAACGGGCGCGGAACAGCGCACTCACAATTGCTTTTTCCTACATCGCCGGCGGCATCATTCCACTCTCGCCCTATTTTTTCCTGCACGACGTACATGCGGCCCTGGCAACGTCCATCGCCGTCACGATGGTCGCGTTACTCGTATTTGGCTACGTCAAGGGCCGCTTTACCACGACTCGTCCCATGCGAAGCGCTTGGCAAACCGCGTCGGTCGGTGGATTAGCTGCGGCCGCTGCGTTCGGCATTGCCAAAGCGATCGGCTAAGTTGCCATCATCATTTTGTTCGGTGCTTCTTAGCGGATTACACAAAACTCCGCGCGTCACAGATTTTTGTGTTAGCCAAATCCCGTTGCTCGACTATCATCTTGTGAACTGGGCAGATGTTGAACCATCGGCCCCATTCATTCGCTACCTTGACTTGTCAAACCCTAGGAGTTCTCAATGCGAAAGCGTTCGGCGTTTACACTGATTGAACTGCTCGTCGTGATTGCGATTATCGCAATCCTGATCGGGCTATTGCTTCCCGCCGTTCAGAAAGTTCGAGAAGCGGCGGCACGAGCACAGTCGCAAAATAACTTGAAGCAACTCGGCTTGGCGGCTGCGAATTATGAATCGACGTACCAATACTACCCTAACAGTGGTGGGTACGACTACGGCGTGACACCGGGCAACTCGTCGCCTTACACCACCTCCTCGAACGGGACAACCGTTGCAACGCCGAACGCCTACACCGTGATTCCTGGCTACGGAAACTTCCGTCCACGTTGGGGGGATGCGAACAAGCAGGGCAAGTACCAACTCGGCTCAACTTTTTTCTCGCTGTTGCCCTACGTCGAACAAGACGCCATCTTGCGGGACGGGCTGATTGCCTACAAAACGCCCGTGAAAACGTTCCACGTCCCGCTCCGACGGTCCCCGATTGCGATCCAAGTGCCGACGACCGACACCGTCTACCCAGGGTGGGGCTACAACGATGGCGGCGCCGGGCCAAGTGCCCGCACGGACTACGCGGCCAACGACCAAGTGTTCTGGACGACCTATGCGGGGTGGGGCAAAGTCTCGTCTGTCGCCAGCATCACCGACGGCACCTCCAACACGATCTTCTTCGGCGAAAAAGCAATGGCGGGTAAAGCTGTTCAAACAGGTTCCTGGCATTGGGACGAACCCTATGTCATGGGTGGCGCCGGCGGAGTTGGTCGCTGTGGTGATGAACTCTATTCGGACACCCAGCTCAACGGCTTTCCGGATCGCGTCGAAGGGACGGGTTGGACTGTGGGTTCCGAATCGTGCGGCGGCGGCAACTGGGGTTCACCGAGTTCCGCCGGTGGCCCGCAATTCGCTTTCGGTGACGGCAGTGTTCGCACCATTCGTTACTCCACACCCTCGACAATGGTTCGGCTGATGATTCGTCAATCGGACGGCCAAGTCGTCACCTTCGACTGAACCGGAGGCTTGCGATGGCAAAGAGAACCTGGCTACTTGGCTTCTTGTATTTGCTTGTGCTGACGGGTTGTGATGGTGAAAAACCGAAACTCGTCATGGTCACGGGAAAAGTGACCTACAAGGATCAGCCGCTAACAGCAGGCAACATTACTTTCCACCCGGACGCCGCGAACAGCTATCAGAAGGACAAGCCGAGTAGCCAACTGCAACTCGACGGCTCGTTCACGATCAAAACATTCCCGTTCGGCGACGGCATACCACCGGGTAAGTACAAAGTCACGCTCGCCCCGGAGTTAGCCTCGCGGATCAAGATGCCAAAGTATGCCGACCCCGCCAAGACGCCGTGGAGTGTCGAAGTTCCGGACGCAGGTCTTTCAGATAAAGTGTTTGAAGTCAAATGAAAACGCCCAGGAGACGACGATGACCGTACCGAACCGGACGCCCGAAGCAGCGACAAAAGTAATCAAGTTCCACACCAGTCTGAACGTCTCCGACCTCGCCAAGTCGATCGAGTTTTACTCGGCGCTACTCGGAGCCGACCCGGTGAAGTCGTACCCGGACTACGCCAAGTTTGAGATTGACGTGCCGCCATTGGTACTGTCCCTCAAGCCCAAGCGCGCCTGTGCAGGCGGCCCGCTCAACCACCTCGGCTTGCGACTCACCACCGTCGAAGAATTGCAAGTGATTCATCAACGGATGAAAGCCGTCGGCGCCCGAATCGGCGAACAGGACGACGTGAAGTGCTGTTACGCCCGGCAAACCAAGCTGTGGATCACGGACCCCGACGAGACACTGTGGGAAGTTTATGTCCTGCACGACGACGTTCCGGATTGGGGCGAAAAGCACAAGAAAGTGAAGCTGTTGGCGGCGCCGTTCAAGGCGTTCGGCATTCGTGGTGTCGTGCGTCGGTGGTGGAACAATCGCTACGGCGAACGGCCCACAAACTCGCAACACCCGGAAATGACCGAATCGAAGACGCCAATCCCCGCCGATGCGTGTCCCGTTACCAAGTCGTGACCCAACCCGATGCCCATGCCACCAGCACCAATTCGTACCGAGTCAATAAACCGCCGTGTGGCGGCGATGCGGTATTGGCTTGGCCTGCCAGTTCGGTGGGCTTACCAAGCCGTTCACAACACCCACGGTATCGTGCGGGTACTTGACATCACCAAACTACGACCCATGCCGGCGGGACTGATCGGTCTCGACCATCCGTGGGTTACGGGATTCAACCCGAGTACGGGCAAACCGATCTGGCACGAAAACGTGATCTACCGGACCCCTCGGGAGGCGAACGCGAATGGCTTGGCTGATGACGACGTGGTGCTGACCGCAACCGGAAAGTTCCTCGCCGAGCGGGTGCGACAGTCCGCTGTCACTCCCGAATTACCGATCGGCCCCAAGCGACGAATGCCGCACGGTATCAACTACATTCACGGTGCATCACACTACAACAGCGGAATTATTCTGTTCACGGATTTCAGCGACGGGTACCAACACATCACCAACCCGAACTTCCGCCGCGAGCTACACCGATTTGTCCAAACCGAACAACGCGAAGTGTTGTTCCTGTTCCGCAACCGCGAGTACCGCCCTCGGGATTACGCCTACTTTTCATGCTGTATGCGGGCGGTGTTCCCGTGGTTCTGCAACCCGAATGGGCCGCAAGACAACGTTCTCTGGGGTAACGCTGCACCCTTTCCCGCCGCGAATTTAATCACCGGACACTGGATGAAGGATGTCTATACGTTGAAGAAACCGGGTGGCGGGGTACGTGTGGTGCGACCACCCCTTCAACCTGATACATACTTTCAGCCTGGTCCATACAACAGCGGTCGAGAGTGCGCCGTCTGGCCTGAGAAACTACTCGCGTGGGCGACCCATTTGCGGGTGCGATTACGTGGCGCAAAAGGCGGCATGTATTTCGTCGATCGGCGGAAGGTCTACGCCGATCAGATCGAGAATCGACACGCACGCGGTATCGTGGATCGACCCATCGCCCGCATTTGACAACGGTAGGTTGGTTTCGGACTGGAGGAACCACTTGTTCGACGCTCGCATCCGACCGATCATTGATCCGCCACTCAACGCGATTGCCAAAGTGTTTGTGAAATGTACCGTATCCGCCAACGCGATTACGCTCGGAGGATTCGGGGTTGGCATGATGGCGTGCGGGGCGATTGCCTTTCAAGAATACACAGCCGCACTGATTTTGATCGTGTTGAACCGGGTCGCCGACGGTCTCGATGGCGCGGTTGCGCGCCGCACCGGATCGACGGACTTGGGTGGCTATCTGGACATCGTGTTGGACATGATCTTCTACTCCGGTGTGCCGTTCGCATTCGCGCTCAGTCGCCCGGAGTTCGCACTTCCAGCATGCTTCCTGGTCTACAGTTTTGTAGGAACAGGCGGCTCGTTCTTGGCCTACGCAACGATTGCCGCCAAACGCGGGTTGCAAACCGAAAGCGGTGGAAAGAAGGCGTTTTACTACACGGCGGGCCTGATGGAAGGGACCGAGACGATCGTCTTCTTCGTCCTGTTCTGCCTGTTCCCCGACCACTTCCCCGTTCTCGCCTGGGTGTTCGGCGGGTTGTGTTGGTTGACGACAACCGCAAGAATCATCGCCGGCGTGATCGCCTTCCGAGAACCGCATCCAGGGTCATCACCATGAATCCCGTTACCCGTCGAACGTTCCTTGCGGCAAGTCTTGGCGCCACGATCGGCTGCGGAAACCGGGCAGCGAAAACCGGCCCGTCCACCGGCCAGGAACTCCGTGTGTTCGTCTACGCCGGTGGGCACGAAAAGACGATGCGCGAAGTCTTCGTCCCCCGTTTTGAAGCTACGACAGGTGCCACGGTCACGCTGTTTCCCGGCTGGTGGGACGGCATTCCCAAGTTGAAGACCGCCCCTGCCAACGACCCGCCGTTTGACTTAATGATTACGGACGCCACCCAGGGCTATCCCGCCGCGAAGGACGGTCTCTTCGCACAAATTGACCTGAACAACGTGCCGAACCACAAGTCACTGGCAGCCGCAGCGCTGGAGCCGTGGGTCTTCCGCGATCGCGTTGGGTTGCCGTACCCCGATTCGGTGATGACCCTTGCGTATCACAAGAATTTGCTGACCGAACCGCCGACCCGTTGGGCCGATCTGCTGCGGAACGACATCGCCGGAAAGCTCGGGCTGTACAACCACTTCTACATGAGCCTGTTCACGTTCGCCGCAATTCTTGCCGATGCGAACGGCAAAGCGGGTACTGCCCACGCATTGATCCGCGATAACATTGACGAAGTGTTTCGGTTCGCGCGGGAACATCGACAACGGGTGAAACTGTGGTGGCCGACTTCGACTGACATGATCCTGTCACTCCATGACAAGACGGTCTCAGCAGGAAACATGCACAGCCCGGAGTACCTTCAAGCGCTGCGTGAGAAGCCGGATTTGGGCGCGATTGTTCCCGTTCAGGATCGCGCGATGGTGCAAGTATTTTGGGCGATCCCGGCGGGGACAAAGTACAAAGAGCTAGCCGAGACCGCGATCGACTTTCTATTTAGTGATGAGATTCAACTGGAGTTTGCCCGACGGGGAATGGCCACGGCTCGCCAAGACACGGCCGCGAAAATGGCGGACGAAGACCCGCTGTGGAAGTCACTCTACCCGCACACCCCCGACCAATTCCGCACACTGAAGTACTACCCCTACGATGTCTACGCCAGCCAATGGGACCAACTCGCCGACCGCTGGGACCGGACAATCCTCCGTGGCAACTGATGCGGTCCGCTTCGACGGCGTCACGTTCCGGTACGGCCAAACTGCGGTCGTGCGCGATGTCTCGTTCGCGGTGCCGAAGGGGTCATTCCTCACGCTGCTAGGGCCATCGGGGTGTGGGAAAACGACGCTTTTGAAGTTGATCGGCGGGTACCTGGCACCCAATGCGGGACGGCTCTTTCTTGGTGGTCAGGATACAACGGGCCGCCCGCCCGAACGCCGCAACATCGGCATGGTCTTTCAGAACTACGCCTTATTTCCGCACCTTTCCGCACGTAAGAATGTCGCGTTCGGTTTGGAAGTGCGCGGTGTGCCGGTCACGGAATGCAACCGATGTGTCGATGAAGTTCTCGACCGCGTCGGGCTGGCAAAAGCGGAACGAGAACGTTACCCTGCGCAGCTATCCGGTGGCCAGCAACAGCGTGTCGCTCTGGCGCGAGCTTTGGCGTTCACCCCGGACGTGTTGTTGCTGGATGAACCACTCGCCAATCTGGATCGGCACTTGCGGGAACAACTGCGGGCCGAACTGCGACGGGTCCACGAGACCACCGGCGTGACGACAATCATGGTCACTCACGATCAGGACGAGGCATTGGCGGTCTCCGATTTAGTCGGCGTCATGCACACGGAGCGGTTGCTCCAACTCGGTACGCCACAAGACGTGTACCACCGCCCCCGGACGCCGTTCGTCGCCCGATTTCTGGGTGCCGCGAATTTACTGGACGGGACACTTCTGGGTGCGCGGCCCGACGCCGTGATGATGATTCGCCCCGAACGAGTGACGCTCGATGGTCACTATCCAGGGACGGTCACGGGCGTGAGTTTTCATGGGTCGGACCTGTGTGCCGTGGTGCAGTGCGGGCGATTCACACTGCAAATTCGTTGTCGTGCGACAGCGAAACTGGCTGTCGGTGATTGCGTCAACCTGGGAATCGCCGCAAGTGATTGCTGGGAAATTCCCGAACCGGATGCGGTATCGTGAACCATCGCAGTATGCCCTATTTGCTCTCGACCCCGGCACTCGTTCTTGTTGCCGGGCTGGTGCTCGGCCCAGTGATTTTGTTAATCCGCATGAGCCTGTTTGAACCCGCGACTGGTCGCGGGTTCTACACGTCATACACGTTCACGACGGCGAATTACGCGGTCTTCCTCGAACGAGACAGCTTGAAACTGTTCACCTTCACTGCGGTATTCGGCTTGGTTGTGGCGATGGCAACCGTCCTCATCGGCTTCCCGCTGGCGCTGTTCGTGCGGTCACTGACACCACGATGTCAGTCGGTCGCGTTGGCATTAGTGTTGATCCCGAAAACGGCGGGCGTGTTGGCCACGTTGTTCGGCCTGCAACGCATGTTGCCACGCGGCCTGTTCGCCGCCATCGCCGCCGAGGTGTACCTGATCCTGCCGTATGCCGTATTAGTTCTGCTGATTCAACTGCGTAGCATCGACTCGACATTGGTTGCGGCTGCTCACGGCCTTGGCGCAAGTCATTGGCAAACGTTTCGGCGGGTCACGTTGCCCTTATCACGACCCGGTTTGATCCTCGCGGCGGAACTGGGTCTCATCTGGGGGCTGAGTGCTTTCCTGGGGCCGTTGTTTCTGGGCGGACCGGACGAAACGACGCTCTCCGTGGAGGTCCACCGTCAAGCGTTTGAATACGGTCGATGGCCCCGCGCTGCGGCAGGTGCGGTCAGTTTGCTCGTTTTGATCGGTGGGGTACTTGGAGTGCTCTACTTATTGCGGAGACGCCAACGATGAAACGGAGTCCGCTGTCGTTACTACTAGGATGGTCGATTATTTTCGGGTTGCTGGCACCCGTACTTCACACGGTGTGGGTGTCGTTCTCGCCTGATTCGTTTCTCACGCCGCCGACCGGCGAATGGTCCGGTCGGTGGTATCTCGCGTTCTTTGACGATCGCCGATGGGTCGCCGCATTGCTTCGGAGCCAAGTGGTGGCTGTGCTGGCCGCCGTCGTCAGCGTGATGGCAGCAGGGCCGATTGCATATGCGGTAAATGCCGCTGAGTTCAGCGGGCGACGCTTGATCGTGATCTTGGTTTTGCTTCCCGCCTGTGTTCCCGTGGCCGCGATGGGGATGGGAATCCTCTCGCTATTTTATGTGACAGGTTTGTGGGGCACGATTGGCGGCTTGGTACTCGTCCACGCGGCACTGGGGCAACCCATTGCCTTTCTGATCATTCGCAGCCATCTCACGCCCGCACTGCACGAATATCAATTGGCAGCACGCGGGCTGGGGGCGAACTCCTGGCAAGTCGCCCGGCGAATTGTCATCCCACTCCTTCGCCCGGCCCTCGTCGCGGCAAGCGTGGCGGTCTTTGTGTTATCGCTCAACGAATCCTTGGTGACCCTGTTCTTAACGACTCCGAATACGGAGACACTACCCGCGATCATCTGGCCGCAATTGCGATACTCCCCCACGCCGATGGTCGCGGTGGCGTCTTGCATCACCGCGATCATCGGCGCAACGGGGGTGGTCATCGTGTTCCGGACAGTTGTTGCGAACCGTGTTGAACGATGATCGGGACTGCCGCCGTGCCGCGTGGGAAGATCAGCACTTCAGCCGAAGGAGAATCAATTATTGATTCGGCGGCACAGTACGTGGCGTCGGCGGAAAATCCGGCGATTGCCACCACGGAAAACTTCGCGTCAATCGGGTTCACACCCGCCGCCACAATCGCCGTCCGTTCGTGGGCATAAACCTTCTCGTTGACCGTGGCAGAATCTTGGCCGAACGTGACGGGGAATGCCTTCACAAACCGCTTGGTCACGGAGTTCGCAATCGGGCGACCGATCAACACGACGTGCTTACCCTTCAGCATTTCGTCCGTGGCATCTTGGTCCGCAACGATCGGAATCACGATGTTGGACCACTTGACGCGCACCGCCGATTGCAACAGTTCCGCAGCCGCCTTGTTGCCGACTTTGTCGGATTGGGTGCCGTACACAATCACCGTCTCGTCCGGGTGCCGTACCCAGCCGACGACACTGACGGCACGTCCCGCGACACTCGGCGGTTGCCAGCGACTCAGGAATTCGGCCACGTCTTTACCGCTGGTTTTGCCAACCGCTGCTGTAAAGTCCGCGACGGTGACTTGCTTCCCGGCGTGGGCACGGCCAAACTCGTCCATCAAATCACTGAACTTGTCGTCCCCGATAAAACCCCGCAACGCCGCGAACGCCAGCACGCCGTAGTGGGCTTGCTCCGTGTGCCAGCGGTCGCGGTCCAACTCCAGTGTCAACGGGCTGACACTGGGTTTCGAGAGATCGGACTTTAGCCAACTTGGTTGTTGAACTTTCGCGGCCAAGTACGTTGCTTGGTTCTGAAAGAGTGCCAACTTGATCCGTTCGGTATCGCCGGGTGTCAACGTGCCGTCACTTTTTTCCCGGAGTGCATTTTCCAGTGCGATCACTCGTTCATACCCCGCGAACCCGGCAGTCAACCAAACATCAGCATCGGATTTAGGCAACACGGTTCCCTGCCATGCGGGCACCGTGTGGGGGTCGGTCGGGCGTTCCGGAATCTTGTCCACGAAGTCGGCAACGGCCACCTGTTCTGCCTTCGCCGGGGCCGCAGTCGTAATAACCGTCCAGTCGTTCGGCACGAAATCGCGGACCTCGTAATACTTCTTGTCTTCCTTGACCGAGGCTTCCCACACGCGGCCGTAGGGCGGGCCGAACAGGGCATGAGAATTCAGTCGCTTCGCCATATCCGATGTCGTGACTTTCGCGTCCAACGAAGCGTGGGCGGCGAGAGACGGCGTCGCAAACGCACGCTTGCCGAAGCCGGCATCCACCTTGCCGCGGTTTTGGTCGTAGAGCTTCAACCACGCCTTATCCCGGTCGCTGGGCCGCCAGCTTAAATCCTGTGGGCGACCTTGAAGTCCCGGCATCGTGTCGATCCGGACGGCCAAGTCTTTGGTGTTGTTACAGCCCCAGTAGAACCCTTCGGTTCCCGGCATCAGCCACTCATTCTTGGAACTCCGCCACATCTTGGTTGTCGTGGTGCCGAGTTCGAGCATCGCAATTTCGTTGGTGTTGGCATCCCCGATTAGCCACTCGTTCGTGTACAGCCCGTTGTTCTTTTCGCTCAGGATTTTCGCCACGTCGTCGATGGTGTTGCCATACTGCATGGCCTTGCGACACCGGGCTGTCAGTGGGACGCCGTCGGGGTTGAACCGCGTTTGGGCGATGGTGGTTTCTGTCAGGATGATCCCGGCGGAGTTGAGGTAATAATCCTGCGCCGACCAGATGGCCCCTGGGAAGCCTTGCATGACGACCCGGTTCCCCTTGGTCGGCTTCACGTCGATCCAGACGTTGGTATCGAGGGCGTTCGCCAGCCCCGACATCGTAATGTGGCCGATCACGAGTTTGCCGTCTGCCGTGGCCGGACCAGTAGCCGCAAACGCGGAGCAGTGGTCCTTCGCCGGGGCCGCAACCGGCTTCGCGGCGGCCTTGGGAAACTTGATCCCTTCAAGCCCAGTCGGCAACGCCTCCAGGGCGTGATCGAGCGTCTCGTACTCCATCTGGACGTTGATGCACACGATGTCGAGGAGGTCCAGTGGCCGACCGTCGAACGTCGCCCCGCCTGCTGACGCGCCGTCGGCAATGCCTTGCATTTCGTCGAGGTGTTCGCGCTCAAACTTGCGGAGAAATGCCGCGTTCACGACCGTGCGGGTAAGCTTCCAACCGTCGTTGGGTGCCGCCTTACTCTGTTGCGATGCCAAACTCCGGACGTAGTTCCCGACCTCCGTGGCAAGCAGTTTCCCGTGCTGGTATCCGCGCGGATAAGCGTCACCCTCAATGTGGATGATCGTCCACCCCGCTTGCGGATAGCGGTACGCCGGTCCGTGGCGTCGAACAGATGCCGGGTCCGGTGTGAATGTGTCGGCAGCAACAATCGGCATCGTCAACAGCAGACCGACACCAACGAGCAAGTAGCGTTGCATGAGTTGTCCTGGGGTAATGTGCGGAGAGCGTATGCGATATTTTGTCAGCGATGTGGGGCAGTGTCCAGTGTGTTTCCACGATGCGACGAGTGAAGTTGTTACGGTCGGGACATGCCCACGAAGCTGCCGTCGTTGTCGCGGGAAAGCGCCCAGAGGAAAGCCCCAACTTCGGGGCTTTCAAAGTAGAAACCGATCGAGTTAATGCGGACACGCGCCGTGCTGCTGGGCCGATTCCAGCCGGTTTTTAACGAGGTGAGCATGTGCTTAGAGAGACGCTCCGTGCGTTCGGTGTTGCTGGCCGTGCGCTCTTGTTCGGGGGTCAGTCCGACGCCACTCGTGGGCAGGCCATCACTGAACAGATAAATCGTGTCGAGGCCCGAAGGTCGCGCTTTGAAGGCGAGATCGAAGGCTTCATACATGTTGGTATCCCCTTCGGGGTTCACTTTTTTCAGTGCCGCCATCACTTGCTTGACGGACGTTTCCCCTTGGTAGGGTTGCCACTCCCCGCTGCCGATCAGGTGTTCGGCTTTGCGGGAAAAGATGATGAGTTGATACTTCTCCAACTCCGCGATGCTCCGCATCACTTTGGCAACGGTCTCGATCACCGTCGGCCACTTGTCCGGGGCGGGGGTCTTGTCGTCGATCAGTTTCATGCTGCCGGAAATGTCCACGATAAACACGACCCGCCGACCCGTCATCGCAATGCCGGCGAAGCGGGATTCGGTGTCGGCTTTCAAGTGGTCGAACTTGTCCGCCAGCTTCGCCTTTTGGCCCTGCAAGTCAATTATCATCGCCTTGGCACTCGCCAACTCGTCACTCGCTTTCCGCATCGCGCTCAGTGAAGAATTCGCATCTTGGGCTTCCTTCGTCAATGACTTCATCTTGGCGTCAAGGTCGTTGAGTTGCTCGTCCGCCTTCGTGGCTTTCAGTGCGATGTCGTCCCGCTCCCGTTGCTTCTGGCGGAGCAGTTTGTTCAGTTCATCCGACGCTTGCGTTGCGGTGTTGAGTTTCGCGGCCAAGTCCTTCACGTCCTTTTGCTTGCGCATCAGGAGGTCGTCTTGCTCCTGGCTTTTGGCGAGCGACTTGGCCAGCTTGTCTTGCGTGTCGTTCAACGTGGTCGTCGCGGTGACGAGTTGCTTGGCGGTGTCGTCACGGTCCGCCGTCAACAGCACGTACTTGCCTTGAAGGTCTTCGAGGTCCGCGTTCAGCTTGCGTTTGGTCTGTTCAAACTCCGCCTTGGTCGCTAGAAGTTCCGCGTGGCGGGCTTTCAACTCGGCTTCGGACTTGGCCAACAACTCCACAGCGGACGCATTGCGCGACGCTTCAATCTTCGCCTCGCGTGTACTCAGCAACCACAACAAGGTGACGCAACCCAGTGCGCAACAAAACACGTCGAGCATCCACATGCTCACCAAGTTCGGCTGTTTATGACGGGTTCGCATCGGGTGTGTCGTCCTTGTTCCAGAATCAGCAAGGTCTTTGTTAGCCCGACGCGCGAGTTTTTGAAGTTGCGCTCTCGAACTACCCCGAAGGGGTTCAATGTAATAGCCCAGGGTCGCGGCGCTTCGTCGCGCACCCTGGGTTCTCGACTTCACCCTGGCTTCACCCTGGCCTTACCCCGCAGGGGTTACATCCTACACCACTGGGAACGATGTAACCCCTGCGGGGTAAGATCAGGTCCGACCCAGGGTGCGCGTCGAAGCGCCGCGACCCTGGGCTATTCGATTGAACCCCTTCGGGGTAGTTCGAGAGCGCAACTTCTAAACGCGCGAGCGAGGGGACTGGTCAGCCCCTCGCTCGCGCATCGGGCTAACAAGAAGTAACATAACTCAGACCGAACTGCGATGTTCCGGCAATGCTCGGGTATAGGGATTGCGTTCGAGTGGGATCGTCAGGTCGAGGTGGCCACGCGGGAGTTTGCCGGTTAGCCAACGGGACACGAGCGATGCTGTGGCGTCCGCATACGCATGTATTGGCAATGCGAGAACTTCGGTTTGCTCGGCGGACCTGTTGTAGATCGTTGCGGCCAGTCCGGGCAGTTTGGCGGCGGCGTGCGTCAACCACACGGCGCGGGGTGGCGTCGGCAGGTTGGTCGAGTGGATCAATTCGGCCACGCCATCGGCACCGAGTTTGGCGAGGTTGGCGCAGTAACCATCGAACTCATCCGCTTGATGCACCAAGTCCTGATACCAGTGCTCCGACCGGATGTTCAACACAACGGGTTGACCGGCGCGAACACGGTCGAGGGCCGCATCGAGTTGCAAATACAGTGATTGCTCCGCGTCGGCGGAATCACGCGGATCGCGGCGACAAAGTCGCACACAGCGATCTGAAAGGGAATCCAGCAGCCGGTCTTTCCACAACTTGAGGGAGGCACGGGGCCACGCCGCACTCGCCATCAGTTTCACTTCGTTCGGTTCAATGCCGATCACGGAGGCGGTGAGTGCAAACTCATCGACATCGACAATCACGATGGCCGCGTTGCCGTGCGATTGCCGTCGAATCGGCACCACCCATTCCTCACGCTGACTGTTATGCTCGGACGATTCAACACCCTGTGATGCACCGCCCAAAATCCACGCGGCCCGGTGCGCGGCTACCGCCAACGGTGCGGCAACCGTCCCCCGCAACGGCAACTTCGCCCTAGCTGCTAGCTCCAAGACGGTTTTGACTTGGGCGGGTGTTAAATAGGTCGGAAGGCTGATCGCGGCGGTTTGAGATTCCTCACTGACTGGCCTGCAGATTTTTTTAAAGGTTGCGAGTAGTGCAGTCTCGGGCGTTACCTTCGATCGACCAACTTGCCATTGCCGGGCTTGGCCAAGTTGCGGCAAAAAGTTACTGCAAACAAGATGCGGCAGTTTGCGACAAACCTCAACCCCCACAGAGCCAACTTCGGGTGACCGACCATCCAGATTGATGAACAGCGGCAGTTCATCGCTGACATCGTCCAACTTCAACACTCGCCCCCGCCCCACTGCCGACGACACCGCTTGCGCCCGTGTGGCGTTGAGGTCGATGCCAACGACCTCCGATTGGTCTGGAAGTGCGGACTGCTTGCGGTTGCCGAATCCAAACATACGCGAAGCCTCGGGCTATTAAGATGATTCACCACGGAGGGCACAGAGAGCCACAGAGAAAATCCATCAGATTTTGTTTCGGATTTCTCTGTGGCTCTCTGTGCCCTCCGTGGTGAAT